>JACRBH010000238.1 GCA_016234535.1 Chloroflexota bacterium
GGCACCACGGGCACTGGAATACGGTCAAGGATTTTTGTCAGCAAATCATCGCTGGTTATATTGTCGGAGAGGGCTTCATAAGTCAGCACCAGTCTATGACGGATCACATCCAGCGCCATATCGAGCACATCCTGCGGAAGCACATAATTCCGCCCACGGACAAATGCCAGCGCGCGCGCAGTCAGAATCAAATTGATCGAAGCGCGCGGACTTGCGCCAAACATGATGTATCGTTCAAGGTCACCCTGCCCCACATCCTTTGGCTTGCGCGTGGCAGTGACGATCTTCACTGCATATTCCATCAGCACCGGGTCGACATACACCTGGTCAACTGTTTTCTGGAGCCCAATCAATTGATCGGTGGTGATAATCTTTTGCGCTTCGGATAAAGCGCTTGTCATGCGCTCAACGATGACAAACTCCTCTGTTTGGGTTGGGTAACCAACCAACACCTTAAGCATGAAGCGGTCCACCTGTGCCTCGGGCAGTGCATACGTTCCTTCCGTTTCAATCGGATTCTGAGTCGCCAGCACAAGGAACGGGCTCGGCACTTTGTGAGTCTCGCGTCCAATCGTCACCTGCTTTTCCTGCATCACTTCGAGCAATGCGCTTTGCACTTTGGCGGGCGCGCGATTAATTTCATCGGCTAACAATAAGTTTGTAAACACAGGCCCAAGCGAAGTATTGAACTCACCCGTCTTTTGGTTATAGATGCGAGTCCCTATCAGATCGGCAGGGACAAGATCGGGCGTAAATTGGATGCGCTTGAATTCGCCGCCAATTGCATCCGCCAGCGTCTTGATCGCCATTGTCTTCGCCAGACCCGGCACACCTTCCACAAGAATATGTCCGCGCGCCAGCAAAGCGACGATCAATCGTTCCAATAAATGATCCTGACCAACGATGACCTTCTTCACTTCATACAACAATCGTTCCATCGGCAGTTTGCTATTTAAGTTTGAGTCCATTTGTCATCTCCTTTAATACGGCATTTGGATTGCGGACTTCAGTCCGCTTCTTCAATAAAAGGCGGACTAAAGTCCGCAATCCGATTTCAAAGCACTAATACGGCGGAGAGCCCATTGCGCCGACCGCAGTCATGATCGGCACGGCAAAGCCAATGCCGACAAAGAAATTATCTTCCGTGGGGTTTACGATGCCTGTCACAATCCCAATGACAAACCCGTCGCGGTTCAATAATGGCCCGCCCGAATTGCCGGGGTTAATGGCCGCATCCACCTGGATCATGCCGTGAATTTCGATGTTGCTATTTGTAAGATGAAAAACTCGGTCAAAGCCCGAAATGACTCCCGCGCTCATCGAGCTATATAAGCCGAACGGATTCCCCACCACAAAAGCCTCGTCGCCGACCCGCATCGAATTGGGATTCCCCAGTATGGCCGGAACAAGAACAAGCGGTGTGTCCAAGGCCTGAATCACCGCAATATCATTCTCGGGTTGTTCAAGGACAATCTCCGCTTCTGATTCGGTGCCATCCGCAAATGTGACTTTGATGCCTGTGGCCCCCGCAACAACGTGCAGGCTGGTAAGAATATTTCCAAACGAGTCGACTACGACGCCGCTTCCCAAGCCGTGATCTGATTCAGCGTTCTTATGGGTTTCCTCCACCTGAATCAAAACCAGCGACGGGCGAATGATCTGATAGACAGTTGAAGAATACGCAGCCGGCGGAGTGGCGGAAGCCATCGCGTTTGCAACAGAATCATTCACATCGCTAACGGTCAATTGATTTGGTTTAATAAACAGGAGGTTATAAAAAACGAAAGCCAGGAGCGCAGCCAAAATGCCAGAGCCGAAAGGAAGTCCGCGCCGCAGACGTGTGAGAACTCCCCTGATGCGCCCCCGCCATAATTCAAACTTTGAAACCGATAAGTCACTCATGCGCTTTTCCTTTTGAAAATTAGGAAGGGCGTACACGACAGTTTTAATAAATTTTCAGATTGCGATGGGAAGTGATTTGTTTAAAATAAATATAAGACTACTATCTTAGATAAAGATGAGTGATTCTGTCCAATTCTTACAAAATGTCACTGATTTAACCAATTTTTACAAAACAACCACAATCCCCTAAACATGGATAAAAAAAACAGGCAGGTTTTGCCTGTCTGTTTAGCACTTCTCAACATGTCACTGCGAGGCGCTATTGTTTTCGCCTCGCAACGACGTCATTCATATTAAGAATTGTTACTGCTTGTTTTTATACAGTGGATCCATGCACTAAACTTTCTTCTTCGCCTGCTCCACAACCTCAAGCACTTCGGGCAGGTCAATGCCCAGCTCGCGCAATTTTTCAGGCGTGGGAATGCTGTTCGCATCCCAGCCGCGGCGTTGATAGACGGCATCCATCAATTGCTCATATTGACCTTCACGATACTTGCGCAAATGCGCCATCTTTTCTTTTGTGGATAAACCCGCAGGGTCAATTTCAACCAAGCGTTTGAGCTGTTCATCGTAGCGATCCTGACGCGATTCATATTCCGCCGCGGTGACAGGTCCCATGGCGCGGTATGGCGGGAAATCATGTTTGCGGCCGACACGCCCCATCCGCAGGGCGAATACTTTTTGGAAGTTGTATACGCGTTCGGATTGATTCAGCAAATCTTCAACCTTGGTCGGCTTGCCAGTCACGCCTTCATGAATCCACGCGTAGTTTTCAACATGCTCTTCCACTTTGGCAGGTTCTTTGGTCTGTTTGTTATTTTCGGGTGAAATATCATTCCACGGAAGTTTGCACAGTCCGTGCAGGCTGAACCATGTGCGCCACATTGGGAAGTAATGCAAAGCCTCCGCTTTATCTTTAAACGATGGCAAAAGATTCTGCACCTGATCCATGAAGATCAGCCACGCCTCATCATGCTGCGGACCTTTGGTCGCCATGCCGTATCCGCCCTGCTGAGCCAAAGACTCTTTGGTGAGATATTCCGAAATTTCCATGCCCTTCATTTCCATGCCAATGTCATGGATAAATTTTGGGTCAGCGCCGTATTCCCTTACGAACAGTTCCTTCATGTAGCGAATGCCCTGACCGACGATCACGCCGAAGCCATCGCCGCGCGCCATTTGATGCAGGAGTTCCAGCGCGGCAGAGCCGTTGCCAAAATTCAATTCCAATCCGCCAGTGTGCTCCTTGGTAATGAAACCTTCTTCGTAACATTCCATCGCAAATGCAACGCAATTCGCAAATGAAATGCTGTCCACGCCATAGGTATCGCAATAAAAGTTGAGTTCCAAAACTTTTTGCGGATCAAAGTTACCGATGTTCGAGCCGAGCCCCGCCGCGCCTTCATACTCAGGACCATCCACCAGAACGCATTGCCCGGCATACGGTCCAGTTTTGAGCGGAAAATGATCCACGCCATGCGAGCAGCTCATGGTGCATCCCAGCCAGCAGCCATCGGGCAATCCCTGAGTGAAGGATTCCTTCCAGACTTTCGAATCAATCAAATGTGTGTCAGGATGCGAACCGTATCTGTAATTGTGAGTCGGCAATAAATCAAAGTGATCCATCACTTCAACGATGTTGGCCGTCCCGATCTTGCGCATCTGATTTTGCTTGTCATCCAAATCTGCGATCTCTTTGTTGATGCGCTGCCCCGCCTTGCGGATGAGCGCCATATCCGCCACTCCGTTTTTGTCGCCGCCCATGTCAGTGTAGCGCACAACGATGGCTTTGATTTTTTTATCACGAAAGACTCGCCCCGCGCCGCCGCGTCCCGCCTGTTTGAAACGCGCTTCCTTGCGGCGCACATCGTACCAGGTGGAGTTGATCAACGCGTAGCGGATATGCTCCGCCGCCTGACCAGCCGACAGCACGGAGATTCCGCGCCGGCCTTTTTCATCGCCTCCATATCGCGCCGTGAGCTGGTTGCCAATCTCATGCGAATCCAGCGCTTCAAGCGGATCGGACTCAATCGTCACCCTGCCAGTATCCCCGTCAATAAAGATGACCACATCCTCGGCGGCCTTGCCTTGAATCTCCAGCGCATCGAAGCCAGAGAATTTCAGGAAAGGCGCAAAGTATCCGCCAACATTGCTGTCGATGACATTCTCCGTCAGCGGACTCAACGTCACCACCGTGGATTTGCCGCTGCCCGGATACGCCGTGATGCCGCAAATAGGTCCATTGGCAATGACCAGTTCATTCTGCGGGTCGTTCCATTTTGTTTCAGGCGTGACCGCATCCCACAACAGCTTGAGCGCAAATCCGCGCCCGCCAGTGAACAAGTCCTTCATCTGTTGTGTGACAGGTTTTTCGCGGAAGGTGTTGTTCTCCAAATTGATATGCAGTGTGCGTCCCGCATACCCGTGTTCCACAGGGCGTTTTTCGTAGGCATACTCCCCTAAAAGAGTCGATTCTGCAAGTTCGGCAGGAATAGTCATGTATAAGTCTCCTATGATAATGAAAGCGGCACTTCAAATGTGCCGCTTTCATTATCATGGAAGGATTGCAGAATGACTACTGATTATCTTCCCCTTCTGACAGTGTCAAGAAGAACCTTCAATTTGGCTGGCAGGATAATACTAAGGCTGGCCTACGCTCACCTTTCCTTCAGTCAACGTGGCCAGTATCGCCGTCCCATTCGAATCGGATAAAAGTGCGCCCGTCGGAACGGCCGGCATCTCGCGAAAACTGACGAGTGATTCTCCTGCGGCTTTCGCGCGAAAAACAATCTCGAACAAAACGCCGCTGCCATTGGACGGCGGACGGTTGATTTGCGCCACCGCATAATCAATTGTGCCTGCTGTATTATCGAAGGTGTTCTGAACGGCAAAATCAACCTGAATAAAACCGCCGTCATTCAACTGCACAACTTCCAGCACGCCGGGGCCGAAAGACAGGTGAACCTCAACCGCAGTTAGGTCAGCGATATTCTCAACCTTAATGGGTATTGTCACCGTATCACCGACACGAGCCGCTGAGGCAGACACATCCACCATGATGGCAGGCCCGGACGGCGCACAGGAAGTCCCTAACAGCAACACAGATAACACAACAACCCGCACCAATATATTACGAAGCATAATAGTCTCCATTTTTCATAGTATTAACTTA
>JACRBH010000239.1 GCA_016234535.1 Chloroflexota bacterium
AACCTTTGGTTGGCTGGGTCGTTATCGTCGTCTCTCGCGTGATTTTGAACATACCGTTTCGTCTAGCGAGTCAGTAGTTTATATCGCCAGCATTCGCCGCATGTTGAAATTAGCCACAAATTGACTTAAGAAACACTCTCTAAGCAGATTGTGTTCACATTCGATGACGCATATCACAATTTTCTTGTAAATGTATGTCCATTGTTAACAGCGAATATGTTTGACTTCAAGGCTACACTTTGTATTCCAACAGGTGAAATTCCATCTCAAGAAAGTGAAAGAGAACCACCGCCCAAATGGACAGAAGGAAAAGGCCCGCTCATGACCTGGAATGAAATCAGGGGATTGAAGAGCCTCAAGACGAAAAGAGGAGAGGACTTAATCGAGTTCATTCCACACTCAGTAACTCACCGTTATTATGATGAACTTGAAAAACTCAGTAATCCCGAGAACGAGTTTCGATGGGAAGTAAAGAATAGCAAACAAAGGCTGAGTAGTGAACTCGGAATAGAGATTGACTCAATTAATTTTTATTGTTTACCTGGTGGTGTTGGTGAAGGCAAGGAGATTGTAGAGCGTGTACTGGATGGCGAGAACTATAAAGGAGCATTGCGGGCCCAATATAAACGAGAAGATAAATGGAATCGATATCGCATACCGCGATGTGAACCGCACAGTAAAGATGATTTAGTGAAATTGTTGTCAAATGGTAAGTTTAGCTGTAATTAACAGTCGCCAACAGTAAACTCAAGTACAATGGAAAACAGAAATGCTTTATAAATATGGGGCTATAATATCCACATGGCATCTTTCACCATCTCTGCGCGCGCAGAGCAGCACGCCAACTTACGTCCGCTCAGCATATTGCGCGATCTGCCCGCAGTCGCTGACTTGATCGAGATGTGTTTCTCCAACACAATGGACAATGAGGGCAAACGCTACGTGCAGGATATGCGCCGCGCCGGCAAAGACAACTCGTTTTTGCGGTGGGCGAATCGCGCCGCTGAGTCCACGTCCCTGCCGCTCACGGGGTACATCTGGGAGGAAAATGGAAAGATCATCGGCAATGCCAGCCTTGTCCCATTTCGAAACCGCAAACACCGCGTTTATCTCATCGCCAATGTGGCTGTCCACCCGGATCACCGCCGCAATGGCATTGCCCGCGCGCTCACCGAACGAGCCATGCGTCATGCGCATGAGAAAAAAGTAAGCAATATCTGGCTGCATGTCCGCGACGATAATCCCGGCGCAATCGAGCTTTACGCCAAACTCGGATTTGTCGAACGCGCCCGCCGCACTTCCTGGCAGGCAGTGACCGACTCTTATGCCCCGACTTTGAAAACTGACATCGCCATCACAAACCGACATCCACGCGATTGGCAGACTCAACTCAACTGGCTTTCCCGCCTCTACCCTGACCTTTTGGCCTGGCACCGTAACTGGACATTCGCTTCCCTTCGGCCGGGTCTCTGGAACTGGCTGTATCTATTATTCGTTGACATGAACGTCCGTCAATGGACGGCTGTCAGAAATGACCGTATGGAAGCCGCGCTCGCATGGATTCCCGATGGGCGTGGCGAATCTCTTTACCCGGCGATCAGTGATCGGTCCGACCCCGAAGCGTTGACTGCGCTTCTTTTACAGGCGCGGCGCGACCTGTCTCCTTTTTATCCAAGAATATCCTTGGAATTCCCATCCACCGAATTCGACGGCGCGATTCTCGCCGCAGGATTTAAATCCTTACGCACCCTGATCTGGATGCAAGCAACTTTGTAACTCTTCTCTCGTATTGATAATATATTTCGTCATTGCGAGGAGCGGCCCTTGCGTCAGTACGCAAGTTCAAGTGAAGCGACGAAGCAATCTCATCGTTGTGATGGAGATTGCTCCGGACTACCGCCCTCGCAACGACGTATCAAAAAGGAGTTTGAATGACAAAGTTTTTCCTCCGCTGGGCGATCAACGCGATCGCATTGTACGTCGCAGTTCAGTTTGTGGCAGGTATTAATTTTCAGGGCAAATGGACCGGCTTATTGTGGCTGGCGCTTATCATCGGATTGCTGAATGCCCTGGTGCGGCCCATCCTTAAACTTCTCGCTTTTCCATTTATCATCCTCACTCTTGGGTTGTTTACGATTGTCATTAACACCATCGTGTTGATGCTCACCAGCGCAATCGGACAGGCCTTCAACCTCGGCCTGACTGTGGATGGTTTCTGGTCTGCGCTTCTCGGCAGTATCGTCATCAGCCTCGTGAGCGTTGTGCTGAGCTTGATCCTGCGCGATGAGTTGAAGGGGAAAAGGAAATGATGGATTAGTATCTACCATTGCACCATAATTATTTTGAGCTTCTTATGCCAGGGGACACTTGCGCCATACTTCAGAGGAAGTATGGCGCAAGGCATTATTGAACAGTTTTCACGTTAAAATAGGTGTTGGAAAAGACCTGCGCGAAAGAGCACGGAAACCGCTAAAATTTTGTACATGGGATAGCATGAAACATAATAACTACTTTGGCAATATATCAATTAAGTTGATTTTGTTTTTATTGTGTTTTATCGTTTTAGTGCCGGTATCCCCCGCGCTTCAGCCAATTCCACATCGCGATTCCGGGGTTTTTCTTTACATTGGCAAGGGGGTCCTTGAAGGAAAAATCCCTTATCTGGATTTTTGGGATCATAAGGGTCCCTTAATTTATTATATTAACGCGCTGGGACTTTTTTTATTTAAGGAATCATATTGGGGGGTATGGTTTATAGAAATACTTTTCTTGACAATTTCGGCAATGCTTGGCTTTTCCTTGATGCGGAACAGGTTTGCTGCGTCAATCGCCATTGTCGGTTCCGCATCCTGGGTATTGGCATTAGGAAATGTATTTACCACGCAGTTTGGAGGGGGGAATCACGTGGAAGAATATGCGCTTTTATTGTATATGGCGCAAATATATCTTTTTCTTCGCAGAAGAAAGAACATGCCAGGCACGGGAGAATTTTTCTTTATTGGAGTATTTGCTGGTTTGTGCATCCTGCTGCGCCCCAATTTGATCTCTCCGCTGGCGGGAATTTATTTGACAATCTTATGGGAAATGTTCATGTTGAAAAAGGAGGATCGAACCAAACATTTTCAAGCCTTGGCGGTGTTGTCCAGCGGGCTGGTTCTAACACTGGCGATTGTGTTGTTTTATTTTTGGGGCCAAAACGCAATTCGCGACATGCTGAATGATGTTATTGTTTACAACTTTTATTATTCCGGAAGCGACACAAAATATTTAAGCGCTTTTTTCGATTCGTTCAGGGTTTTGGGGTTGATCAATGTTGTTGGATTAGCCACGTGGGCCGCATTGATTTTATTCTACAAAAAAAACATCCTTCCCGCAAAAGACCATTTCCTTGTGCGGTTTCTTATACTCTTGACACCCATTGAAGTCGTATTGTCACTCCTTTCTGGACAGGGATATATTCACTATTTTATTTCCTGGCTGCCAGTTTTGGGGATTCTATTATGTGTTTTTATGGAGGCAGGCCAAAGTTTTTTGCGGAAACTAAACAACAATTTCTATAATCGGTATGGATGGGTCGTCTTATGCATTATTGTTCTTTTTCAAGCAGTTCCGCTAATCAAAGATTTACAGATATATTACTCTGTGATGGTGGATAAACTTGAAACTGGCAATCTTTTCTTAACCGGCAGCAGAAGATCCCCTGAATGGGATGATATGAGACGATTGTATGATGTTGTGCCCGTAAATTCCGAGGTTTTGTTTTGGGGGAACGAAGTTGAATACAATTTTGTAATGAAGTTCCCGTCCCCTGCAAGATATATTTATCTATACCCTTTTATGGATGGTAAATACGCGACAAATCCAATGAGAAATGAATTCCTGTCAGCGATTAAAGAAATGAAGCCGGTAATTGTTGATGTCCAGCCTTCTTCTGTTCCCCCGATAAAATCCCTGTCAAAATGGAAGGAATATCCTGGCATGTTGCCTGTAATATACTATATAAAAAACAACTATCATGCTGCGCAGGAAATGAATGTAACCAGTTATTATTATGTTGATAATCAGGTGTGGTCTGTCACTCATAAGTGGATAATCTGGGTGCATAATTAAGGCTTGCGGGAAAGGCGGCAGGGACCGTAAAAAGCCCGGTCCCAATCCCGCTGATGTTGTGCGTATGATTTACAAATTTTTATAAAAGAAAGCGATGCATTCCTAATGAATAACAATAATGAGAGTCTGGCGTTGAAGCAACGAGTAAACATTTTTTTTATCTTATTCTTAATGTTGTTTGGAATGACGTTGAGATATATCGGGTTGGAATTCGTGTCTATTGACATGAAGGGGTTTTTATTCAATTGGTATGATGAAATGGCGCTTATGGGATTTTCCTCTCTAAAGGAGTCTTTCTCGAACTATACACCGCCTTATTTGTACTTTTTGGGTTTTGCTGCCATGACTCGTTCGTTCCTCCCTAAAATAATATCCATTAAGCTTATTTCGATTCTCTTCGACCTCCTAAATGCGCTTATGGTTTATAAAATTATAGCAATCAAACATCCTCAAAAAATTATTGCGTTGCTGGGCTCAGCAGGCTTCCTTTTACTTCCCACCATTTTTCTGAACAGTGCCTACTGGGGACAGGCAGACGCGATCTATTCCTGTTTTCTACTTATAAGTCTTTACTTCCTCCTAAAAGATCAACCATTCCTTGCCATAATCTTTTTTGGGGTTTCATTTTCTTTCAAAGCACAGGCTGTATTTTTTTTACCCCTTCTTATACTTTTAACTGTTAAAAAACGCATCCCCTGGTATTACTTTGGGATCATACCTATGATCTATATCATAATGATGATACCGGCCTTGGTGGCAGGCCGTTCTTTTTTGGAGTTACTAGCCATTTATATTAACCAGGCTAATTCGTATCAATTTCTAACTCTTTCTTCACCAAATATTTATGTGTTTATCTCGAATGATCTATACGCGACAGTTGTAAAAATTGGCATATTTACCACAATTATCATTTCTATTGCTTGGGTAGCTGTCTATGCCCATAGAATACAAAAAATTACTTCGGAAATAATTGTGTTAAGCACTCTTGTGTCCGTTGTCTTGATGCCTTTCTTTCTGCCTAAAATGCATGACCGATATTTTTACCTTGCTGATGTGCTGGCGTTCCTGGCGGCATTCTATATTAATGGGACATGGTTTCTTGCATTGGGGTACCAGGTAACTTCCGGACTGGTTTATGGAATATTTCTTCTCTTTCCGCAAACTGAACCATTTAAAGAAATAATATTAATTACAGCGGCCATGATTAATACAATGTTGACGGGCGTCTTGTTGTATACGCAATGGAATTTAACCGGCGCAAATTTTTCGCTTTCGGAAAAAGAAAACACATATAAATGGAACAACATCATGAAGAACAAGTCACTCTGGGGAAATGTTCTTTATCAACTCTCAATAGCCATTTCCCGAATTAAGCCGCACTTACTCTTTATTCTTATTTTCGCGGTGGGGATAGTTGCCCGGTTATGGGGTTTTGGCAACCTTCCACCTGGTCTAAATCCAGATGAAGCCTCGATTGGGGTCGAAGCTTATTATTTATTCAATTATGGGGTTGATAGAAATGGAATGTCTTATCCTGTTCACTTGATATCATGGGGCAGCGGGCAAAATTCACTTTATGCCTATCTCATTCTTCCGCTGGTCGCATTAAGAGGCTTAAATACCCTGTCGATAAGATTTCCCATGGTTGCTGCTGGAATTTTGTCGATTCCTCTTGTTTATTTTGCAGGAAAAAAAATGCTCGGGGAAAAATTTGGGCTGATTGCCATGTTCTTTATGGCAATTTCTCCCTGGCATATCGTCAACTCACGCTGGGCGGTTGAATCGAATATCCTGCCGTTTCTTTTCTTATGTGGCTTTACATTGTTGCTTTTTTCAGGTCAGAAAAATCATTGGTTTATTTTTGCATGCCTGTTTTTTGTCTTATCCTTGTATGCTTATGGCACGGCTTATGTCGGTGTTCCGATCTTTCTGCTGCTCACAGTGCCTGTATTGATTTATGTAAAACAGATCACAGTAAAACAGGCATTCACGGGTTTTGCAGTTTTTTTTGTGCTGTCCCTCCCAATCGCCTTGTTTGTCTTTGTCAATACATTCCATGTTGAGACGATACATTTAGGTCTGGTTACGGTTCCACATTTGCCGGTGCAGGCGCGCTATGAAGCGATGGCTGCGGTCTTCGGAAATTCGCCCCTGCGTGCGATGTCGGAAAATATTAGTATTATGCTGAAATTGCTTTGGTCGCAGGAGGACGCTTTTCCGTGGAATTACGTCAGACCATTTGGGTATTTTTACAAGATCACATTTCCCTTTTTATGTATCGGACTTTTTTTGACAATCCCATTAAGATCAAGCGCTGAAAAGAAAGTTGAGCGTTGGCTCGTGCTGGCCTGGATGATTGCATCTATTGCCATTGGTGTCATTCACCCGACAAACCTTACCCGCCTCAATTTCATTTTTACTCCCATTCTGCTTTGCATTGCCCTCTTTGTTTTCGAATTGGATAAGCGAATTAAATACTCTCTCGCAATTACGGCTCTTGCCTTGTCTATTGGCTTTGTTCTATTTACGCGGGCCTATCATGGAGAGGAATATGGAAAACGGGCTGCTGGCATATTTAACGCGGGAATTATCCCCGCCATTGAGTATGCAACTGATAATGGTAATTCTTCGATCTGCTTTACCGAATCAACATACTCTTCCTATATTTATGTGTTGTTTACTCAGAAAATGCATCCGTCAGAATATATTAACGATATTGAGTGGCTGTATCCCAGAGATCCAATTGATCCGTCTAGAACTCCGCGTCAGATCGGGCGATATCATTTCCGCCTTGCAGATTGCAGTGAGGATTCGGAAGCGGCGTATATCCTGCTGTTGAAAGAATCCCCTCCCAACGAGAATATCAAATATAAAATCAGAAGGTTTGACAAATTCGAGGTATATCTACCCAGGAAGTAATTGATTATCGAACATGTTGGGCAGATATATTCATGATCGTGTGGAGCAAAGTGATGTTGTTGAACATCAACAATGCCAGGAATGCGATCAAAAGAAATTGGAACCATTTATGCGTGAGGAGATTTCTCCACGAAATGCCGAGTAAAAGAACGATGGCATATGTCCAGTTTGGAGAATAAAGAAATAATTCCTTTCCGTACCTCAGATGGAACAACAGGTTGAACAAGACGCATCCCACAAGCGAAAGCGTCAGCCTTGGGTTGAGAGACTTGAAATCTTTAAAAAGGAAAATAACTGCAACTGCCAAGAAGGCAAGCCAGATTATCCCGGTGATGGCCTGTAGTGAAGTACTATACTGGCTGATCGTATAGTCCTCTGCCCGATAGAAGCGGAATTGAGTAAATGGAATATCCCTATTGGCGAGCAGCGGGCTTGGGGCGGCAATATTATCAAATAGAAATGCTCGAACAAGCGCCTGCGCACGGTTGAGCGAAACTGGGCGGACGTTTTGCCGCTCCGCGAGAAAACTGGATGGAATGTAAAAGTATGGGTTGGCGTTTGGGTAGAATAAGTTGCTTACCAGCGTCAGTGAAACCACCAGCGCAACGACGGCAATTACATATCTGACCATAAATTTAAAATTGGATTTTATGCTAAACAGGGCAATGGCGGTTTGTGCAAAATTTGTGAGCGTAATACCCATGGTCACAACACCCACCGTGATAAGGACTGGCGCGGAGTGATTCCTTTTTTGTATTAGTACAAAGAAAAGAAGCGTTGCTGCTGCCAGGAATATATATGTTTCGATGAGGGATCCGAATATCAAATGGGAGGTGGACATACCCAACAGGGATGCCATGATCAAAGCGGAAACTTTATTATTCAGGGTCTCTTTCATTAATGTCCAGGTGAGGAAAACACATGCCGCGCCTGCTGCCGCAGTCAGAACAATTGCGGCGAAGTGCTTATTGTTGCCGAGGAAAATCGAAAGGAAATTAACTGCTGGCTTGAGGATTATCAAGGCGAGCGGATGTACCGAGCGCCAGTAGAAATCCTGCCAGTGGTCGGTGGTCAGGCGGTAACGCCAGATGAACCCATCTGAATCGAAAAAGATGTCGTCTACATCAAACCGGGGGTGATTTAAAACGGAGCCTATCAAAAGATACAAACCAAAAAACAAGGCAGAGAGAAGCAGTCCGGAAAAGTTGTCGCGGATAAGAGTGATAAATCTGTTATGGATGAGAAAAGATTGTAAGGCAGACTCTTCCGCCTGGTATAAAACCCATGCCAGCCAGGGAAGGGAAATGATATTGACTGTTATAAATAAAATAACCGCTTTCCCTTCAAGCAAGAAAAGATTTTTGTCGAATAAGGTCGTAAATTGTGATTCCATTCTGAATGTCATTGCCTGGAAAACAATCAACATTGCGAATAAAGAGGAAATAATCCAAAAAGCTGACGCATCCCTTTTTATGAAGGCTTTGACCCTGCCGATGACATAATGGAAAAACACGCCGAATATCAAGCTTGAAAACACAACCAGCAAGGCGTTCGTATAAAGGCCAGTATGGAAATTTCCCAAAAAACCCGTTACAAAAAAAGAGACAATACAGGCCAACAGCCATGCTAACAGTAAACGAAAATATTCTTTTGTTTCAATTGCTGTTTGGAAAAAAGGCATGGATGGGAAAATCAAAACTGAAAAGATTGCCGTTAGTGAAACAATTCCTGCAATCAAATACAGGGAGAAGCGCGTTTGTGTCATCCCTTCAAAAAATGACGCCGCAATAAACGCCATTCCAATTGTGAAAATGCGCAAAGGGACAGATGGGTGTGCCCACTTCTCCAGAGAGACTAGATAATAGATAATAATAGCCAGCGCTGAGGTTGGAAAAAGAATAAAGGAGAATTTGTCCAGTATGGTATATGCCTTGTCGCTGAAATATGGGAATGCAAATACATAAGCAAATGACAGGCCGATCAAAATGCTTGAAACAGATTTCACCAAAACTGACGCAGAAAATTTCATGAAGTTAGTTCCTTTTGATGGATGGCATCCGCTTAATAAGCTGCAGTGTTGTAATCCTGTCTTGCAGATAATAAAAAAATACGCCTGCGACGGAATGAATCACCAGCGCAAGCAGGGTAATTTCAAAATAGATTAAATGGAAATTGCCTAGAATTCCAGGGGAGAAATAGCTGAACGGGATATTTAACAACCATGCTGGGAAGAAACGAATATTTATCGGGCGCACGTTGATTACCCGGGCGATAGCATGGAGTCCGTTAAGCGGCTATAACGGACTCCATAAGTTTCTACTTCAATGAACTGATGAGTTCGAGGAATTCGGCCCATTCTTCTTCAAAGAAGTGAACGGTGACGTTGTTCAACTCTACGTGATAGGTGACTTCGCCGTCGGGTTCTTCGGCTTTCCAGGCGATGAAGTTTTCGGTCTCTGCAATCGTGTCAGTTTTAGGTTCGTTCTTGTTGCTCATGTGTTTCTCCTTCGGATGTTTACTAGTTTCAGTAAATTACAAATTTGTTCCGGAGCGCGGCTTCAGTCCGCTTTGCTTTTGTAAATTGCAGACTAAAGTCTGCATTCCGCTCAATCTGTGATTTACTGAGTTTAATTAAAGCGTGCGCGTGGAGCGCCCGCTGCGCTCAAAAATGTAACAGGGTGGCTAATTTCCCTTGTGACGATTCAGGTTGAGGTTACGAAAGAGGCGGCGGATCCAGACCAGAATCCTTCCTGCGGGCGGCGGCGGTTGTTGAGTCAGTTCCGCTTCGGGCCAGGGGTTTATATCCAGCATTTTCCGCATGGTGTATTTCCATAGGAGCGTGGCTGTGGCAAGGATGGGAGCTGCCAGAACGACGCCGAGGATGCCAAATAAATTTGCCGCGACGATAGCCGCGACAAGTACTGCGGCTGGATGCACTTTGAGCGCGGCGGAAAGAATGCGCGGGGAAATAAGGTTGTCAAAGATTTGGTCAATGATCAGCGCGGTGATAAGGACAAGAAGCGTGTAATTGAAATCTGAAAGGCCGAATAGTTTGAAAACCTGGAAATACGAAACGAGGACGAGAATTGTCCAGTTGATGGCGGGGCCAACATATGGGACGAAGCGGGCAAGGCCGGCCAGGAATGCAAGGCTGATGGCATAGCGCACGCCCAACACGCTGAGCACAACGGAGTAAACGGCAATGGCCAGAAGGAAGATGATGACCTGGCCGCGCAGGAAGGCGTTCCAAATACGGCCAAGATCGCGGGTGATACGTTCTATGTCTTGTGTGTATCCTGGAATGTCTATGGCGAACATGCTGTTACGCAGGCCGCTGCTTTCGGCCAGCACAAAGTATGAAACGAGGATGACGAATAATGCCCAGCCGAGGAAGTTGGCGGCGCTTCCTGCCAGGGAGCTGACCACAGTGCCGGTACTGTTTAGCAGTGGTTGTACCAGGTTGAGTAATTGACTGCTAAGGGCTTTGAGGTCGAGGGCGCGCAGGTCAATTTTGAAGGGCCCAAATTGATAGACCTGACTGGAAAGCTTTTCAATGATCTGCGGCAGGTTGGTGACTGCTTCCTGCACAATGGTGACGAGGCTTTGTATTTGCTGCACCAGTCCCACTCCACCCAGTGTGAGCAGGCCGAGCAAAAGCAGGATGATTATGAGATAGATCACTGAAACGGATGCGCCCCATGAGAAGCGTAATTTGTTCTGAAAAAAGCTGGCGATGGGATGAAACAGGTAAGCCAGTACGAGTGCAATCAACAAAGGGGTGATAATAAACTGGAATTTAACCAGTAGTGCGCCAACAATCACAATGATGGTAAGCGCGACAACAAGTTTCATGTTTGTTCCCCATGACGGGGATGTTTGGTTTTGCGATTGGTTCATGGAATTTGTTCCGTTTTAAATTGATGCAGTCTTGTGCCATTGGATCGTCAATTTGATTTTATCAAAGATAAACCATTTTACCGCTTGTTGCATAATTTACTATACTTGTTGACAGAAATTACGGGTAGGAATTGGAATTCTGGTTTGGTTACGCATGTGAGACATACGTGCGGCACTGTGTACAATATTAAACAAAAACCCCGCGAGCCAAACTCGCGGGGTTTGTTCGAACAGTTTAACCGCTGGATTATGGACAGGCTCCAGCGCCTCTTAACATCTGGGCAATGATGCTGAATGGGAACATGCACCAGCGTGCCCCCGTTGGGTCTGCGTCCACGATTAGAAATACCATGATACACAGACAAATAAACACGAGTACGCCAATCCCAATGAAGATGGGTAACATGTTCGTCTTTTTGACCGGGGCGTTGGGTGAGGGGCTGTATGGAGTTGACGGAGGAGTGGAATAAGCGGGTGCGGATGGCTGCGCCAGGGGTGGTTCCGGGCGTACGGCTTTGCGTGATACGGCGACGGTGGCACCGGGGTCTTGATTGATCGCATCGTACATCAATACGATCTGTTCGCCAAGAGAAATGACATCCCCGGGTTTGAGGACGACGGGGCCTGCAAGGCGCTGGCCATTTACAAATGTACCATTGGTCGAACCGAGGTCTTCGAGAACATATTTGCCGCCCTGAAATGTAAGGCGGGAGTGCTTTCGTGAAATCTCGGCATCGTTGATCGCTACACTATTTGACGGGTCGCGCCCCAGGATCAATTGTTCGCCTTCGAGAGGGAAGGTAACGCCAGGTGTGGGGCCTGACCGCATTACAAACTGAAATTGAGCCATCTTCTTCCTCCAAAGAAAAATAATACAAAAAATGATCCTGTCTAGTTTACAATTTTAGGGCGAAAAAGTCAAACCTTCACTTCTTTTTGCTTTGCTTGTTATCAACGACTTCTTCAGCGCGCGGCTGGGTTTTGCTGCTGCGGGGCAAATACACCATGAAAACCGTGCCTACGCCAAGTTTGCTTTTCACTTCAATGCGCCCGCCGTGGCTGTGAATGATCTGTTTGCAAATGGAAAGACCCAGTCCCGTACCGGCTACGCGGGATTCGTGTTCACGAACGCGGAAGAATTTTTGAAATAGATGCGGTAAAGACTCATCGGGAATGCCCAGCCCCGTATCCTGAATGTAGATGACTATTTCCTTCTCTGTCTCTTCGGCACGCAGCATCACCGTTCCATTGGGACGGTTGTATTTAATGGCGTTGCTTAATAAATTTAATAGCACTTGTTTAAGTTTATCGCGGTCTGCTTCGAGCAGGGGGAGTCGTTCTGCCGACTCTACGCGAATCTGAATATTATCCTCTATGGCTTTTGACGCCATTACATCCTTGCATTCGTAGATCAAATCTGCGATGCTAAAGGTGGCTTTACGGAATTGCACGCGGCCCGATTCAAGCCTTGCAAGGTCAAGGAAGGAGGATGCAAGGGCATTGAGACGAATGGTCTCAGTATGGATATTGTTAATGATCTGGTCGCGTTGTTCCTGAGACATTTCAGGCCGCAAAAGCAGGTAAGTGGCCGTGCTTAGGGATGATAATGGTGTGCGTAATTCATGGACGAATTCGGAGATCAGGTCAGATTGCTGGAACAGGCGTGCATTCTCGATGGCAACCGCCGCTTGTGCGCCCAATACCAACAGCATTGATTCATCTGTATCGGTGAATTTACCCCTATGCTTGTTTAGCGCTTCCAGAACTCCCACGATCTTATTCTTGGTGACCAGTGGTATCCCCAGGATCGATTCTGTGGAAAAACCAGTCGTCTCCTCTATATTGGAAAAAAAGCGCGGATCATCGTGCGCGTTGACAATGCGGACTGTCTGGCGGTTGTTCACGATCCAGCCGGCGATGCTTCCTTCCAATGGGACGATAAGTCCACGCCGGGTGGATGCATCCAGGTTTGTTGATATCTGGAAATACAACTGTCGTGAAGTATCGTCATACAACAAAATCGAGGCAGCCTCTGCTCCGCTGATTTCGGCGGCGGCAAATACAATTCGTGAGAGCAGCACATCCAGGTCCAGAGTGGATGCGAGGTCGCGTGCAATGTCGATTAAGCGGCGATAGCCATCCAGCCGTTCAGTTTTAATTTCAGCCATTAAGAACCTTCTCCGTAATTGCAGGAATGATCACTGCTACATCTTCAAGAATTGAAATATCCGCACGCGCATTCAGATAAGTCGGTGTGTTGTTGATAATAATCAGGTGTGCGCCGCGGTCCAATGCCTGCATCGGCAAACCCGCCACAGGCAAAACCTCAAGCGATGAGCCCACGACAAGCATCAAGTCGCATTTGCGTGCTTCCTGCTGTGCCTTGAACCATGCCGCCTGCGGCAGCTGCTCACCAAAAAGGATCACATCCGGTTTAAGGGTTTGGCTGCATTTTGGGCAATGAGGAATCTCACCTTTGTCGATAAATGAAGCAAGGTGCAGCACGGCATCCACTTGATGATAACACTGGGTGCATGTTAAGGTTTGCATCGTACCGTGCATTTCAATTACAGTTTTCGAGCCCGCCTTCTGATGAAGTGTATCTATATTTTGGGTGATGATGGAAGCCACGCGCCCCGCTTTTTCCAGACTGGCTAATGCGCAGTGCGCGGGGTTTGGCTGAGCATTAAAGATCTGACTTGCCAGTGGATGAAACCAGTGGAAGAATTTTTCCGGCGCAGTTCGAAATGTATGGAGGGAGGCCACCTCCATCGGTTCATCGCTGGACCATAGGCCTGTTCCTGTGGAACGGAAATCGGGTATCCCTGACGGAGTGGACAACCCCGCACCGGACAGCACAACAGCATGTTTGGATTGACGGAACAAGTCCGCGGCAAAATCAATGCTTGTCTGCGTCTGGTGGGAAAGCAGGGTCATCGCGCCTTTTCACGCTCGAGGATGGTGTCTGCGATCTTAAGGAATTGCTGCGATGTCATATTTGTTGGCTGACTCATCACTGCGGGCGTTTGCAGGCGTGTGGCCTGTACGAACAATTCCGGGGCGGGCGTGAGCGTGGTTGAAATGGAGTGCCCCAACTTTTCCTGTACCTGAGTCCATGCCATTTGTGACTCCGAACGCTGACGATTATTTAAAATTACGCTGATGCTCTTGGGGTCAATTTGCAGGCCAGCCATATTTTCGATCAAAAGCCGGGTGTGTTGAATGGTGCTGGGTATGCCTTCCACGATGATAATGCGTTCGTTGCACATCGGCAGGATTTTTTGCACAAAGGATGGCAAACCAGTTCCAAGGTCCAGGACAATGAAGCGGGCGAGTGATGCGAGGCGGGCGACAATCACTTCATAATTCTGCACTTGCGAAGTTAAAGTCACATCGCGTGGATTTTCAGAAGCAAGGAAAAGTTTCAATCCGGAGTTGTGTGGAATCAACGAAGCTTGAACTTTTTCGCGTGTAACTTCCACCACACTGCCTTGCAAAAGTTCGGTTAGGCCTTTTGGATTTGGAGTACCCAGGTCCATCCCGAGTGTGCCTTGGCCAGGGGTAAGTTCAGCCAGAATCACATCGGATTGGGTTCGGGTGAACAGTCCCGCTGCCAAATTGGATGCCAGCGAAGAAACTCCCAGCCCGCCGCGCGCAGAAAGCACTCCGATCACGTAGCCGTGATGCTCATGTGAAGCTGTGGCAGTTGCGGTTGCATCCTTATGCACAGTGCGGGCAAGCAGGGCTTTTACATGGGCCTGCAATTCTGTAGGATGTGTGGGCTTGGTAAGGTAATCATCCGCGCCGACTTCAAAGCCTGTAACTTTGTCGTCTAACTGCGTCTTTGCGGTAAACATCATAATTGGAATGGCTACCGTTACGGGATTTTTCCGCAGGCGGCGTGTGACTTCGTATCCATCCATGTCGGGCATCATCACATCCAGCAGAATCAGGTCCGGGCGCTCTTCCAGCGCCTTTGCCAGTCCTTGTGAACCGTTCGAAGCCGCGCTGATCTCATAACCCTGTCGTTGCAGCATTAGACCAACAAGTCTTAGCGTATCTACATCGTCGTCAATGATCAGAATTTTTTCAGCCATTTTTTCCTCTTTGAAAAGAAGCAATCCAACATAAATAATTATAACGGATAAGTTCCCGATTCATAACGCTATGCTATAATGAAAGCGCACGGGGAAAATTCCGTGCTTTTTCGGGGATGACAGGCTTCGACGGGAGAGGCTGGTCCCGAAATGCGAGCCGAGCGCGCGCCGAACTCGATAACTCAGCGCAAACTTTAAGTGCCAACCGCACTTCATACGCCGCTATGCCTCTCGCCGCTTAAGGTGAGATCGTAACGGTTGACATCCTAGGATGTCACGTCCACCGGCACCGTTCTCTACCGGGTGACGGACCGGGCGAAACAAAGGTAGTGTGCCGCGCACGATTCTGCTAAGTGTGCGAAAGACCAGCAGATGGTCACAGAGTTACCTGCCCGCCGAGATCTCTGTGATGACTAACTTCGGCAGGCTACGCTCGTAGAGTTTCGAGGGTCGAATCTTTCGGACGCGGGTTCAATTCCCGCCATCTCCACTATCAACCAGCAGGCACCTGCTGGTTGATCCTTTTATGGGGAGCCTAACGAATGACAAACTGAGCGTATCTTTATCCTTTGTCAGACGACTATTACTCACAAAGTATAATAACACCCATCCCCCAAATTATCCTTTCATCTTGATGCCAGATCAAGCAGATTACGGAGAAAAAATGAAATTCAGGCTACAAAACCCTTTTACACTTATGTTTGCAGTTATTACAGTGATCAGTCTCGCATGCAGTGTTGACTTATATGGAACGCCTGCTCCCGCTCCACAGCCGCCCGCGCAATCCGAACCAACTACGGCGGTTGTTGACCCTGCTGTTGAAACAAGCCCAACCCTTCCGCCGGAACAAACCTTCACAAATGCCCAGCAATTTTTTACGGAAGAGTTCGATGGAAATATGGACGCCTGGAAGTATCTTGTTGTGAATGGTTCAAAATCCCAGGTGATTGACGGTATTGTCGGTTTAATGTCTGTCCGCCCGATTGGAGGCCTCCTGATCTTTGACCTGCAAGGCCCAGGCGCGTGGATATATGCCACATACGAACCATTTAATTATTCCAGCGTTCGCCTCGATGTAAGGGTGAATAACCGCGGCTCCAACAATAACAACGTCAGCCTTATTTGCCGCAAGAGCGATGCGGGCTGGTTCGAGTTCGATATAGCCAGCAATGGCTTGTACGAAATACTTTATGGACAGATCCTCCCCGACAACACGGCAGCCTATACCCCGATTGCCGATGGCGGCTCAAACAAGATAAAACCTGGTTTACAGGAAAATGAATACGGCATTGTCTGTCAGGATAACACCCTGATCCTCTATATCAACGGCACCGAAACCCGCAGGCTGGAGGATAAAAAATACCTCCTGCCTGAAGGCAAGGTGGGTATCTCTGTATCCTCTTTTCGGGATGTGCCAGTCATCGTTGATTTCTATTGGGCAAAGATTAGTCAACCTTAATCATCTTCGAATTTTAACAGGTCACATCAAACGATGTGGCCTGTTGTTTTTTCATTTACAATTCTGCCATGACAAAAAAACAACGCCTCTTCATTTCAATCGCTGGATTCATACTCCTGACCGCCTGTAACCTTGCCACTGCGACTCCCACTTTGCAAGTGGATTTGCCCTCTCCAACCGCCCCGTCTCTGACTCCGCCCGGGCCTGCCACAGCGACACAAACACTTACCCCCGCCCCAACATTGACAGCCACACCCTTTCCCATGTACTTCACTGAAGAATTTAATTCCGATCTAAATGGATGGGAAACCTTTCAAACAGGCGGATCAGGCTCCCCGTCAGCGCAGACCGAGAATAGCTTCCTTCGTATTGATATCGCAGCTCCCAACACCTGGTATTATGCGATCCTTAACGTACACGAATATTCAAATGTAACTGTCAGCGCAAAAATAGATGGAAACCCAGGCGGTTCAATCGGCCTTGTCTGTTATTACAACGAGACGAAAGGATGGTACGAATTCAACGTCGCAAGCGATGGAACCTATGGCGTTTTATTTGGTCAATGGCTGGCAGAGGATATTGCCCAATATACCCCCATTGCGAATGACACTACTTCCCATCTCGAGGCTGGAAGTTTGAATTACGAGATCGGCATGGCTTGTCAGGCAAATGATTTGCTTTTATATGTTGATGGAGCGCTATTTCGCAAATTGGATGTTTCCCGCTATGGGCTTATCGAAGGAATGGTTGGCATTACCGCGTCATCTTTTGATGAAATCCCCATGACTTCATTCTTTGACTGGGTGAGAGTAAGTGAAAAATGAGCCGCTTATTCGATCTGAAAAATCATCGTTAGCACAAAAGAGGCATTAATTTATCCTTGTAATAGATAGTTGTTTTTGCTATACTTTTTATAATCAAAATTCAGACCAAGAGGAGAATTCAATGCGATTACCCGCCCGACCATTTCTATTTTTAGTGTTCTTTGTCCTTGTTGTTAGTTTGGCCTGTTCGGCTCTGGCTGGAGGGAACACCCCCATCCCTCAAGCGGCGACAGAAGCGCCACCCATCCAGTTTCCAACTCAGTCATCCAACCCTGTCATTCCTCCCACTGCCAGGCCAACCGATGCGCCTCTTCAACCCCAGCCCACATCTGCCCCGGTTGATGTTCCACAGGATTTCTTCAAGGAAGAATTCAGCACAAATACGAATTTGGGGAACTGGTCGTATTTCCTGCAGGGATCGGGAAGCAAAGATTCTTCGAATTTAAGTGTCGAGTCGCGGGATGATGGCTTGCTCTTTGATCTTGGAACATTGGATTTATATGTTTACTACCTCTACGAGGCCCAGCTTTCCTATAAGGATACAACGCTGGTGCTTGTGGCTGAAAACCGTGGAGCAAACAACAACAATGTAAGCCTCGTCTGCAGGTTGAATTACGATAAATTACAGTGGTACGAATTTAGCTTTGAAAGCGGCGGCGTATGGTATTTATATTCAGTTGAAAGCGGCGCTTATAAAAGGATGGATAATGGCGGGTCCAATGAGCTTCATCAGGGGATGGCAACCAATGAATATGCCATGACCTGCAAAGGCAACACCATTACAATGTACATCAATGGCAAAAAACTTAAGACATATACAGATAATAAAAACGGCTTCAGTGAAGGGCAGGTGGGCTTCAATATTTCTTCATTGAACGTTTTGCCGGTTACTGTGAATGTAAAATCTTTTGAAATTGCTGAACCATAAATTGAATTTTCATTGAACATAAGCCGCCCCAATTAAGATTGGGGCGGCTTTTTTAATGCACATACTATATCCTGTTAACGAAATTCTTGCATAATTCGCTTAACATTACAAGCATTGAAAACTACAAGCAAGGAGTTCTGATATGGGAAAAATAATTGGCATTGATCTTGGCACCACCAACAGTGTTGTAGCTGTCATGGAAGGCGGCACACCTACCGTCATTACAACAGCGGAAGGCGGCCGCCTCTGTCCGTCAGTGGTTGCGTTCAATAAGAACGGCGAACGCATGGTTGGGCAGACCGCCAAGCGTCAGGCTGTAATAAACTCAGATAATACTGTCTATTCCATTAAGCGCTTCATTGGCCGCCACTTCGGCGAAACAAACGTCGAGCGCGGCATGGTTCCTTTTCAAGTGATGGAGGGACCGTCAAATGATGTGCGTGTTAAATTACCTGTAACAGGGAAGGAATACTCCCCGCAGGAGATCAGTGCGATGATTTTGGGTAAGCTGAAATCTGATGCTGAAGCCTATCTGGGTGAAACTGTCACGCAGGCTGTTATTACTGTCCCTGCCTATTTCAACGACAGCCAGCGTCAAGCCACAAAAGACGCGGGCAAGATCGCGGGTCTGGAAGTTTTACGGATCATCAACGAGCCGACAGCGTCCGCGCTGGCTTACGGGCTTGATAAGAAAAAGAATGAAACGATTTTAGTCTTCGATCTTGGCGGTGGTACGTTTGACGTATCCGTGCTGGAAGTGGGCGAGGGTGTGATCGAAGTTAAATCCACCAACGGTGACACACACCTCGGCGGCGATGACTGGGATCAGAAGATCACCAACTGGGCGGCCGACGAATTCAGGAAAGATCAGGGCATTGACCTCAGGCAGGATCGCCAGGCTTTGCAGCGTTTGCGCGAAGCCGCAGAAAAAGCAAAGATCGAACTCTCGACAGTGATGGAAACCGAGATCAACCTGCCGTACATTACAGCCGACGCGAGCGGCCCGAAACATTTGCAATTAAAACTCAGCCGTGCAAAATTTGAGCAGATGACTGACGACCTGCTTGCGCGCTGCCGCAAGCCATTTGAGGCTGCGCTCAAAGATGCGAGTTTGTCCGCGGATAAACTCGATGAGGTGGTGCTGGTTGGCGGTTCATCGCGCATGCCAATGGTTCAGGATTTGGTCCGCAAACTGACGAACGGCAAGGAGCCGAATAAAGGCGTCAATCCAGATGAGGTTGTGGCAGTTGGCGCAGCTATTCAAGGCGGCGTGCTTGGCGGCGAAGTGAAGGATATTTTGCTGCTGGATGTGACTCCGCTTTCACTCGGTGTGGAAACAATGGGGAGTGTCATGACGGTTATGATTGAACGCAACACAACCATTCCAGTTCGCAAGACTGAAACATATTCCACTGCCGCAGACAACCAGACGGCCGTTGATATTCACGTTCTACAGGGCGAGCGCCCAATGGCAAATGACAACATGAGCCTTGGAAGGTTTAGGTTGGATGGAATCCCACCGGCGCCGCGCGGCATTCCCCAGGTGGAAGTAACCTTTGATATTGATGCGAACGGCATCCTGCATGTTACTGCCAAGGATAAGGCGTCGGGCAAGGAACAAAAGGTGACCATCACCGCTTCGACCAACCTGAACAAGAACGATATTGACCGCATGGTGCAGGAAGCGCGCAAGAATGAATCTGCCGATAAGGCGCGCCGTGAATTGATCGAGGTAAAAAACAATGCTGATAATCTCGTGTATCAAACTGAAAAGGCATTGCGCGACCTTGGCGAAAAAGTACCTTCCGCGGAACGCGGTTCCATTGAAAGCCAGATCAATGATTTGAAGCAGGCCGCGCAAGGTGAAGATGCTGCAAATATCAAGAAGCACACGGAGACCTTGCAAAACGCATTCCATGCTTTGAGTCAACAGCTTTATTCACAGGACGGCCCGCAAGCGCAGGGACAGCCGCAAAGCGGAGGACAGTCTGCCCCTCAAGACGGCGATGTGATTGACGGTGAAGTAAAAGAATAGATCGTTAAATAGTCAGCCCCGAGTTTTTTGCGAAAAGCTCGGGGCTTTTATTATCAACTGCGTAAAAATTTCTCGAAATCACTTAATGCCACGCGGGCAGTCATATCCAAATTCAGTGGTGTCACTGCAACCATTTTCTTTTTTCGCAAAACATACACATCGGAATCCTTGTCTTCATCTTCAAGTGAGGCAGACTCTTTATATGTGATTGTTCCGGGAACATCCCATGAGTCTCTTTTGGCTGGGACGGGTTCATAATATCGAAGACGAGAGAGTTTCGTCGTTTGCCACTCAGTTGTCGGCGTGGCATGACTCGGCACTTCCACTTTTATCAAATCCACTCCTGCCGAAAATTTCTTCTCAAGAATTAGCCGCGCAAAATATGCGGTGAAATATCCAGCCGCAGTAAAATCTATATCTTCTGAATGAGTCAGGTGATATTGTGTTTCTGTTTGAAGTGAAACCGCCAGCGAAAGAATGCCCAGGGATGCGCCTTCCATGGCAGCGCCCACTGTGCCGGAGATGGTAATTCCCAACCCGACATTCTCACCATAATTAATTCCCGAAACGATCAAGTCAGGTTTATGCGGGATGATCTCCAAAACGCCGTGCTGGACTGATTGCGCGGGAGAGCCGCCAACTGCATAAACGGTCCACTCCTGACCGTTGACCTGCACCTGCTCCTTGCGAATGGTCCCATCTGACGTACTGGGCAGGCTGCGCCCCATGCCCGAGGATTGTTCGCGCGGTGCGGCGACAGTCACATATCCGATCTTTGAAAGTTCACTCGCCGCAGCCCACAAGCCGGGGGAGCGGATACCGTCATCGTTTGTCAGAAGAATATGAGGCTTTGTTTTTTTCATGGTGTCCATTATAAGCAATAATACGCGGAGGTTATCAGCTTGTTTTATATGTGCTCCCGGCAGGACTCGAATATCATCCTTCAATGGGACCTGCGACCTACTTTTCGCGAATTATTGGTTAAGCGCAAAACCGCCTTTCGATGTGAAAAGCGGCTTGTTGTGCTCCCGGCAGGACTCGAACCTG
>JACRBH010000240.1 GCA_016234535.1 Chloroflexota bacterium
CCTGCGCGTAGACTTCACTTTGGAACCAAAAAACGTTTTCAGATACTCGCTCGCGATGCATATTACAACCTTATATTTCAAATTTTATTCTGAATATTAATAGCACACTCCCACCTAAATTACAAGTTGACTAGACAAATTATTATTTCATTGCCCCAACATCTTGAATCGGTGTTTGGATGACAAGGTCACAGCCCGGCCAGATTGCATCCACGCCCGCCTCTTTCGCCCTGAGAACTGCTTCAGCGACTTTGGCAGAATCTCCCCGATACAGAGTCTCCACGGGGTCGAGATTCCCAAACAGCAAAGTATCTTTCAAAGCCAGCCGCGCCGCCGCGAGATCAACCGTCTGGTCAAGCGAGATTGCATCCGCGCCCGTCTGCGCTAACAAAGATAGTGCCTTCGTCACATTCCCACACACGGACAAGACTCTCGGCTTGGGTAATTTCTCAATTAATAATTTCTCCGCAGGCAATGCGAACTGCTCAAATTTTGCTGGCCCAATAAAAGCGGGTGAGCCGCCCATATCGTGGATGGTGATAAAGTCTGCGCCTGCATCGCGATAGGCCGCGCCGACTTGCGCAAGGAAAGAAGAAAGATGAAAGAGGGCGTCTGTGACTGCTTGCGGTTCTCTTTTCATTTCGATGAACATGTTTTTCAAGTCAGCAACCAACAGCAATAATGTATACGGCCCGGGGATCATCCCGCCGACAACTGCATTATTCCCCACATCTTCCTTCAATAATTTGATTGCATCGCAAACTAATTTAATTCTCCCCTTTTCTAAAATCTCCGTGCTCACTATGATCTCCGTGGCTAAATCTTTTGCCGACCTAAAAAGCCCCGCCCTCTTCACTTGAGGAAATTCAAACTCCCGATCCTCGCGGAAGTTGATCTCCGCGCCCAACGCTTCAGCCTCCACGTATAAATCCAATGGAACTACGGCGGAGGGCAAGCCACTTAATTTATATGTGCTCGCCGCCGCCTTCGCCATTTTATGTGCATCTGAATGTGTTTCGTGGAAAACCAACCCTTCGCTGCTCAATCCCTCCGCAGTAACATGGATCAGCCCGCTGAAAGCGGGCTGCGAGTCAATTTTTTTGCCAGATAATAGTTCTAAAATTTTATTACGCATATTAAACCGTAGGGGCGGGGTCACCCCGCCCCTACGCATAATTTAATTCTTTACCGCTTTCGCAATCGCCGCGATATGTTCCGGTGTATTCCCACAGCAGCCGCCCACAACCTTCGCTCCCAATTCAACATATTTCTTTGCATAAGTCGCCATATCTTCAGGACCCATATCGTACACACCTTGCTCGGTCTCGATGTCCATGTGTGGCACGCCTGCATTCGGCTTGACCCACAACGGGAAGTTCGGCATGGTTGCGCCATATTCCTTAACCACGGATTCCATATTTTCGAGCGTTGTCCCGCAATTTGCGCCGATGAGAGTCGCGCCCATTTCGGTGTAGCGCTTCATTACATCCTTTGGCTTCACACCCATCATGGTGCGTGTGCCGCGGTCATAGCTGAATGAAACAACAATTGGCAGATCGGTCACAGAACGAGCGCCTTCAAACGCGGCATTTGTTTCTTCGAAAGCGAACATGGTCTCGATTAAGAGAAAGTCCACGCCGCCATCGGCCAATGCTTTAGCCTGTTCTGCAAATGTGGCCTTGACATCTTCAGGCTCCAGCGGACCGTAAGGTTTCAAAATCGCGCCAACAGGTCCCATCGAACCAGCGACCAGCCCGCCGTTTATCGAAGCGGCTTTGCGTGCAATTTCAACCGCGCGCATGTTAACCTCTGCACATCGATCCTGATATTTTGAATCCTTCATTCTCATGCGTGTCCCGCCAAATGTGCATGTCAAAATAATATCCGATCCTGCATTGGCAAATGAACTTGCAAGATTCAAGATCGTATCGGGATCATCAATAATTAAATCCTCCGGCGGCTTGCCCGGCTTGAGTCCCATCTTCTGCAAATTCGAACCCGTTGCCCCGTCCGCAACGAGAATTTCCCCGCCGTTCAATCTTTCCAAAAATTTATTCATTTATTCACCTCTGGTAGGGGCGGGGTTACCCCGCCCCTACAAAAATTATTTTACATAAAATTCTTCGCCATCGGATCCGCCACACGATTTGGAATCAAATGCGCGATATGCGGGAACGCCTCGCTCATGTGTGGGAAACTTGTTGCAAGCATAAATTGATTTTGGAATTCGGGATCAGTCGGCAATTCAAAGCGTTCAACTTTGCGTGTCACCGATTCGATTTCCCTGCGCTTCTCCACATTCAACAGCGCGATCCGCGCGCCGTCACCAGCGGCATTCCCAACGGCATACACGTTATCCAACTCGCAATCAGGGATCAACCCGATCAGCATGGCTTTTTCCTTATCAATATAACTTCCAAATCCGCCAGCCAAAATGATTTTATCAGGAGATTCCAAACCCGAGCGCTTCAACAATGTTCGCGCCGCGGTGAACAGCGCCGCCTTTGCCAATTGGATTTGTCTCACATCCTGCTGGGTCATGGGGATGTCTCGGCCTATGGAAGTTTCCTCCGCCCAGGCAATGACATACTCCCAGCCGCTCTCTCCCTTTCGAATCCGATTCGAACTTATCTTGGTGTTGAACTTGCCCCGAGAATCCACGATCCCCGTCCGGAATAATTCTGCCACTCCGTCGATGATGGCGGACCCGCAAATCCCTTTGACTTTTCCAATGAATTCAGCGTGATCTGTGTTCCAGCCGTCCACACCGATGACTTTATATTTTGGTTCAAGTGTATTCTCATCAATTACGATTCGTTCCATTGCGCCCGGCGCGGCACGCATTCCATATTCCACATGTGCGCCTTCTAATGCAGGTCCAGTAGGCGTGGATGTACAAACTAATCGCTTGCGATTCCCTAAAACGAGTTCAGCGTTTGTGCCCACATCGATCAACAGCCAATTCTCATCCTGCTTATGCGGTTCTTCCGCGACGATCATTGCGCTGGTATCCGCACCGACAAACGAAGCAATCGTTGGCAGCACATGGATATTCCCAGAGGAATTAATATGCAGTCCCAATTCACGCGCCTTCACATCCACCGACTTGTGAATCGCGGGCACAAATGGCGCAAGTCCCAAGTCTTTGGGATGCAGGTTTAGCAACAAATGATGCATAGTCGAATTACCAACCAACACCATTTCCAAAATGTCTTCCACTTTCATGTCGTTGCGAGGGCGCACTTGTTCTTTGCCCGAAGCAATCTCCTCTTCGGTAAGATCATTTTCATCATCAGGAGATTGCTTCGCAAAGTGCGCCCGCACACCTGCCCTGGCGGGCGGTGCCAGGGATGACATGTTCGCTGACTTCACCGCCTGCTTCAACAATTTATTCAGCGTCGAAATAATCGCCTTGTGTAATTTCTCAAGCCCATCCTTATGCTCGATCGTGTATTGAATACGTGACATCACATCTTCGCCATACACGATCTGCGGATTCATCTCCGATTCCGCCGCGAGCATTTCTCCCGTGCGTAAATTGCATAAATACAAAGCGACAGTCGTCGAGCCAATATCTACAGCCGCGCCGTAACTATCTTCGTGATACCCAGCCTGCACCTGCACAACTTCCTTATCCTGCCAGACTGAAACAGTCACATTCCATTTTGCTTCGCGCAGCGTGGACGATAACGTCCGCAAGCATTGATAATCCACTGTGAAATCTGACCAGCGCGGCAGATTCTCCTCGCCGCGGCGGACGAGCCCCATGGAAGTTTCCAATCCCTTAGCGAGACGTTCCCAATCTGCAATGGGACGTTCCAAGTTTGGCGGCGTCATCGAGACAAGATATTTTCGAATGGAAGGTTTGATCTCGATAGCGCGGTTGCTTGCGCTCTTGCGGACGATCTGTTTATTTCCGCGGCTTTCTTCAGGGACATTAATTAACACATCACCCTGTATCTTGCATTGACAGGAAAGCCGCACCTGTCCCACTTCCCAGCCTTTGTCTTTTAATAGCTTGGGTCTGCGTGCAAAGTACGCAGCTTCTTCATTGGTCACAGGCGAAACATTCCCGCGCCTTGAGTCCATGTTGTATTTTTCGAAGCGGCCTTCTTCGATTAAAACCATGCACTTGCCGCAGGTGGCATTTTCCGCGCAAATGGACTCGATCTCCACGCCCAAGTCACGCGCGGCGGAACGAATGGACTGGCCTTCTTCCACTTGTCCGCGCGAGCCTGAGGGCTGCAGGATGATGTTGTGTTTTGTCATGTTGATCTTGTAGGGGCGGGGTTACCCCGCCCTACATTTTGTCGGCGGGGAATCTCTATTTTTGCAAACTCAGTTTCCAGTTCAGAAAGAAGCGCGTTTGCAACTTCTTCAGGCGCGCCGTTGCGTTCGATCCATGATCCGCGTTTATATTGCGAAGCATATTCAGTTGTTCCAGTTAAACCTTCAGCCATTGCGTAAGAGTCAATCGCATTTTGGATTTTCTGTGAAAGTTGTTTCTTGATTGTTTTTCCATCGCCTTCAACAACGATGGAGGAGGGAATGTGTTTCCAATAAAAAATTCGATATTTTGCCATGCCAAATCCTCTTTGAAATTATATATAATTTTCAGTTGAGGATTTTACGGGAGGATTGGCTGTGGGTCAATGAAAAAATCGCAACAAATCCGTTTTATCCATGCATCCGCTTCTCATCCGCTGAGGCCATCCGTTGATGACAGAGCACTTCCCGCCAGCCAGCCCGTTGTCCATGATGATTGAAAATTGAACCCGCCTGTGATACCGTCGATGTTCAAGACTTCACCTGCGAAAAATAGATTATCAACAACACGGCTTTGCATGGTCTTGAAATTCACTTCATCCAAACGCACGCCGCCGCAAGTGACAAATTCTTCCTTGAATTGTCCCTTGCCTGTTATTTCAAATTGACAGGCAGTTAGTTCCCCCGCCAATTTTCTTGTCTCCGCTTTTGAAATATCGCCCCAATTTTTCTCGCCGATAAAATTTGCAAGCTGCTTCCACAAACGCGCGGGCAGTTGTGTGAACGCAGGTTCGGTTAAAACTTTTTTGCGCGCATTCTCGTGCCATGTCTTATGCTTTTGTAAAACATCCAGCGCCTTGTCGAAGGTTGTATCACCGAGCCAGTTCACATGCAACGTCACGTGATATTTCTTTTCAAACAAAGTCCGCGCACCCCACGCAGAGAGCCGCAAGATCGCAGGCCCGCTCAAGCCCCAATGCGTGATCAACAGCGGTCCGCGCTGTATGAGCGAATCCATTTTCACAGTGACCGGCTCAACCGACACACCCGCCAATCCCTCCAGCCGTTTATCTGAAATGTTGAACGTGAACAAAGACGGCACAGGCTCTTCGATGGAATGTCCAAGTGATTTGACGATCTCGCGCGTGGCGGGATCGCTGCCCGTCGCCAGTAATAATTTTTTTGTTTGCAGACGAAGTGCTCTCGCTTCACTCCTGACCTCGAGCCTGAATCCGTTTCCTGAAAGCGACTCCACCTTTTGCAGACTCATCCCCGTCTGTACTTTAACTCCCGCTTTCTTTGCACTCTCCCGCAAACATTCCGCAATGGTCGTTGATGAATCTGTGATGGGAAAAATACGCCCATCTGATTCTGTTTTTAATTTCACGCCATGCTTTTCAAACCACTTGATCGTATCCTCAGGTTGAAAGCGAGTGAATGCGCCGCGCAATGCTGCGCCGCCGCGTGGATAATACGTGATTAACTGCGCGGGGTCAAAACAAGCGTGAGTCACATTGCATCTTCCGCCGCCGGAGATGAGCACTTTCCCTAAAGTTTGTTGTGCCTTTTCAATAATGAGAACATTTAGATTTGGATTCAATTCCGCACAGCGAATCCCCGCGAAAAATCCCGCTGGGCCTCCGCCAACGATAATAACATCCCAGTTTGTTTGAGTTATTTTTGACATGTTCAGCGAGTATACACTACTGGTATAAAGATCAATAAGCCAGTTAAATAAAAAGGGAACCTGCTTTGCAGATTCTCTTTTATAGCGAAAAGAATAAATTTCAGTAAATCACGAATTTGCTCCGGAGCGCGGACTTCAGTCCGCTTGCCTCTGTAAAATTGCAGACTAAAGTCTGCATTCCGCTCAATCTGTGATTTACTGAAATTTAGTTTTCCGCCAACAACGGCGTTACATATTTCTCAAGCATTTCCCGATTGATCTCACCGACCCATGCCAGCCTGACAGTGCCATTGCGGTCGATGACATAAGAACTTGGCAGGCTTTCATTGTTGAACGCATCCAGCGCCGCGCCATTAAGATCGACCCAAACCGGGTAGGACATTCCGCTTTCCTGAACGAATTTAAGGACATCGTTTCGAGGCTCACCAGCTTCGACGCCGATGATCACAAAACCTTCCGTGGTATGCGCATTGTAATAAGCATCGAGCGTGGGAATTTCCGCTTTGCAGGGCGGGCACCAGGTTGCCCAATTATTGACCAGCACAACCTGATCGCGGTATCCGATCAACGACTCAGTCTCTCCATTCACGTTTTGGAGCGAAAGCTCGGGAGCGGGATAATTCACTTTCATGGGCGTGACCGATCTGGAAACAGCCTGCGCCTCTTCGGTCTTGTTTGTTCCCTGTGTCAGGAGAAAAGCCGCCAGACCGATCAGAATGAGTCCGATCCCCAGAACAAAGTTCATACCGGTGCTGGAATTATGTTTTTTGCGACGATGAATTTTCTTTGTCATTGGATGCCTGCCCGGCCTTTCCGATATTCTTAGTTTACCGCCCGCATGATTTCTGCGAGTAGATTTTTCTCGGGCATTGCCCCAACAACTGTTCCCATCCCTGCGTTGATGACTGTCTGCGGAACACCCCTAACGTTGAACTGGTTTGCCAACTCAGGGAATTCTGTCGCTTCGACACCTTCCGCGCGGATCATGGCGGGGTTCTCCATTGCCATTTGATGCGCGAGCAATACAGCGCGGGGGCAATGCGGGCAGGTGGGCGTCACAAATACCTGCAAGTGCAGAGGTTTGTCGAGGTTCTTCAAATACTCGCGAGCTTCCGCGCTAAGACCGGAGTCACGGCCGGAAACCAGGACAATATCATTGATGAGCGTGCCGAATTCGTGCCCGGCTGGAATGCCTGAATATTGAATTCCGAAATCAGTGATCTGATCACCGTCTTTGGCCGCGATCACAATTGCGGGTACTCTTTCAATATTGAATTTGGATGCCATATCTGCATTGTCTTGCAGATCGTAAAAGCTCAAACTTACTTTTTCATCAATACTGGCGACTTCTTCGAGAAGCTGGCGGGTATCGGTGCAGTATTCACAATTATCCTGTGATCCAAAGAACAGGATTTGAACCGGTTCCTTCATTTGTTCGAATGTTTGGCTGATCTGGCTTACGACTTGTTCGTTGAGAAGCTTTTCCATTTGTGTACTCCTAATATATTTTTCCCTATCCCTACGCATGACAGAGAATTAATGTTTATGGAGGTTGGATGCACGCAAACAGGAAAAGTTACAAGCCGCGCCCCCCATTGGTTTAGTTTATATCCTAAAAATTAATAATGTCGTTGCGAGGAGGATGTTTTCCCGACGAAGCAATCTCCAACCTAATAAGGAGATTGCTTCGGGCACACCTGCCCTGGCGGGCGGCGCCAGGGAAGAACAAGGACCCTCGCAACGACATGAACAGAGAATTGTTTGAATTTTAGGACAGGTACTTTATATTTTATTTTGCCGATGGCTTCAAGTAGTCGTCGAGATTGAGTCGCTTGAAGAGCCGACTCCGCACCTCGTCTGGCAGACCAGTTTGCGGGTCGTTTGAAGCGTGGACCAGGTCAATCGTCTTGCGCGTGGTATCCACAACGATGCGGCAGTCATCACATTCCGCAATATGTTTTTCGATCTGACGACATAACTCAGCGCCCAACTCGCCGTCAATGTAATCGGAGAGAGAGCCAAGCAAGCCTTCACAGGTGTTATGAGTTGATTCAGCCATTTGATTTCTCCTTCTTCATTCGTTCGCCATAGTAATAAGATAGTTGTTCCCGTAACATTAAACGCGCCCGCAGAAGACGTACCTTGACATTGGCTTCGGTGAGGTTCAGTGTGTCAGCCGTATCCTTTATGGACAGATCTTGAATATCGCGCAGCAGGAAGACCATGCGCAAGTTTTCAGGTAAATTCTGAATGGCCTGATCAAGCGCCTGCTTCCCTTCAGCGGAAAG
>JACRBH010000244.1 GCA_016234535.1 Chloroflexota bacterium
AACATCGACCACCGAGAAGATGCGGGCCGCCAGCGGAATTTGCTCGCCTTTGATGCCGCGCGGATAACCTGTGCCATCCCATTTTTCATGGTGGCAATAGGGAATATCCAGGGCGGGCCGCAGGAACGGGATGAGCTGGAGCATGTCATAGGCATATTGAGTATGCATACGCATGAGGCTTTGTTCATTGGCAGTTAACGGGCCGGGTTTGTGTAATATGGAATCGGGGATTCCCATTTTTCCAATATCATGCAGGAGTGCGCCTCTTCGGATCTGAACCAGATCGGCATCTGATACCCCCAGAGAGCGCGCCAATTGCAGAGTCACCTCGGTAACGCGGCGTGTATGACCCTCGGTTAATTCGTCGCGAAGTTCGAGCGCGCGCGCCCAACCGGCCAGGGTATTGTCGTAGGCGCGGACAAGGTCATCAGCCTGTTGAACGGTTTGTTCGAAAAGTATGGCGCGATGAATGGCGTTGCCGGCTGTTTCCGCAAAAGCGATCAGGATGCGTATTTCTGCTTCGCTAAAAATATGCCGCTCGATCATCCAGATATGCAGAACGCCGATAATTTTTTCCTGGGCGCGCAACGGCAGGGAAATACCGCCGTGCAAGTTTTGCAATCTCTTCCGCTCACCATCGAGCATAAAAATGATGGGGTCTTTTTGCATATCCTCTGTTACATATATGTCGCCTGTTATGGCGACATGGCCGGTGATCCCTTCGCCCAGACGATGACGGAGGATGGATTCATCTTGTAATTTATTTTTCGACCCGCCCTTCGAAGAAAACCAGCCATGCGAAACGAAGTCCTCGCTTTCAGGGTCGAGGAGAAAGATGGATGCAAAGTCGCCTCCAACTGCGCGCAAGGCCTGACTCGCCAAAATGGGGATCATCTCCGTTACGTTTTGAGCAGTCCGCAGGGCGGCAGAGGCGGCAGCCAGAGCCTCCAACTCATGCGCATGACGGCGAAGGTCCTCTTCGACGCGTTTGCGGTCGGTTATATCTATCAAGACCCCTTCCAGATATTGCACGCTTCCATCATTATTCAACACACCAGCCCCCCACTCATCCACCCAGCGCCACTCGCCGGATTTATGGCGAATACGATATGTAAGATGGAAAGAGCCTTTATAGCTCCCCGTTATTTCGGGGCTGGAAGAGTCAGGTATCAAGGCCAGGTCATCAGGGTGATACAGATCATAAAAGCTAAGCCCCTTCTCTAAAAATTCCTTTTTGGAATAGCCGGTAAGTTCTTCAACCGCATCGTTCAGGTAGATCGTGGAATAGCGGTTATCATTTTTACATAGATAAACGACACTGGGGATATTTTCAGCCAGCGTACGGAATTTTCTTTCGCTTTCCCTTAACGCATCCTCCGCCTGCCTGCGTTCAGTGATATCTTGAAAAATAACAGTGAAAAATTGCTGGCCGCCGATTTCCGACTGGGAGATAAACCCCTCCATCGGGAATTCCTCGCCATTTACCCGCATCCCATAAAGGGAATCCAGCACCCCTTTAACGCGGCGCGTTATACCGGTATCAGCATATTGGCGCACATGGCCTTTATGGGCATGGCGATAGCGCGGAGGAATGAACCTGTCGAGGTCCTGTCCGATGGCTTCACTGGCCGAACACCCAAAAATCCTCTCGGCTGATGGATTGAAAAGAACGATGCGATGTTCCGAGTCTATGGTGACGATCCCATTCAAAGCTGTGGAGATGACCGCTTCCAAACGTGACTGGCTCTCCTTCAATGCCTGTTCGGCCTGTTTGCGCCCGGTGATATCGCGGTAATTGATAACTATCCCTGCCACATTAGGATCGTGAAGCAGGTTGTGTCCGGTTACTTCATAATATCGCCACTCCCCATTTTTTCGCTGGTGGCGATATTCCTCTTGAATGATGGCATCCGGTATATGAATGCCGCGTTGAAAAGCTTGCAACAGCGTGGGAATATCATCAGGGTGGATATTATTAAAAATGCTTTGTCCCATAACTTCCGGGACTGTGTACCCGGTAAGGCGCTCCTCGGATGGAGCCATGTAGCGAATAGCCCCGTTCACGTCAAGAATGGCCACCCCCTCGGCGGAATTTTCAATCAAGGCACGGAAATATGCTTCGCGCTCTGCCAATGCTTTTTCCGCCAGTTTGCGCTCGGTGATGTCGCGGGCAATCCCCTGCATATTCCCATCCTGCAAAAGTTTGGCGCTGATCTCAACTGGCAGGAGGGAATTATCTTTGCGCTTTAACAGTCTTTCAACAATTACGGTCTTCCCTTCGAGCAGGTCGCCCATTCGAAAAGACGCAGAGTTTAAATCATCGGGAGTTCCAAGGTCGCTCATGCTCATGTTAAGGATTTCATCCCGTGAGAATCCCAGCATCTGGCAGCCGGCGGAATTAACCTCCACAAACTGCCACTGGGCGTTGATAATGAAAATACCATCCGAAGCCTGTTCGATCAAATTACGGTAACGGGATTCGGATGTACGCAGGGCATCCACAAGGTTGGCATACTGAATAATCGAGGCAACGTGCCCGGCCATGGCCTGTGCAAGGTGTATTTCAGCGAGAGTGAATTCCCGCCGCCTGCGACTCTCCCAGATTTCTATATCGCCAAATAATTGTCCATGCGACATGATCGGTACAAACATCATGCTCTGAATGCCATAATCCCGGAATTGATTATGTTCCGGCTCCGTTAAATTCGCATCATCCGCATGTGAAATGAGTACCTGGCCGGCAAACATGATATCCATAATGGTCGAGAAATCGTTATTGGTATATATTTTTCCGAGGTCTGAATGCTTCTCAATTGGCAGGGCTTCATCACTCCAGTATTCAGCCATTACCTGCATGGTATCCTCAGCCAAATTCACCGCCACGATATTTCCGCTGGTGGCTTTCAAGGCCTCCGTCATATGACGGGCAAGTTTTTCGAGAAGGGCGGGAGGATCCATAATGCTGGAAGCCATATCCTGGGCAGCCGCATATAAACTACCAAGTTCAGAGGCTTTGTCGCGGGTCTCTTTATGGAGAATTGCTTTTGCGAGGGCAAGCGAAACATGACCCGCAGCCTGCTCTACAAATGAGATCTCATCCACGGTGAAATGATGCGACTCATTAAATACAAGAAAGACAACTCCCAGTTTGCGGCCATCCGCATTAAGCGGCAGGCCCAGCAGGGCCGCAATGGAAAAAGCCTCCGCGATACGAGAACTAATTCGCGGATCAGTATGCGCTTCATTAACAATCAAGGGCTGGCCTGTCTGCAAAAGAGCCCTGGCCGTGCCGGTTTCATCAGGGCCAAGACTGATAGCGAGGAAGGCCTCGCTCATATGTCCGGTGGCAGCAGCAGGGATGAAATTTTCCCCGTCATTATCCAATAGGACAATATAACATGCGTGCGCGCCGATCAATTCACACAAACGGTCGGCAAGTGCCTGCATCATGGTTTCAAGATCAGGAGTCTCCAGGGCGGCGTGGGTGATCTCGTTGATCAACGTTTCCCGTCGAATATGAGCCTGAAGGCGGAGGTCGGTTTTTAATTTTTCCAGCGCAAAGGCCAGATCGTTTGCCAGTTCCTGTAGTAACTTTATTTCCTCATCATTGAAATGACTGGCTGGGGTGGCATAATCCATCACCAGAACGCCGAATGCATGGTCGTCCCGAAGGAGCGGCAGGGCAACCGCTGAACGCATTGGATATTTAATTCGACGCGGGCAGACCTTGCAGGGGTCCTCGCCAGGTTCCACACGAAAGAATTCACGAGATCGAATTGCATTTGCTGCGCAGGAGTGAATCGATTCCGCCTGATCCAAATGAACCGTGAATAAATCAGGATCGATTGTTTCGCCGGCAGATGCGGCCATTTTCAACGTAACACCATCCGCTTCAAGCAGGCTTATCCATACAAAAGCATAGCCCTGTCCGGAAATGAGAATCTGACAGACGTTCACAAGAAGTTTCTGCTGGTCCTTCTCACGCACAATGAGTTGATTAATATCGCTGACCATGCGCAGGAGGCGGCTTAGATGTTGTTCACGAGCCAGCGATTCGCGTGATTCTGTCAGGCTCTTATTCAAGGCCTGTAACAGATAGTTAACCGAAACAAGCGCCGCGCTGCTCAGAACAAGAAATACGATCCCGCCGCTGATCCACGCTCCCGCATCGTCCGAATTAATCTGCCGGCCTGCCGGAACAAATAACACCCCCGAAACTTGCAGCCAGCCCATGGACATCAATGTAAGGAAGGTGAAAATAAAAGCGACCAAACTGTAACGCAGATCGAGAAAAACCGCCGCCAGAATGACAAAGGCAAAAAGGAAGACGCGGCCGTCTCCGCTGAAAGATGACAGCGCCATCCCGATCGTGCCAAGCGCGTAAAAAATGAAAAGCAAAAGCATTGCGCGCAGTTCGAATTTAATTTTGCGATTGAATGTAATGAAGGCCATGAGAACTGTGGCGGCAAGGTAAATTGAGATGAGAGAAACCGCCATCAACATTGGGTTTTTATAAAGATGGCGTTCGGTTCGATATGCTTCAAAAACGTTATTGATTCCCCCGGCCAGGGCAAACATCCACATTATAAAAATGACACGCAGGATACCATTCAGAACGCGTGTGCGCCACTCGCGCAAATCGCGCAAGACTGACGTGTCCGAATCTTTAAAAGAGGAAAACAAGTTGGAGATCAATCTGGCTGCCTTGTTTCTTGATGTGAAACTTTTCCATTATACAACCATCAATTAAATAAACTCCTCCTTTTTGCTTAGAGAATCTTTTCAAACCGCCAGTGCCGGGTTTTGTACTGCGACATTTATGCCGCCTTGCCGCACCTCAAGATTTATCCTGCGTGTACCGGGTTCAGGTGTGTGAGAGATAAGTAAGAAAGTAGACAGGGCAGCAGGTAGACAGGTATACTTGCGACTTACAGTTTACTTGTCTACTTGTATACAATTCCCAGGAGTTCAATGACCGCCCAATCGCCAACCGAAAATCGCAAATCCCAAAGTCCCCGAAGGGGGAAAATTGCTCTTTATCTGCCGCTTATCAAATCCTCGCAGACCGGCCTGCTTCTTGCAACAGGGATTGCGGGTTATCTCAGCGCGGGCACACGCATCGGCCTGCCGGCCTTGATCGGCCTGTCGGTAAGCCTCTTCCTCGCCATCAGCGGCTCGACCATTATGAACATGTGGTACGACCGCGACATCGACGCGAAGATGAAACGCACCCACAAACGTTCCGCCGCAACAGGCGAGTTGAGTCACAGGGAAGTGTTTTCGGTGGGCATGGTGGTTTCAATCCTCGGCATTGGCTGGGCGCTCATCATTGCCCCTCTTTACGGTTTCGTGGTATTTGCAGGCTGGTTCTTTGATGTGGTGATCTACACCCTTTGGCTGAAACGCCGCACCGCATGGAGTATTGTCTGGGGCGGCATTTCGGGCGCAATGCCCATTCTTGCCGGCCGCGTTCTTGCAACAGGCAGCATTGAACTGGTTGGCATCCTGCTCGCGCTCGCCATTCTCTTTTGGATCCCCACCCACACACTGACCTTCTCGATCAAATTCCGCGAAGACTACAATAACGCGGGCATCCCGACCTTTCCATCCACGTACGGCGACACATTTACACGCGCCACCATTGCCGCTTCCTCGGTCCTCGCTGCGCTTGCGATTGGCTGGGCAAGTATTCTGATCGGCATCAGCGCGGGCTATCTGCGTTTGATCGCAGTGCTCACTGCCGGATTGCTGCTATTGGCCTTCGCAACTTTCCGTGTTGAATCAGAGCGCGTAAATTTCGGGCTGTTCAAATACGCCTCGCTGTATATGCTGTCGTCCATGATCATTCTGGCGATGAAAGCATTCTAATCATGAAAATGACCGCGCTCAACCGCGTTCTGTTACTCATCACAGTTTTCCTCTCCGCTTATCAGATCGTGGTCGGCATTGACGATCTTTCCACTGCCCCCATCATTGCCTATACCATCGCATTCGGTGCGTTGCTCGTGGCCGGACTTCTGCTAATCATTCTCGGCTTCGATGTTTTAGACTCACCTATTGTAATGATCGTCTCGACGATCATTCCTCTGACTCTTTCACTCGGCCTCGTCTGGGAGCACTCCGCTTCATTTCGGACCTCGTACCTGATCTTCGCCATCATCGGTTTCACCGCTGTGACATTAACCCGCTCGATCCCGATGCAGAATAAATTACCCACCATTATGATTGCCTTTGTGCATGGCATTGCAGGTCTCACCATCTTCCTGCTCCCCATCATCCTCTCCATTCAGGGAGTGATGAAACCAGCATTCTCATTGGTAGGTATCGGCGGCGCGTTGATTAGCTTCGATGGGTTATTATTATCCATTTTCAAAACAGGCAAACCAATATTGTCAAGAGATTCAACCTTGCAGATTTTCCCAGGCCTGCTGCTTCTGATGACAATTTGTTTTGTGGCGGGTTTCAAATACGGATAATGCAGACCTGGGTTTTTCGTCAGATGGAAAATATTGGAGAAACAGAAGCAGGCTTGAGGTCCGCGCATGAAGCGGTAATACATCAAACAAATAACCTGCCCCGACTAACTATTTATAGTTAATTCATAGAATAAGGAGTAACATGTTTACAGGTATATTTACAAAACTGTATCGCCCGTCTGTGGTCATCATATCGGTTGCCTTAGTGGTTGAAATGATGATTGGAACGCACCCCGTCTCCGCACAGACATCCCCCCTTCCGAAAACTGAATCAACAACAAACGCTTCCATAGACCCGGCGAAGATTTCATTTCAGGAAGTTGCCACTGGTCTAGCCAGCCCCGTTATCATTACCAATGCAGGTGATGGAAGCGGACGAATATTTTTTGTTGAACAAGCGGGGACCATTCGCATCCTGAAAAATGGAACACTGCTCGGAACGCCTTTCCTTGATATTCACACCATTGTCAAATCGGGCGGTGAGCAGGGATTGCTGGCGCTGGCATTCCACCCATCATACAGCACGAACGGGTTATTTTTTGTAGCGTATACCGCTCCACGGGCTGGGGATAGCACCGGCTCCAACTTGATACTCGAAAGATTTTCAGTATCCGCAAACAACCCCGATCTGGCAAACCCCAACAGCGGCGTCATCCTGCTGACCATCAGCCACCCGGTCAACTCCAATCATAATGGCGGCACTTTGGCATTCGGCGCAGATGGATATTTATACTGGTCAACGGGTGACGGCGGAAGCGGCGGCGACCCCCCAAATAATGCCCAGCAATTAAATAATCTGCTTGGCAAACTTCTGCGGATTGATGTGAACTCCGGTTCCCCCTATGGAATTCCAACCAGCAATCCATTTTATTCCAACCCTGACCCCAACGTAAAAAAAGAGATATGGGCCTACGGCCTGCGAAATCCCTGGCGCATCTCCTTTGATAAATTGACCCACGACCTTTACATTGGCGATGTCGGCCAGTCGGCCCGCGAGGAAGTTGATTTTCAACCTGCCAGTAGCGCAGGCGGCGAGAATTACGGCTGGCGGGTGATGGAGGGAAGCATATGCTATGACCCAGCCAGCGGATGCGATCAAAGCGGAAAGGTATTGCCGGTCGCAGAATATAACCATACGTTGGGATGTTCGATCACAGGCGGCAATGTTTATCGCGGATCGAACTTCCCATCGCTGTCAGGTTTTTATTTTTATGGCGACTTTTGCAGCGGCAGGTTCTTCAGCTTATACAACGATGCAACACTTGGATGGACCTCGACTCAACTTTTAGACACCGCTTATACCATCTCAACCTTCGGCGAAGATGAGCAGGGAGAATTATATCTGGCTGATTATGGCGCTGGAAAAATCTACAATATTCGATATCAAGAAGCGCCGATTGTTATAAGCAGTGTGCGCGCCCACAGTAATCCAACCGGCGCGGCCAACGTGAATTTCACAGTGACCTTCTCACAGACCGTGACAGGAGTCGACACGGGCGACTTTACCCTGACGACAAGCGGCGTCTCAGGCCCAGCCGTGAGCGGACTCAGCGGCTCGGGCAGTGTCTACACTGTCACAGTCAACACCGGCAGCGGCTCGGGTTCGATCAAATTAAATGTAGCAGATAACGATTCGATAGTGAATGGATTTGGAACTCCCCTCGGCGGCAGCGGCGCAGGCAACGGAAACTTCACGAGCGGCGAAACCTACACCATCACCAAAACGTGGATCTTCGGCGACGTGCCAGATACTTATTGGTCCTGGAGTTATATCGAACGCCTCTACAACGCCGGCATCACCGCTGGATGTTCAACCATCCCATTGAACTATTGTCCCACCACCGTTGTTACACGCGAGCAAATGGCGGTCTTCCTGCTGCGTGGGATTCACGGCAGCGGCTATACACCTCCAGCGGCCACTGGAACCCGCTTCAACGATGTGCCTCTCAGTTATCCCAACGCCGCCTTTATCGAACAATTGGCCGCCGAAGGAATTACATCCGGATGCGGCGGCGGCAACTATTGCCCGGGCGCATCCGTTACCCGCGCGCAAATGGCGATCTTCCTGGTGCGTGCCATGTATGGTATCGCATTCGTTCCTCCCACAGCAACGGGTGTCTTCACCGATGTGCCCGTCGGCTCCTTCGGAGCGGACTTCATCGAGCAGTTGGCCGCAGACTCGATCACCAGTGGATGCGGTGCCGGGATTTATTGTCCCAGCACCACGGTCAAGCGTGACTCGATGGCCGTCTTCCTGGTGAGAACATTTAATTTGCCATAGAGAAAGATAGTGAGAGCCTCTGAAAATTTCAGAGGCTCTTTTGTAGATGGAAGATGAAGAGTTGTTGACGGCGCATGGGCTGGAGAAGCCGTGGAAAATTGTTGTCATCAAACTATTTTTTTCGAGTGGTTTATAATATTCTTACCAACTAATCTCATTTAGGGGAATTGCAAGAAAAATTCTTCTAGTGGGTAATTTGAAACTGGAGGTCGTATGTTTCGTAAAAAAATACTTTTGGTTGTAATCGCATTCGCTCTTGTAATTAACAGCGCGGCATTTCCAACCAGTGTGCGCGCATTTGCTAATATCTACATCAATACGGATGCAGACAACACCCTTAACGATGGACTCTGTTCGCTGCGCGAAGCCATTATCAATGCCAATGATGACGCGGCAACATTCAGTGACTGCCTTGCAGGCATGGGTGATGATACGATTTATATCGATCAAATTTATACTAATCCATTTACCACCATTGTCCTTGGTTCTCCCTTGCCGGCGATTAGCGATCCCGCTGGGTTGGTTATCGATGGTGAATTTATGACCACCATAAGCGGTGCTGGCTTGTATCAAGTATTCACTGTAAATGCCAATGTCCCACTCACTTTGGCGTACATCACAGTTGCAGATGGATACATAGGCAGTCTTGGTAACGGAGGTGGTGTTCAAAACAATGGCGGGATGTTGACAATCGTGGATAGCACCTTTTCCAATAATTCCAGTTCCGGGAATGGAAGCGCTATCTATAACGAAGGCAGCCTGACTATTGACGCAAGTACTTTTTCCAATAATTCTGCCGCCGGTAGCGGTGCAGTTTGGAATGAGACTGGCACGCTAAACATTAAGAACAGCACTTTTTCTGTCAATCATGGGAATGGCAGCGGTGGCGGCGTCTCCAATCATCAGGGAACGGCTAGCATTATTAACAGCACCTTCTCAGGGAATACCGATGCGAATGGCGGCGCGATTTGGAATAACAGCACTCTTGATCTTAATAATACGATCCTTTCAAATAGCGGCTCTGGCAGGGATTGCTACAACACCCTCGGCGCGTCTGCAACTGGCACGAATAACCTGATTTCAACCACGAATGCGAATTACACCTGCGGCCTGACCAACGGGGTAAATGGCAACCTTGTCGGTTTCAGCGCTGGTTTAGGCGCTCTGACTGGTTCGCCAGCTTACTATCCCCTTGACCGTAATTCCCTCGCCATTGATACAGGAAATGATGCTGTGTGCAACCTGCTGTCATCTCAAAATGGTGTTAGTCGTCCGGTTGGAAAACATTGTGATATAGGTTCTGTTGAATTTCTTGACCCGGTTATCCCAAACCTTGCTTGGAATAAATTTCAGGGAGAACCTGTTACTCTTGGGTACTACAGCTACGGCTCGCAGTCCCTGGGGATAGCTGCGGATGGAAGCGGAAACTCTTATGTTGCAGGGTACAGTAGTTCCACTTGGGGAAATCCGATACAAGCCTTTACCCCTGGCGTTGGTATGTGGGGTGTTCCAACTTCTGATGCGTTCGTTGCCAAGCTTGACTCTTCGGGAAATTTGATCTGGAACACTTTTCTTGGCACGGTTGATGATGAACGCGCCCAAAGCGTTGCCATCGACGGGTCTGGGTACATTTACATAACAGGTTATGAGTATGCCTCTGTAAATCCATTATTTGTTGCAAAGTTTGATTCTTCTGGTACCCTTGTATGGAATTCGTTATTAAGCGGGGATGCGGCCAGTGATGCAGATATTGCAGTTGATGAGAGCGGAAATGTTTACGTGTCAAGCACAAGTTACACTACATGGGGTACTCCGGTAACCGCTCATGCAGGTGGATATGATGTGTCTATTGCCAAGCTGGACTCATCAGGGTCGCTTGTGTGGAATACCTTTTTGGGCGGAGCTGGGTCTGATGGCGGCAATGGTATTACTGTGAAGAATGGGCATATCTATGTGGAAGGCTTTAGCAATGCTTCTTGGGGAGCTCCCCTGAGAAGCTATACTTGGGAAGATGTTTTTTCAGCCAAGCTCGACGCTTCCTCCGGCGTTTTATTGTGGAATACCTTTCTTGGAGGAGACGGAACTGACATTGGCAGTGGGATTGCCGTGGATGAAAGTGAAAATGTTTTTATAACAGGAGGCAGCAGGGGTTCTTGGGGTAACCCCGTGCGGGCTTTCAGTGGGGGTGGCTTTTACAGTGACAGTTTTTCTGCCAAACTGGATTCTTCCGGTGTGCTGATTTGGAATACTTTTCTGGGCGGGGGGGAGCACGATAATGGCGGCGATATCGCTGTAGATGGCAGCGGTGGAATTTTTGTCACGGGCTATAGCCAGGGAATCTGGGATACCCCTTTTCCTCCTCCCCAAAATATAAGTCACTTTATTGCCAACCTTGATCCTTCCGGTGTTTTAACTCAGCATGTTTTTGGCGACTTCGGCACTCGCCTCGCCGTAGATGGAAATGGGTACGGTTATGTTGCCGGCAGCGACAATCAATCTCGTGGAACTGTTGCCAAACTCTATCTTACGTTGCCTTATGTTATGTCAAGCGTCCGCGCCGACAGCAACTTAACCACTGCGGCCAGCGTGAATTTCACAGTGGACTTTTCTGAAAGCGTGACAGGAGTGGATACGAGCGATTTTTCCTTGACGACAAGCGGCGTATCTGGCGCAGCCGTGAGCGGAGTCAGCGGCTCAGGCAGCAGCTACACTGTCACAGTCAACACCGGCAGCGGCTCAGGCACAATCCAACTGAACGTAATTGATAATGATTCCATATTGGATGCGTCATTAAATCCGCTTGGTGATACTGGCATAGGAAATGGCAGCTATCTAAGCGGCGAAGTCTACACTATAGTTAAGCCATCCACTTTCACAGACATACCTTTGTTCTATTGGTCAAATAGTTATATCGAACGCCTCTACAACGCCGGCATCACCGGTGGCTGTACAGCAGTCCCGTTGAATTACTGTCCCACCAACTCTGTCACCCGCGCACAGATGGCAGTCTTCCTCGTGCGCGCCATGCACGGCGTTGCATTCGTACCTCCCACAGCAACGGGA
>JACRBH010000242.1 GCA_016234535.1 Chloroflexota bacterium
CACGGCTGTGTTGATGTTTTGAATAATTCCAATGGCGGAGATTAACAATGTGGGTGGAATGGCATGGCGTTGCCCATCGGCGCCGAGATATTCGTTGTTAAGGGAATCTTTTCCGCTGATGAAAGGCGTGCCATAAAACAAGGCCGCGTCATGACATCCGCGGCAGGCTTCGACCAGCGAACCCATCGTTTCAGGGCGGAGCGGATCGCCCCAGCAGAAATTGTCGAGGATGGCAATTCGATCTGGGTCAGCGCCGACAGCGACTGCGTTGCGAACGGCCTCATCGATCACTGACCAGGCCATTTTGTAAGCATCGCGTTTGCCATACTCGGGATTGATTCCGTTGGAAAGCACAATGCCTTTGACGCCGCGTGTGCCAATCGGTTTGATGACTGCCGCGTCCGATGGCGCATCGGCTTCGACACCTGTCAGCGGTTTGACGACTGTGCCGCCCTGGACTTCGTGATCGTAGATTCGAATCACTGATGATTTGCTGGCGATGTTTGGGGAGGAGAGAAGTTTGAGGAGAGTTTCTTTTACATTGACGATGGACGATGGATCATTGACCGTGTCACTGTTTACTGATAACTGATTACTAACAACGTCCCCCTTGGGGATCACTGCTTTTAGCTGTCTCTGTGGAATACCATCGTGTAAAAAAACATTGTCCATATCCACAACGATATTTCCGTTATACCGAACGACGAGGCGGCCTGTGCCTGTGAATTCACCGATGTCAGTCAACTCAGTATCAAAGGTATCGCACAATTTTTGCAAGTCAGAAATATTTTCAACAGGGACTGCCAGCACCATGCGTTCCTGCGCTTCTGAGAGCCAGATCTCCCATGGAGCAAGACCAGCGTATTTGAGGCGAACATGCGAGAGTTCAATATCCGCGCCGATGGTGGATGCCATTTCACCTGCCGCAGAGGATAGCCCGCCGGCGCCGCAATCGGTGATGGCGGTGTATAAACCCAAGTCACGAGCGCGCACAATGACATCGATCAAGCCTTTTTCGGTGATAGGGTCGCCGATCTGCACTGAAGCGCCCGCCACTTCGCCTGTTTGCGCGTCCATAGTCATGGATGAAAAAGTTGCGCCGCGCAATCCGTCACGACCTGTGCGGCCTCCGAGCACGATCACACGGTCACCTGTGTGCGGCGTGCGGACGTGCCTGCCTTTTGGCGCCAAGCCAACACATCCGCAAAAAACGAGTGGATTGGCGGTGTAGCCTTCGTTATAAAGTATCGCGCCGTTCACTGTTGGAATGCCGATCTTGTTGCCATAGTCCTGCACGCCTGCGACCACGCCGGATTGAATGCGGCGCGGATGTAAAACACCTTCTGGCAAAGTATCTGGATTTAAATCCTGCGGACCGAAGCAGAGGATATCTGTATTGGCGATGGGTTTTGCGCTGACCCCGATCACATCGCGTATGACTCCGCCGACGCCTGTATTTGCTCCGCCAAACGGTTCTATGGCTGACGGGTGATTGTGCGTCTCAGCCTTGAATGAAATTTCGTATTCATCGTCGAAGTCAATGATACCGGCGTTATCCACAAAAGCGGAGATGACCCAGGGCGCATTTATTCTATCGGTGGCAGATTTGAGATAGGTTTTGATGATGGAGTCAAGCGTATACAAGTAGACAGGTAGTCCCGTAGACAGGTTGTCCGTGTTTTCTTGTGTGCTTGTGTCCTTGTATACCTCCACTTTTGCCTTGAACGTTTTATGTCCGCAGTGTTCGCTCCAGGTTTGGGCGATGGTTTCAAATTCGACATCGGTTGGATCGCGCTCTTCTTTGATGAAATAATTTTGAATTGCTTTCATCTCTGTCAGATCAAGCGCGGCGCGGCGGTCTTTGGAAACGGAAAGTAATTCGTTATCGGTTAAGTTGCGGATGGGGATGATTTCTACTGTGCCGCTGGATTCTGTTTCCTGGGGAAATGAAGGAGTGATGTCGCCAATAGTCCAGTGGTGGATGACGGGGTTGGCGAATAGTTTGTAAACAGACTCTTTCACGGATTCACGGACGGGAACGGATGTGTTGAAGGTAAGGATAAAGCGCTGGCCTGTGGCGGCGTGGCGGACTTTATCAAAACCAAGTTCATGCGCGGCGCGGACAATTTGCTCGGCGACGGGGTCGGTGACTCCGGGGCGGAGGGCAACTTCCAGAATAACCGTATCAGGCTCGGGCGGGGTAAGAGGCGAGGGGAGTTTAGTCCACAAAGCGGATTGAGTCACAGGGTCTGTTAAAAGATTGAGGGCCAACTGTTTGCAATCCTCCTGCGACAGTTGGCCCTCAATGAAATAGAGGTCTCGAACAATGATTTGCCGAAAGGCGCGAAAACCAAGCGCCCTGGCCTCATTCATATAGTTGTTTGATCTGGGATCCCGCTGATTGGAGTTTATGGTGAATTTATATATTGGCATAGGCGACTGATTTTACACCCTGTTTATTTGTCTAGTCAACGATTCGTTGTGCTTTTCGATTGAAGGTTGTAGGAAGTATGTCAGGGTTATACGGTTAGGTTTGTCACTTGATGTTGTGAAATGCATCACTATTATGAAAGTAGGGGCGTTGCAATCTAACTGCGAATGGACGACTTTGGTCGTGCCGAGCTGTAACTGTTTAGGTCTGCCGTGTCCTTTACGCGGCAGGTTGGGTTGAAAGCACGGAGGCACTTATGCCCCAGATGACAGATGAACGGATTCGTGCGGGGTTGACCCGCGAAGAGGACCTTTCCCTATTACATGAAGTCAGCATGAAGACCGCAGGTGTTTCGCATCTGGAGATGTGTATTCAATGCGGAACCTGCGGCGGCTCCTGCCCTGTTGCGATGGATATGGAGCACACGCCGCGCATGTTGTTTGCGATGCTGCGGGCTGGTATGCGCGAGGAGGTACTGCGCAGTAATACGCCGTGGCTGTGCGTCTCATGCTATCACTGTGTGGTGCGTTGTCCGCAGGAGGTACACATCGCGGATGTGATGTATACGCTCAAAGGGATGGCGATCCAGGCAAAGTTGTACACCGATTCCACTGCGCCGCATTTCTCGCAAACTTTTGTGGATATGGTGGAAGCGTATGGCCGCAGTTATGAGATGGGACTGGCCTCGCGGCATTATTTGAGACACTTCCCATTGCGCCTGCCCAGCATGATGCCGATGGGACTTGGCATGATCACAAAGGGACGCATGACGATCACGCCGAAAAAAATCAAGCACCTGGATCAATTAAAGTCCATTCTGCGTCGCGCCAAGCAACTGGAGTTGACCTCATGAACAAATATCTTTTATATCCCGGTTGTTCAATGGATTCCAGCGCGAAGGCGTATATGGAATCTTTAAATGAAATCCTTGAACCGCTAGACTTGCATTTGGAAGAGATCGAAGATTGGAATTGCTGCGGCGCGACCGAATATCTCGGCATTAACCTCATCCCTGCCTATTCGTTGATTGCGCGCAACCTTGCTCTCGCTACAAAACAAATGGATGGCACACGCACAGTCGTTGCGCCATGTTCGGCTTGCTATCTCAACCTTGCCAAAGCAGATTACTACATGCAGGAACGTCCCACATTAGGCGCAAAGGTGAATGAAGCGCTCGCGGCAGGTGGATTGGAATATAAAGCCGGCACGCTGGATGTGCGCCACCTGATCGACGTTCTTGTCTATGACGTGGGGCTGGATACCATCCGAAGTAAAGTGGTTCGCCCTTTGAGCGGGCTCAAGGTCGTGCCGTATATGGGCTGTATGCTGCCGCGGCCTGATTATCAACACCGCTGGTCTGACCATGAACATCCCACAGAACTGGATGACTTGCTGCGGGCGCTCGGCGCTGACGTGATCGATTATCCACTAACGACAGAATGCTGCGGCGGGCACATGACTCAGATCGGCCCCGAAACTGCCTTTGAGCTAATCCGCAGACTCGTGGCTGACGCAGACGAGCGCGGCGCGCAGATGATGGTCACGGTCTGCCCGATGTGCCAGATGAACATTGACGCGTATCAGAACGAGGCCAATCATTTCTTTGGCACGAACTATCACATGCCAATTTTATTCTTCACTCAACTGATGGGGCTTGCGTTTGGCAAAGAACCCGGTGATCTGGGCATTGGCGTGGAATTGGTCAGTGCGCGGAATGCGCTTGCAAACATTGGCGTGGAAGTGCCTGTCACACAGGAGCCAGCCGCGCCGCGCAAGAAGGATGAGGGGCTGCCCATGCCGCGTCGCTGGACCAGGCACGAGGGGAAGAAGGAGGCGGTGAAATGAGCGAAAAAAAGCAGGAACGTGTCGGCGTCTATGTCTGTCACTGCGGAACGAATATCGCAGGCACAGTGGATGTGGTTGACGTTGCCAAATGGGCGCAGGAAAAACTTGGCCCGCAGGGCGTGGTCATTGCGCGTGAATATAAATTTATGTGCTCCAGCCTCGGGCAGGAGTTAATCGAGAAAGATATCAAAGAATTGGGATTGACGCGAGTTGTCGTCGCGGCTTGTTCTCCGCATTTGCATGAAAAGACATTCCGCACGGCGGCGAAGAATGCGGGACTGAATCCGTATTTGGTGGAACTGGCTTCGATCCGCGAGCAGGTCTCGTGGGTGCATACCGATAAAGCTGTCGCTACGGCAAAATCAAAAGCGGTGGTATCAGGCGCGGTGTCGAGAGTGATCGAGAACCGCGCATTGGATGAGATCAAGGTCCCGATCAATCCGAATACGTTGGTGGTGGGCGGCGGCATTGCAGGAATCCAATCGGCGCTTGAGATTGCGAACGCGGGCTTCCATGTGTATCTTGTCGAACGCGAACCGTCCATTGGCGGACACATGGCGCAGTTCGATAAAACCTTCCCAACGCTGGATTGTTCCGCGTGTATTCTGACTCCGCGCATGGTGGAGGCTGGCACGCACCCGAATATCACTTTGTTGACGTGGAGCGAGGTCACGAATGTTGCGGGCTATGTGGGCAACTTCCATGTGACGATCAAAAAGAAGGCGCGCTTTGTCAATGAAGAGCTTTGCACGGGCTGTGGGATTTGTCAGGAGAAGTGCCCGAAGAAAGTGATCGATGATGTGTACGAAGCGGGGCTTGGATATCGCAAGGCCGTGTATACACCGTTCGCGCAAGCCGTGCCGAACTTCCCCGTGATGGATAAGGAAAATTGCACGTACTTTATCAAAGGCACATGCAAGGCTTGTGAGAAATTCTGTCCCACCAATGCAATTGACTTTACCCAGCAGGATCAAACGCTGAATGTTGATGTGGGCAACATCGTCCTTGCCACAGGCTATGACTTGTTCGATGCGCGGCGCGTGAGCAACTACGGCTATGGACGTTTGCCGAATGTGTTCACCAGCATCGAGTTTGAAAGGTTAAGCAACGCGGCAGGTCCCACGAACGGCAATATCGTTATGCGCGATGGAAAGACCACGCCGAAATCGGTGGGCATCATCCATTGCGTGGGATCGCGCGATAAGAATTTCAACAATTACTGCTCCGTCATTTGCTGTATGCAAGGATTGAAATTCGCGCATCTCGTTCACGAACGGACGGGTGCGACGGTCTATAACTTCTATATCGATATGCGCACGGCGTACAAGGCCTATGATGAGTTTTATCAGCGCGTGCTCGAAGAAGGGACGCTCTTTGTGCGCGGCAAAGTGGCTGAGGTCACAGATGCGGCGCGCAACGAACGTGAAAAAGGCAAGCTCATCATTCAGACGGAGGATACGCTGGCAGGCAAGCAGCGCAGAATCCCCGTGGATATGGTGATCCTTTCCAGCGGGTTGCAGCCGCGTCACGATGCAAAAGATGTCGGCAAGCTGTTTGGAATCTCCTGCTCAATGGATGGCTGGTTCACCGAGAAACATCCCAAGCTTGATCCTGTCGCCACGATGACCGAAGGCATTTACATCGTGGGCTGCGCACAGGGGCCGAAGGATATTCCGTCCAGTGTAGCGCAGGGCGCGGCGGCTTCGGCGCGCGTGCTCGATAAAATTTTGCAGAAAGAAATTGCGCTGGAGCCGATCAAGGCCAGTGTCAACCAGGAGATGTGTTCAGGCTGCCGCATTTGCAATGGGCTATGCCCGTTCAACGCCATCGCATTCATTGAAGATGACAAAGTAACCGAGATCAATCCCGCTCTGTGTCAGGGCTGCGGCACTTGCGTGGCGGCTTGTCCTGCGGGTGCGATCAGCGGCACGGGTTTTAGCAATGAACAGATCATCGCGCAGATAGACGGGTTACTGTTGAAAAATCTTGAGCTGGCTTAAACGGAACACGTAAAACGCACATACATTCCGTGTAGCGTGTTCCGTATCCGTAAGGAGCGAAAATTATGAATAACGATACCTTCGAACCCACCATCATCGGCTTTACCTGCAACTGGTGTAGTTATCGCGCTTCGGATTTAGCAGGGACGGCGCGCATGAAGTACGCCCCAAACGTGAGACTCATCCGCTTGATGTGCTCCGGCCGCCTCGACCCTACCTTTGTGCTGCGTGCTCTTTCAAGCGGCGCAGACGGGGTCATGATCACCGGCTGCCATCCGGGTGAATGTCATTACATTGAGCAAAATTACAAAGCCCTGCGCCGTTTTCTCCTCCTCCGACGAGTGCTCAAAGGTATGGGCATTGAACCCGAGCGGGTCAAGCTCGTTTGGGCAAGCGCGGCGGAAGGGGCGAAGTTCGCGGCTGAAACCACTACCTTCGTGGAAGAGATAAGAAAGCTGGGGCCATTGAATTGGGGTAAAACAGATGGTGGATCACAGACCGTAGACCGTGAAGAACTGTCCACTGTCCACCGTCCATCGTCCGAAATGGAGGCGATCGCATGAACGCAAATGCCAAACCTAAATTCGCAATGTATTGGGCTGCCTCCTGTGGCGGATGTGAGATCGCAGTACTCAACACCCATGAAAAGATTTTGGATGTGGATGCCAACTTCGATGTCGTCTTCTGGCCTGTGGCGATGGATGCCAAATACAAAGATGTGGAAGCCATGGAAGACGGCTCGATCCTGCTTACGCTGTTTAACGGAAGTATCCGCAATGATGAGAATGAGCATATCGCCAAACTTCTGCGGCGGAAATCGAAGCTGCTGGTTGCGTTCGGTTCCTGCGCCTGTGAGGGATGCATCCCTGGGCTGGCGAATTTGAGTCCAGTGGGCGATATTATCCACACGGCCTTCAACACCATCACGACGGATAATCCAAACGAAATTTATCCGCGCACCTCGTATGACGTGCCGGAAGGTGAACTGCACATTCCAACGCTTGCAAAAGTTCTGCGTCCGTTGGAACAGGTTGTTGACGTGGACTACTTTATGCCAGGCTGCCCGCCTGAGAGTCACCAGATTGCAGCGGTAATTGACCTGGTCATTAAAGTTGTAAAAGGCGAAGCGGAACTGCCGCCGAAAGGCGCAACCATTGGCGTTGGCGACTCGACTGTTTGCGACGAATGTCCGCGCGCGCGCAATGTGAAAATGATCAAAGAATTCACACGTATTCAGGATGTCGCGCCCGTTGACCCAACCTTATGCCTGCTCGAACAGGGAATTCCATGCAACGGCCCCGCCACGCGCAGCGGCTGCAATGCGCGCTGCCCTGGAGCGGGTGCGCAGTGCATAGGCTGTTACGGTCCCGCAGAGGGAGTCATGGATTACGGCGCGCGGCTCATCACGGCCTTTTCATCCGTCATCGACGCGAGCACACCCGAAGAGATCGACCATATTCTCGATGGAATCCCTGACCCGACTGGGCAGGTCTATCGGTTTAATTTGGCTGGCTCCCTGCTCAAGGCGAATAGGGAAGCCTGGAAGGTGAAATAATGCATGTGTCGGGTATGTCAAGCCATCATGCAAGGAGGATGACATGACTACAAAACAGACTGAGCAAACCGAACCTGTTGAAGACCGCAATGCGCTTTTGGAAAGGGCTCTCATCGAAGAGTATCTCCGCGAGAAGGGCTATTCGATGGATGAATTTAGAAGATTACCAGCCGACGTTGTCGAAAAATTGATGAAGGAAGCCTCGCAATATGCGTCATTGAAAATGGAAGAAGTCGAAGCGCGGGCCCACTTTATCAAGGAATTGCAAGACGATGCTTCATCGCTTGAAAAATGATGGATGATGAATAAACTGAATATGCCGTATTTCATTCCTCATTCATCTTTCTGACTTCTGCAATCCGAAGGAGTTCATATGACTCAACGAATCACGATTGACCCCATCACCCGTCTCGAAGGCCACGGCAAGATCGAGATATTTCTTGATGACGCAGGGAATGTTGCCAATTCCTATTTTCAGATTCCCGAGCTGCGCGGCTTTGAGCGGTTCTGTGTAGGCCGTCCGATCGAGGAAATGCCGCTTCTCACAAACCGCATTTGCGGAGTGTGCCCTGAAGCGCATCACATGGCGGCCTCCAAAGCCGCGGACATGGTCTATAAAGTTGACCCGCCGCGCACAGGCAAAATGCTGCGCGAGTTGCTTTACAGCGCATTCTACTGCACAGATCACACGACCCACTTCTATGCCTTGGGCGGCCCCGATTTCGTGATGGGACCCGATGCGCCCGTTGCCGAAAGAAATATCCTTGGCGTGATCCATAAAGTGGGGTTGGAGATCGGCGGCAAGGTGATCCAAATGCGCAAGTATGGGCATACTGTCGTTGAGATGCTTGGCGGGCGCAAGGTGCATCCATGCACCTCCATCCCCGGCGGCATGACCAAGGGCATCACCGAAGAACAGCGCAAAGAGATCGAAGAGATGGGACGCTGGGCAATTGACTTTGCGCATTTCAGCCTCAAGATATTCAATGACATTGTGCTGGCTAATAAGGGCTATGTTGATCTGATCCTCGGCGATGTTTACACACACCGCACCTATTACATGGGGCTGGTGGATGAAAACAACAAGGTCAACTTCTATGATGGCAAAGTCCGCGTGGTTGACCCGAACGGGAAAGAGTTTGTCAAATATGCGCCGAAGGATTATGCCGAACATATTGCGGAACATGTCGAGCCGTGGACGTATCTCAAATTCCCGTATCTCAAAAAAGTCGGCTGGAAGGGTTTTGTGGATGGCAGCGACTCGGGCGTGTACATGGCAACTCCGCTTTCACGTTTGAATGCATCCGATGGCATGGCAACGCCGCGCGCGCAGGAGGAATACGAAAAGTTTTACGCCACGCTTGGCGGCAAGCCGGTGCATCAACGCCTCGCCATCCATTGGGCGCGCCTGATCGAATTGCTGTATGCCGCGGAGCGTTGGGTGGAATTGGCGACAGATTCAGAGATCACATCTGCGGATGTCCACACCCGGCCGACTCAAACTCCGACGGAGGGAATCGGCATCGTCGAGGCGCCGCGCGGCACGCTCACGCATCATTACTGGACCGATGAACGGGGCATTGTGACCAAAGTGAATCTCATCGTTGGAACCACCAACAACTACGCGCCGATCCAAATGTCCACAAAGAAGGCGGCGGCGAGTCTGATCAAAGATGGTGTCGTGAATGAAGGTCTGCTCAACATGGTGGAGATGGCCTTCCGCGCCTACGATCCATGCTTTGGGTGCGCGACTCATTCATTGCCGGGCCAGATGCCTTTGGAGATCACCATTCGGGACGCGGATGGGAATCCTGTTGAGGTGTTGAAACAATTTTGTTAAACAGAATCAAGCCAGGGCGTAGAAGGAAGCGGAACTTTATCCAATGAAAATTTTGGTGGTCGGACTCGGCAATCCCATCCTTGGCGATGATGGTGTCGGTTGGAAAGTCGCTGAAAAGGTGAAAACGCAATTACCCCCGGATACGTCTGTGGATGTGGATTGCCTTTCACTGGGCGGCATCAGCCTGATGGAGCATTTGATCGGTTATGATCGCGCCATTTTGGTGGATGCGTTTGCGTTGGATGAGCCGGTCGGATCGATATTGGTTTTGAAGTTAAGCGATCTTCCAAATTATTCGGCCTTTCACACGACGAATGTGCATGATACTTCCCTGCAGAATGCGATCAAGTTTGGGCGGGCCATGGGCGCGCCGCTGCCGGAGGATGTCATGGTGGTGGGGATCGCTACCAAGCACGTCTATGATTTTAGCGAGGAGTTATCGCCGCCCGTTGAAGATGCCGTTCCGCAGGCGTCCCGCATTGTGCTTGACCTGTTGAAGCAAACACAAAAGCCATGAGAAGTTTTGCGCAAGTCGGATTGCCAATCTGGCTTGCTGGGGAGGCTGTCAGTTGCCAGCTTTTTATGGTCAGTATTTCACGAAAGATATTCGTAGCGCGGTTTGAGCAAAAAGAGTTTGGCTCATGTGTAATCCGTGTGCGGACGTTAGTGAACGTCCGCTACGCGATAACCATTTTGTACGTTTTTTACAGATGGGCCAAGAGTTTGTCAGGTAGTTTCAGTAACTCACCTTTTGCGGTAACGCGAGACGTTTCGCAGTCTCGCAAAATGGACGATATAAACCCCCATACGGGGACAATGTGTCGCGCTACAGGCTGGACTGCGTAACGTCAGTCAGTAAATCACAGATTGAGCGGAATGCAGACTTTAGCCTGCAATTTTGCAGAGGCAAAGCGGACTGAAGTCCGCGCTCCGGAGCAAATTCGTGATCTACAGTTAGTAATTGTTGATAACGACTTAAACAAAACGCTCCCACAGATAAAATCTGTGGGAGCGTTTTTCTATTGAAGCAGATATTAAGTATCGGTGAATAAGACAACCTCGTTCTCAGGAACTGGATGTCTTATTGTTATATTACAGCCGTTGATATCGGCCATTCAACCGAACACTAACGAACATTGTAGCTTTCGCCTGTGGTGTAGTTGCCATTGCCTATGCCTGTTCCGCCAAGGCGGTAACTCGATGAATCCTTGATGGTGTCATTGTCAATCAAGTCAAGGCGCAATGTGCCGGAGCCGGTGCCAGTATTGACGTAGACGGTGCGGGTTAGCCCCGTTCCACCCACGCTTGTAATGGAGTAGCCGGCGAGGGTTCCATCGCCGATCAGGCTGAAGTCATACTTATCCACGCCAATCACTGATTCGGAGAATGTGACCCTGAAACTCACTGTAGCGGCGGATGTGGGATTGGCAGAGAGGCGCACAATCGAAACCACGGTCGGGAAGGTCTTGTCCACTGTATAGCTTTGGCCGGTCGTGAAATCGCCGTTGCCTAGGCCTGTTCCGCCAAGCCGATAATTCGACAAATCCTTGATGGTGTCGTTGTCGATCAGATCAAGACGCAACGTGCCGTTACCGGTGCCGGTATTGACGTAGACCGTGCGGACTGCTCCCGTTCCTCCAACGCTTGCAATGGAGACGCCGGAAAGAGTTCCATCGGTGAACAGGCTGAAGTCATACCTGTCCACGCCGATCACCGATTCGGAGAATGTTACTGTGAAGCTGACCGTGGATGCTCCTGTCGGGTTTGCCGAAGCGCGTACGATGGAGACTACTCTTGGTGAGTCTCTGTCGATGCTATAACTCTGGCCGGTCGTGAAATTGCCGTTGCCCGTGCCTGTTCCGCCAAGGCGGAAATTCGACAAATCCTTGATGGTGTCGTTATCGATCAGGTCAAGGCGCAGCGTGCCGGAGCCGGTGCCGGTATTGACATAGACGGTGCGGGTTAGCCCCGTTCCTCCCACGCTTGTAATGGAGTAGCCGGAGAGGGTTCCATCGCCGATCAGGCTGAAGTCATACTTATCCACGCCAATCACTGATTCGGAGAACGTCACTGTGAAGTTGACTGTAGTTGCGGCAGTCGGGTTTGCAGAGGCGCGCACAATCGAGATTACTGTCGGCGGGGTGGTATCTGCAAATGTTGCTGTGGCAGTCACATTGCCATTGATGGTGACCGACTGCGGGTTGGTGCTGCCGGAGAGGTCTCCGCTCCAACCCATGAAAGTAAAGCCGGGGTTCGCAACAGCATTCAGTTCAACCACAGCGTTGTAATGATAGGTGGCCTGCGACGGGGTCTTGTTCACGCTGCCGCTGCCAACTACGTTTATGGTCAATGTATATTCGATGTAGGTTACCGTCCAGGTAAAGTTCCTGGTGCTGGCTGCTGCATGGCTGTCGGTGACAGTCACTGTTACAGTATGAATCCCACCACTGGTATTGCTTAATGTGCCAGAGATCAAACCTGTGTTTTCGTCAATGCTGAGCCCTTGCGGCAATCCGCTGGCGGCGTAAGTAAACGCATCGCTTTCGGGATCGCTGGCAGAAAGCTGCAGGCTGACTATTTCAAGCTCCACGTTTGTCTGAGCGGCAGGCTGGATCAAAACCGGCGCATCATTCACAGGGACAACTGATACTGTTACCGACACAGTGTTGCTGTCGAGTAAACCATCGCTCGCCTTATATGTGAAGCTGTCAGGTCCGTTGTAATTTTCACCCGGAACATAGCTCAACAGGTTCGCATCCACTGCGGCTGTACCGTGCTGCGCGAGTCCGACGATTTGGTGGGAAAGCACCGCGTTGTCAACATCTGTGCAGGAGGGGCTGAGGGTGGATGATGTATCTTCGTCAGTGACCAGGCTGAGGCTTAGACAGACCGGCGCATCATTAATCGGACCAACTCTGATGCTCACTGTGGCGGCGTCGCTGGTTGCCGATCCATCGTTGACGGTGAATGTGAAGGAGTCATCGCCAGAGAAATCAGCATCAGGCGTGTACGTCAGGTTCGGAGCGGTTCCGCTCAAAACACCGTGGACAGGCGCAATACCGATTGAATAGGTTAAGGCATCGTAGTCCACATCACTGCCGCTGAGTGTAATGTCCTTCGGCGTATCTTCATCCGTTGTCACAGATTGAGAGTTTGCAATGGGGGCATCGTTGACGCTCGAAACGGTGATGGTAACTTCAGCGATATTGCTCTCGGCGAGCCCGTCTGTTGCCTTATAAGTGAAACTATCGCTGCCGTACCAGTTGGGTGCGGGGGTGTAGGTGAAGGAACCATCTGCATTGAAGATCAACGCGCCGAATAGCGGATCAGTCAGTTTGATAGCGGTGAGGGTGTCGCCGTCGGGATCGGTGTCGTTGATCAGCACGCCCGCAGGACTGACAATCAGGGTCGTATCTTCATCTGTAGCGTAAGCATCATTGAATGCAGACGGCGCGAAATTCACCAGGTTGACTTTGATCGTCACTGCTACGGTGTTGCCGTCCACAGTGCCGTCATTGGCTTTGTATGTAAAGGTATCCTCGCCGCTGTAGTTCGCAGCCGGCATGTAAATGAAGGAACCATCGGGGTTGAATGTCAGCGTGCCGTGTAAGACATTATCCACCAATATTGCGGTGAGTATGTCGCCGTCAATATCCGCGTCATTGGCAAGTACGCCGGGCGCGGCAACGTTCAACTCACTGTTCTCATTGGTTTCATAGGCATCAATCGCTGCGACGGGCGCGTCATTGATCGGGTTGACCGTGATATTGATCTGGGCCTGTCCGCTCAGGAAGCCGTCGCTGACTTCAAAGGTGAAGCTGTCTGTTCCGTTGAAGTTTGCGTTGGGGGTATAGGTCAGGTCTGGGGCGGTTCCGCTCAATGCCCCATTCGCAGGAGCTGTGACAACATTGAAGCTCAATGTGTCGCCGTCAACATCGCTGCCTGTCAGGGTGATTCCAACGAAGGCATCTTCGTCGACATTGACAGAGGTGCCATTCGCGACTGGAGCGTCGTTGACCGGGTTGATCGTGATCGTCACTGTGGCTTCGGAGCTGTCCAGCGAACCATCATTGGCTTTGTAGGTGAAGGAGTCGCTGCCGTTGTAGTTCGCATCTGGTGTATATGTGAAGGAGCCATCAGGATTCAGAGCGAGTGAGCCATGCTGTGTGGTATTGACCAGCACTGCTGTAATCGCATCGCCGTCGGGATCGCCATCGTTCGCGAGCAGACCCGGAGCGGATATGTTCAACGGCGTATCTTCGTCAGTGACATAGGCATCATTCCCCGCAGTCGGAGGATCGTTGACCGCGCCGATCACTACAAAGACCGTCGCTGTATCTGTTCCACCATTGCCGTCGGAAACGGTGTAGGTAAATTCATCTGTTCCATGGAACAACGGCACGGGTGTGTAACCCAATGTGTTATCCACATTGATCACAACTGATCCATGCGCGGGTGTGCCGGTGGAAATAACCGAGAGCGCATCGCCGTCCACGTCGGTATCATTGACAAGGACATTGATTGTGGTCAACGCGCCTTCGGTGGTGATGGCATTATCGTCAACCGCATTCGGCATGTCGTTGACTGGATTGACTGTAATATTCACAGTCGCGATATTGCCATCAACGAGCTCGTCATTGGCGTTGTAAGTGAAGCTATCGGCCCCGTGCCAGTTGGACTCTGGCGTGTAAGTGAAGGAACCATCGGTGTTGAAGAGCAATACACCATGCGCCGGATCGGTCACTTTGACTGCGGTGAGCGGGTCCCCATCTGCATCAGTGTCATTGTCCAGCACACTCAAGGGAGCAGTGATCAAGGCTGTATCTTCATCCGTGGCGTATCCGTCATTGGATGAAACTGGGGCGTAGTTTACCGGGTTGATATTGATCGTCACAGTTGCCACGTTGCTGTCCACCGTGCCGTCGTTGACTTTGTAAGTGAAGCTGTCCGCTCCGTTGTAATTTGCGTCAGGTGTATAGGTCAGGCTGGCTCCTGTGCCGCTTAGCGTTCCATGAGCAGGGGAGTCAACCACTGCATACGTCAGTGTGTTGGCTGGGAGATCGGCATCGGTTGCGGTGAGAATAACGTCGAGCGCGGCGTTCTCATTAGTGGACACCGACTGGTCATCGGCGACTGGTGCAATGTTCACTTCGACAAGAGTGACGCTAATAGCTTCAAAATCGCTTAACGCGCCGTCATATACGCGGACGTTGAAAGTGTTAATATCAGGCGCTTGCGCTTCAGTGGGCGTCCATGTGAAGATGCCGGTGACCGGGTCAATGCTGGCTCCGGCAGGGGCGCCATCCAGGTGGAAGGTCAGCGTATTGGCTGGGAAGTCAGAATCTGTTGCGGTAGCGGTGAATGTTAATTCAGAGCCTTCATTCACAGATTTGTCACCAATCAGGCCAAGCACTGGCGCTTCATTGGATTCGGTTACTGTAACCTGGGCAGTTTCGCAATCGCTTGCCAGTCCATCACTGACGCAGACCTGGAACGAAACGATGTCTGGTCCCTGCGCTTCAGTTGGCGTCCAGCTAAATAAGCCGCCAGATGAAATGGCTGCGCCTAATGGCTCACCACTCAGGCTGAAGGTTAAGATATCGGCCGTGTCAACATCAGTGGCTGCAGGTGTGAAGCTCAATTCAATAAGTTCTTCGATGGATGTGTCACCAATGACTCCCATAACCGGCGCATCATTGATCGGGTTGACTGTGATCGTCACTGTGGCTGCGTTACTTTCCAGCAATCCGTCACTGGCTTTGTAGGTGAAGCTGTCGCTACCGTTCCAATTGGAGTCGGGCATGTATGTGAGGGAGCCATCGGCATTGAGGGTGAGCAGGCCATGCAGCGGGGCGCTGACAAACACTGCTGTGATCGCATCGCCATCGGGATCGCTATCGTTTGCGAGCAGGCCCGGAGCAGAAATGCTCAACTGCGTGTCTTCGTCAGTGGAATAAGAATCATTTCCCGCGGTCGGCGCATCATTGACCGCCGCCACTGTGATGCTCACGGTGGCAGGTGCGCTGTCTACGGTTCCATCATTGACCTTGAAGGTGAAAGAGTCAGAACCGTTGTAATGCGTGAACGGAGTGTAGGTTACATCCGGAGCAGAGCCGCTGAGCGAACCATGCGAAGGACCACTTACGATGGAGTAGGTTAAAGCGCTGCCTTCCACATCTGTGCCGGTCAAGGGAATGTCTTTGGCGGTGTCTTCATTGGTCGTAACGGATTGATCGTTGGCAACCGGCGCATCATTGACGGCTGTTATGGTGATGCTCACAGTGGCGGGGGCGCTATCCACTATGCCATCATTAACCTTGAAGGTGAAGTTGTCCGGGCCATTGTAGTTGGCGGCGGGTGTGTAGGTCACATTCGGGGCCGTGCCGCTCAGCAAGCCATGTGCCGGCGCATCAACTATGGTATAGGTCAATGGATTACCGTCTGCATCGCTGCCTGTCAGGGTAATGTCAATGGCGGTGTCTTCATCAGTGGTAACGGATTGAGCGTTGGCGACCGGTTCGTGGTTTGTTGTCGCTGTCAAATCGACCCGAACGTTTGGTCCGCTTTGCCAGGGTGCGGTCTGGTCTGACATATAACTGCCAATATAGAAGACCACTGTGTTCCCTGCCACGCCGCCCTCGATAATTCCCGGCGTTTCAGGATCATCGCCGGGTACTTTAAGGCTGTAATAAGCAGTGCCTAGATTAATGGTGACAACTGCTGAAGCATATTGAACGCCATTAATGCGGGCCGAAACGACGGTGCCCGCTGGTACGCTTGCTCCATCCAGCCTGACCGTTCCCCAAAAGCTGGATGGCAGGGGAGGGGCTGCCAGTACTGTCGAAATGTTGGCGAACATAAGAGCAATCGCCAGAAGTAGGGCACTGAAGATACGTTGAGTTTTCATTTTTTCACCTCTTGATGGGTTCGTCTAATTGGTCCACTTTGTTTGCTTTTTACTTCACATCTTTTGCGTAATATCATGGCTATCATCCAGTTTTAGGTAAGGCCAGGGATGATTTTGATCCGCCCTGACCTTACCAATGGTGTGTAATTACTCTGCCAGATACCTCACTGTCCAGGTGTGATTCACACTGACCTTGACCCAGTAACCCCAACCAGGGGTCAATTCGTTCAGGTCGTTTAAGAAGGGCGGCAGATTCATATCGAACAACTTCCACGGAACAGCATCGTTTGCGTAATACGCATACACTAGTGAGAAATCGGTGCCGACACCATGGTCACTCAACGCCTCGGGCAGTGAACGATTTACTCCGGATGGATAAGCCACCAGGTTCCAGCCGCCGGCATTGGTATATAAATTGATGTTGGTTGTTACTGGAACTATGCCGGTCACTTCAAGAGTGTCTGCGGCTGTCATGTGGATCCAGAAGCCCATTGTCCCGTCAAGATGGTCCAGTGAGTTTAGGAATGGAGGCACGTTTGGATCGTACATCAGCCAGTTATCGCTGGCGCTTGACGCATCCCAGGCATAGATCAGATCGTAATTGCCATCTATGCTGGAGAGAACTGTTGCAACATCTGTATTCTCCGGATTCAGGCTGAACGAGATCAGGTTCCA
>JACRBH010000245.1 GCA_016234535.1 Chloroflexota bacterium
ATGCCGCTTGATTAATTTCTCTAATCCTTCTCGTTCTGCTTCTGACATATTTACTGCTGGCGCTTTGGGTCCTGGCATCTGCTTTTTTCCTATGTCTTTTTCCTTATCTTACCATAGCCTTATTTTCGCCTAAATGTACTAAATAAAGCTCTTACCTCTCGCTCTCCTCCGTACCCTCCGTGATCTCTGTGGCAAAAAAGCCTTAAAAAACCCAATGACGAAATCCACCACCATCCCCGCTCGCGAAGAAAACTGGTCGATGATCATCGAACCCCAGCGCAGCCTGCTTGACCTGCGCCTCGGCGAACTGTGGCGTTACAAAGACCTCGTCATGCTCTTCGTGCGCCGTGACTTCGTCTCAGTCTACAAACAGACCATCCTCGGCCCGCTCTGGTATCTCATTCAGCCGCTGTTGACCACCATCACCTTCACGGTCATCTTCGGTAACATCGCCTCCCTCCCCACGGACGGACTGCCGCAATTCCTGTTCTACATGTCTGGTACAGTCGTCTGGTCTTACTTTGCGAGCTGCCTCACCAAGACCAGCGAGACCTTTGTGCAGAATGCCAACCTGTTCGGCAAGGTCTACTTCCCGCGCCTGGCGGTGCCTGTCTCCATTCTCTTTTCCAACCTGGTGACCTTTCTGATCCAGTTCGGCATGTTCCTGGTCTTCGTTCTGTTCTTCGCGATACGCGGCACATCCATTCAACCCAACTGGTTATGGATCGCCCTCTCGCCCGTCTTAATGCTCATGATGGCCGGGCTTGGCCTCGGCTTTGGCATCATCATCTCTTCCCTAACCACCAAATACCGTGACCTGCGCTTTCTGGTGCAGTTCGGCGTACAGCTTCTCATGTATGCCACACCGGTCATCTACCCGGCTTCCTCCATCCCGCAGCGCTTTCAGTGGGTCATTCAAGCCAATCCGATGACTCCGGTCATAGAAGCCTTTCGCTATGCATTCCTCGGAGCGGGCACAGTGGACATCGATCACCTGCTGTATAGTTTCGGCTTTATGCTGGTTGTGGTCGTCATCGGCAGCATCATCTTCAACCGCGTCGAGCAGACCTTTATGGATACGGTGTAATCTCATGTCGTTGCGAGGGCGTTTTTGGTTTTCGCCCGAAGCAATCTCCTCATTAGTTCTAAGAGCCCTATCCTAACAAAGAATGTCAGGACAATGTGAGAAAAGGCTCGTAGCTCTTTTTCTCTCTGTGCTCTCAGTGGCAAAAAGGCCTTTCCCTTTACGCGAACAGGAACACCAACTTTTTATCAAATTATCAGGGCGTTAGGCTGACCGATGACCGGTCATCTTTTATACTCGCCAACTCCAGGGAAGAAAACACAGTCTCAGCCACAGAATCCTCAGAGACCTATCCTAACAAAGAACGTCAGGACAATCTGAGAAACAGGCTCTTAGCTCTTTTTCTCTCTGTGCTCTCAGTGGCAAAAAGATTTTCTTGGCGAACTTAGCGGGCTTAGCGGTTAATTTTGGTTTTTCTACGGCAGCAAGAAAATTATCCGCTTTTCGGAAGTCGCTTCTTTCGTGACCGAAAACGGCTAATGGGGGCGATGACTGCGGACAGGAATAAACGGCGGACAGAACATTGAAGACCGGTCCCCCGTCCCCGGTCCTCGGTTCAAGAAACATACATCGCAGAGCGCAGGGTGGCGCTAGCAGGGGGATAGGTTGCACCTGGGAGGCATCCAGTCACGTATTAAAGAACCCCATTAACCTCAAGCAAGCGTTGAGTAACGCTGATGAAGCGCCATGCAACGCCAGCAAAGCTTCGCGTAGCAAAAAGGAAGCTCTGAGCGACACTAGGGAAGCGTTCAGGTACTGTACGGAAGCCCTCAGTAACACCCGGGGATCATTCAGTAACAGTACGGAAGCTCTGAGTAACACCCGGGAAGCTCTCAGTAACAGTACGGAAGCTCTGAGTAACACTCGGGGATCGTTCAGTGACTGTACGGAACCTCTGAGTAACACCCGGGAAGCATTCAGTAACACTTGGCAAGCTCTGAGTAACACGAAGCAAGCGCTGCGCAGGCCGAATATCGTGTTTTTCCACCTCTTTAAGGAATTTTTAACCCCATGCCTATCAAATCTGTATCTATTGCCGAGCGCCTCAACATCGCGGACCTGGCAATCTCCAACAGCCGCGCGGACGCCGAGATCCAATCTCTGGTGGCCGCTTACGGCTATTCTCCCGCAAAATTGACCGAAGGCCACGCTCTCTACACTACCGCCCTGGCCGCGGTCACCGCCCAGAAATTCGCGGCAGGCGAACAGCGCCAGACCACTCGTGAATTGACCGACGCCGGAAAATCCGCCCGTGATGCATATCAGTCGCTGGCCAAGGTGGCGCGCGCCATCTTCAAGAACGACAAGGCCCGCCTGACCGCCCTCGGACTATCCTCTGCCGCCCCGCGCTCCACGGCCGAATTCCTGGCCGCCGCCGCTTCCCTATTCGACAACGCCGCCCAGGCACCAGCTTTGGAAGCCTACGGCTACGACCCTGAACGCCTCGAATCGGAAAGGGCGAAGATCACCGCCTTCAATCAGGCCAACCAAAGGCAGGAAGCCGCAAAAGGCGCAGCCCAACAGGCCAGCCGTGAGCAGCTTGCGGCCATGGCCTCCCTTGACGCCTGGCGCGCGCAGTACATCAAGATCGCCCGCGTCGCCCTGCGCGGCAAGAAGCAGTTGCTTGAGAAGCTCGGTGTTCCCGCGCGGACCTCGGCCCGGCGCACAACGCCCCCAACCCCCGCCACTGCATAGTTTTATAGAACCCAGTCAGGTCTGCCGCTTCCAATTCCGCGGCAGGCTTGGCTGGGGAATTGATTGATACGGGAGACGATTGAGATAGGGAACTGGCGACCGAAGGCCTAAGACTCTGTCCGTAGTCTCCTTCACTAGAATTGACGAGAAACATTCATGAAGAAACAAATCAGAGAAATGATTAACCGTGTTATTGGCTTGCCGCAAATTATGGACCGTGTTGAACAAACACGGCGGCAGGTTAAAGCGGAGAGTGAGCAAACACGATTGTTGTTGGGTAAAATGCTTTCCAATCAGGTTCGTGCGCATGGCGTTTACGAAAATATTCATGATGCAGAGTTCCAGGTGTTTTCCCAATTTGGTGACGATGGAATTCTGCAATATCTGATTGAACAGACCCGGCCTGACGTTGAAAAATTTATTGAATTTGGTGTGCAAAATTACACCGAAGCGAATACACGTTTTCTACTAATGAACAATAACTGGAGCGGCTTGATCATTGACGGCGACCCGGCGAACATGGAATTCGCAAAACGCTCCTCTTATTATTGGCGCTCTGCGTTACAGGCAGTTTCCCAATTTGTTGACCGCGACAATATTAATGCCATATTTGAAGCGGCGGGCTTTTCGGGTGAGATTGGTTTGCTCAGCGTGGATATTGACGGTAACGATTATTGGGTCTGGGAAGCTATCCATATAGTTGACCCGTTGATCGTCACAGTAGAATATAACAGCGTGTTCGGCGCGGATCATGCCATTACCGTTCCCTATAACGCGGCGTTTTACCGCACGCGCGCTCATTACTCGAATTTATTCTTTGGCGCGTCGCTCAAAGCGCTGTGCCTGCTTGCGGAGAAAAAGGGCTATGCTTTTGTCGGGAGCAATTCTGCGGGAAATAACGCGCATTTTGTCCGCAAGGATATAGTCGGAAAAATCCCAGTCAAGACCGTTGCGCAGGGCTATGTTGAATCTAATTTTAGTGAGTCGCGCGATAAAAACGGCAAGTCGAACGATCTGCGCGGACCGGAACGCCTCGAAGCGATTAAAGATATGCAGGTCTTTGATGTGGAGAATGGTAAAACGGTTTTCATACGGGATTTGTTTAGTTTGAAATAGGCGTAACCATGACAGTTATCTCTGTTGAAAAGCTTTCTAAAATATACCGTCTTGGCCAGATCGGCACGGGCACCTTCACCAATGACTTGAAAGTCTGGTGGGCGAAGACGCGCGGTAAGCCGAATCCCATGCTAAAGATTGGAGAGAAAGATTACGGTAACCGTGATGGAGATGAACTCTGGGCGCTCAAAGATATCAACTTCACAGTAAACCAGGGTGAGGTATTGGGTATTATCGGACGTAATGGAGCGGGAAAGAGTACTTTGCTCAAAATCCTCTCTCGAGTGACTGCACCGACTTCTGGAAAAGTGAAGGTCAAAGGACGCATTGCCAGCCTGTTGGAAGTAGGCACCGGCTTTCACCCTGAGTTGACTGGGCGCGAGAATGTCTACTTGAATGGCGCGATACTAGGCATGAGCAAACAGGAAGTGACGCGCAAGTTTGATGAAATTATGGATTTTGCAGAGATTGAAAAATTTATTGATACACCTGTTAAACGATATTCAAGTGGTATGTATGTGCGCCTGGCATTTGCCGTTGCTGCACATTTGGATCCTGAGATTCTGGTAGTGGATGAAGTGCTGGCTGTGGGGGATGCGGCGTTCCAGAAGAAATGTTTGGGGAAGATGGGGGATGTATCTCGCGCGGGTCGTACTGTGCTCTTTGTAAGCCACAATATGACCGCTGTGCAATCCATTTGCCAGATTGCAATGATGCTTCAAGAGGGACGATTGGTTGAGGTTGGATCAGTATCGACTGTGATAACCAAATATTTGAAGACTGCGAAATCGGGGGATTCGCATAGTGAATGGAGTAATCTGAATACGGCGCCGGGCAATGATATCGTTCGGATCAAGCGAGTGCAGGTTATCGCAGATAATGAAAATGGTTTGTTGAGCATGCAAAGCCCCCTACGCATTGAAACAATATATTGGGTGATGAGGAGTGGGGTTACCATCCATATTACGTATCATCTTATCAACGAATTGGGAGTTACAGTCTTGACTACCGGAATTCCCGAAGCAATCAGCAAAGTTGGAATTTACAGATCGGTCTTTAAATTGCCTGCAAACTTGCTCAACAGTGGCGGACATTTCCTCAAACTGCTCATCGTGCAGGATGAGAACCGGGTAACATACGTGAACGAAAACATTGCCTCATTCACAATCCATGACGTCGCAGAACGCGAGGGTGCTTGGATGGGACGTGAACCTGGAGCCGTACAACCAATTTTGCCCTGGCAGACTGAGAAACTTTCAGATGATTTTGTATTCACTACTCTAGATGGGTTGGAACTTGCAAAGGTCTAAATGATGATTAAGGATGTGAAGCCTTCAGAAATGGATATTATTGGCGGAATGTTCGGTTTAGAGCTATTTGTGACGGGGAAAATTTCTACGCAAGTACAGATGCCCCCCTTTCTTGCAGAATCGCATCTACTACTGGCAACAGCCAGATCAGCTTTTACCCTTCTCGCCCGAACTCTGCACCCAAAAACCGTGTGGCTGCCGTCATACCTGTGTGGCGTGGTAATGGGCGCGTTCCCCACTCACCTGATGGATGTACGTTTCTTTCCCATCGACGAACAGCTTCAGATTGCTGACAAAGTTTGGCTTACAAAAATCCAAGCCAATGACATGATCGTATTTATTGATTACTTTGGCTTTAGCCATTGGTCCGACTGGGCGGCTGAAGCAAGACGGCGGGGAGCTTGGGTCGTGCAAGATGCCACACAATCATTTCTCAATTCGAATTTTAATGAACACGCTCACTATGTAGTGTTCAGCCCGCGCAAGTTCGTCGGTGTTCCGGAAGGTGGGGTACTGTTGGCTTTAAATGGGTCAGCCCTGCCGGTTGAAAGCCTTTCTTCCCCGCCTGCTCTGTGGCAGATGGATGCGATCAGGGCCTCCATCCTGCGTGCGGAATACGACCGGCATGGCGGTAAAAGGGAATGGTTTGAACTTTCTCAAAAAAACGACGCAGATGGTCCCTTGGAACCTTATCGAATGAGTGATCTGGGTTTGCTGATCTTAGAACATGTTGTAGATTGGAAAATGGTTTCGCAGAAACGCCGTAATAACTATAAGGTTCTTGCAGCGAATTTGGGGGAAGTCGCGTTGTTCCCAGAACTGCCGGATGAAGTTGTCCCCTTGGGATTTCCCATCCGCTTTAAGGAAAGAGACCGCATTCGGCAAGCCTTTTTTTCTGAAAAAATCTATCCGCCGGTTCATTGGCCCATAGCCGGTGTTGTCCCGCCCGAATTTGAGGCAAGCCATCGGCTGGCTGCTGAGATCATGACCATCCCGTGCGACCAGCGTTACAACCGATCAGATATGGAGCGGATCGTGGAGTGCCTTAACCGGGAAATTCACTAATGAAGCTTGCCATCATGCAGCCTTATTTTTTCCCGTATTTAGGATATTATCAGGCGATTCATGCAGTTGACAAATACATCCTGTACGATAATCTAACCTATATTAAAGAAGGTTGGATGAACAGGAATAGATATTTGGTAGTAAATGGAGACCCTGCTTATTTTATTGTCGAAGTTAAAAAAAAGAGTTCCTTTAGCAAGATAAGGGATATACAGCTTGCTGATAACCCTTGGTGGCGCAAGAAAATCTTGAAAAGTATTTTCTATAGTTACAAACCAAGTCCTTTCTTCGATGAAATCTATCCGCTTGTTGAACGCGTTCTCAATGCGGAAGTCAGTTTTTTAACGGAACTTAACTCGAAAAGCATTATCGAGGTTTGTAATTATTTGGATATAAAAACCGAGATCAACACGGATACAAGCAGGTATCTTCAACTCGAGGAAAAACTTTCAAATGATGGATTGGAGATTTCAGCACGTTTCCCTTCGATCAAGTTAGATGATCCTGAGAAGAAAGTGATTAGGGTCATTGAAATTTGCCGTAAAGAAGGGGCGGAAATATTCATCAACGCCATTGGCGGGCGTGATTTATATAATAAGGAGGAATTTGAAAGTAGCGGCATAAAGCTTCTTTTTATACAGACCAACCCATATTCTTACAAACAGCCTAGCAAGATTTTTTATCCCCATCTCTCGATCATTGATGTGCTGATGAATTGTGGAAAAGACACTACAAAAAAATTATTAAATGAATATACTTTATTATAGGTTTCTGTAAACAAGCTTTTGGAGTGATAAATGATTAAATTATGGCAGACATTTCAAAGTAAGGAGGATTTATACACACATGAACATTCGCGGAAAGAGAATTGTGCTTCGTGCAATTGAGGAACAAGATTTGCCTCTGCTTCACAAGTGGGCTAACGACCCCGATATCTGGTATCTTTTGGGTGGTTGGCATTTCCCCAGCTCAATGGAATATCAGAAGAAGTGGTTTGCCTCACTGCAGTCAGATACATTAAATCAGCGTTTTGCTGTTGAAGCGCCAGAGTTTGGTTTGATTGGCACTGTTAGTTTAGTAGAAATTGATTGGAAAAATAATCATGCTCTACATGGATTAATGTTAGGAGATAAAGATATCCGTGGCAAAGGCTATGGAACTGATGCGTCAATGACAATTATGCGATATGCATTTGAAGAATTGCATTTTGAAAGATTGGATGGAGCAATTATTGAAAATCATGCAGTGTCTTACCATCTTTACTGTAATAAACTTGGTTGGAAAGAAGAAGGAAGATTGAGAAATTGGTTTTTTAGGAAAAATCGTTATTGGGACAAGATTATGGTAGGTATCACTCGTGATGACTATTTTGCTTTGGTAGCACAAAACAAGTATTGGGATATCCCATGATCCAGCATTACGATCGTGAATTGGTCATTGATTTTATGAGGATTTCTGTATGAAGACTACCATTGAAGATCTTGCGATTCTCGCTGGTGCATCGGCTTTTGCAATGCCATTGCATGTTGGTCGCCCAAACATCGGGGATCGAACGCGATTGTTTGAACGGATCAATGATCTTCTTGACCGTCGTTGGCTCACAAACTATGGTCCCTTTGTGCAGGAGTTTGAGCAGCGTCTTGCTGAGTTTTTAGGCGTTAGGCACTGTGTTGCTATGTGCAATGCCACTGTGGCGCTGGAGATTGTTACCCGCGCCTTGGGATTTCAAGGTGAGGTAATCGTTCCTTCTTTCACTTTTATTGCCACGGCTCACGCTCTGCAATGGCAGGAGATCACTCCGGTGTTTTGTGATGTAGACCCGTCCACCCACAACTTGGATCCAGCTAAAGTGGAGGCGATGATCACACCCCACACAACTGGCATTATCGGCGTGCATGTTTGGGGAAGGCCATGTAACATTGAGGCCTTGAGTGAGATCGCGGCGCGGCGCGGCTTGAAATTGATATTTGATGCCGCACATGCTTTCGGTAACTCTTATAAAGGCCGCATGATCGGCAATTTCGGTGCGGCTGAGGTGTTCAGTTTCCATGCTACTAAGTTCTTTAACACTTTTGAGGGTGGCGCAGTGGCGACCAATGATGATGACCTTGCCGCCAAAATGCGTTTGATGAAGAACTTTGGCTTCGCCGGGCACGATACTGTGATCCACGTAGGTACTAACGGTAAGATGAGTGAGATATCCGCTGCAATGGGACTTACCGGGCTGGAGTCGCTGGATGAAGTCATTGCAGTTAACCGCCGCAACCACCAAGCCTATAGCGTCGGTCTGCAAGATATACCCGGCCTCCAGTTGCTCGCGTACAACGATAACGAACGTTGCAATTATCAGTATGTGATCATTGAGGTGAACCAAAAGGCCGCCGGTATTGATCGTGATGAACTGGTGCGTGTCCTTCACGCAGAGAATGTTTTGGCGCGCCGTTACTTCTACCCTGGATGCCATGAAATGGAGCCATATCGTTCCCATTTCCCTCATGCAGGTTTACTGCTGCCAGAGACGGAGCAGTTAACAAAGCGGGTGATGTCACTACCAACGGGCACTGCTGTCGGCCCACATGAGATTGATACCGTTTGCGCTATCATTCGTCTTGCCGTTACCCATAGTCAGGAGTTACATCGTAGGTTGATTCCAGAACCGAAAGGTCAGCCATGATGAGCAAAACGGGTTCAAGCTGCACTAACATAAAAGTCAATGTGGCGATGATCACATACAATCACGAGCAGTTCATCGCCCAAGCCATTGAGAGTGTGCTCATGCAGCAGACGAATTTTGCAATTGAATTAGTCATTGGCGAAGACTGCTCGACCGATGGCACGCGTGCTATCGTAATCGAATATGCCCGGAAATATCCTGAGCAGATCCACATAATTTTGCATGAGCACAATGTGGGCGCGAAAACCAATGCAGTGGCTGTGTTCAAAGCCTGCCGGGGGCAGTATTTGGCGGCCCTTGAGGGGGACGACTTTTGGACTTCAGCACAAAAACTGCAGCTTCAGGTAGATGCTTTGGATGGAAATCCGAATTGGTTCATTTGTACTCATCGTATTAATGTTTTTTTTGAGGATGGTACCCAGCCTTCCTATCTTGCTCCATGTCCAAGTCCAAAACCTGTTTCCACCTTAGATGATCTCGCGCTGGCTCCTTTCGTGTTCACAAGCACAGCGGTTTTTCGCAGGATCCCTATCGAGTGTTATCCTGATTGGTTTTTTCAAGTAGAAATTGGCGATTATGCACATTCAGTGTTCTATGCGCAACATGGCAAAATTGGTTTTATAGATGAAGTGATGAGTGCTTATAGAAAACACGAGGGCGGATTCTGGTCCCAGCGCGAGAGTCTGATGCAAAGAACCGCGCTCGCCCGCGACTTGAGGATCATTGCACGCCATCTGGGCTGGCGGCATCGCCGCGGATTGGAAAGTCAGGCAGCTCAAGCTCTGTTGAAAAACTTAAAAACGCATCTTGCCAACGGCTCGCTTTCCGAAGCCCGCAAAGTGGCAGCCGAGATATTCTCCATGACACCTTACTTCCCCGACCTGCCTTGGAACCGTTTTGCTAAAAGAAGCCTGATGGCTTATTTTCCGCAGATATTCCCAAACCTTTATAGACGCGAGTAATTAACCATTACACCAATGAAACTTGCTCTATTCCAAAACATGAAATTCGGCGGGGCAATGCGCGCCTCCCATGAAATTGCAAAAGGACTCGCGCAACGCGGACACGAACTTCATCTTTTTCATTATAGGTTTGACGAAAACACGCGCGATCTATATGGGATTCCAAAAGAATCGGAAAACCCATTGGATTTTTCCGGTATTGCAACAATCCATGAACTCCCAGATCCGCGACCTTACCGTCATTTCTCATTGCCGCTTTTGGGATGGCGCTTTAATAAAGTGCGTAAAACCGCGCAAATGTTGTCGGACTTAAAAATATTCGAACGTTATGCGGAAGCTAGTGCCCGGATAATCGAAGCAGCCGGTTGTGACGCTGTGTTGCTTCACCTGTGCTGTTTCACAAACGCCCCCCTAATACTTAAATATCTACAGACGCCGTCGTTATGGTTCTGCCAAGAACCCACACGCAATTTGTTCGAAACCGCAAACGAACTGATGGATTTGGGAATAGGCTACTTTGACCGCATCTATAGAAAAAGACGAAGAGTAGCTGAGATATCAGCAGCCAAGGCCGCAGACGCTATTTTGTGCAACTCGGAATTCAGCCGGGAATTTATCTTTCGCTCCTATGGCATCGAAGCAAAAGTCTGTCGCTTGGGCGTTGATACGGAAAAGTTTGCCCCAGCGGAAAACATTCCTAAAAAGAATCAGGTCATCTGTTGGGGACCGCTATGGCGCGCCAAAGGACTTGATTTCATCATACGCAGCGTAGCTAAAATACCAGAGACATATCGTCCAAAAGTATTTTTTCCTTGGTCGCGCGGCAGCAGCGTTTATCAAGCAGAATTAGAGTCGCTGGGAAAAGAATTAGAGGTAGCTATTGATTTTCCGAAAAACCTTCATGATAACGATCTTCTGGTATTGATCCAAGAGTCAAAAGTCTGCGCTTATGCACCGCGTATGGAGTTGCTTGGTTTGGTCGCATTGGAAGCCATGTCAGCCGGTTTGCCGATCATTGGCATCCGCGAAGGTGGCGTTCGGGAGACAGTACTTGACGGAAGTATCGGCTTTCTTTGCGAACGCGATGAGAACGAATTCGCCAATCGTCTTTTATTCTTGCTTGAAAATGATGAGCTAAGGGAAAAAATGGGTCAAGCAGCGGCAGTCCATATTCGAAAAGAATGGACATGGTCGCAAACAGTGGAAAGAATCGAAAAACTTATTACTGGAATCGTACAATGAGTAAAAAGAGCAAAAATGCGGGCATGCTTGCATACGATTTTTACCCCTCCGAAGGCGGAATACAAACATTCATGCGCAGCATAGTTGCGGCTGACCTTGACATCAAGTGGACTGTGCTAACCCGCAAAGTCGACAGTCATCGTCTGGATGCGGAGCACCCATACAATGTGGCGCGAACAACGCTGCGCCCGCAACTGCGGATCGTAGACCGGCTGTGGCTCAAGATGCGGCGCGGCGAATTTTCACTGCCGCAGTTGATTGCCTTCCAAACGGAAAAAAAACTAATTCGTTTAAGTAAGCACACAAGGGCCGACTTCCTTTTTGCCGACCAACTTATATCGGCGGCATCTGTTAGAGTGGCGGCGCGGCGACTTGGAATCCCGTGGGGGCTAGGCGTTTATGGAAAAGAACTGCTTAATGGGAATGAAGAAGATAGGAACCTGCTTGCAGACGCAGACCTTGTTCTTGCATGCAGCAATTACTCAAACGAACTTGCAAAATCGAGAGGCGCCAACGAGGCGCGGACCAAAACGCTTCATCCTTCTGTGGATGTTGATTTCTTCAGGCTGCCCAAAGACAGGCAGGCGGCTCGAAAGAAGCTTGGGGTTGACGGGCAAGAGACTCTTATCACAGTAGCTCATTTGGTTCAACGCAAAGGGCACGACCTGGTCATTCAAGCGCTTCCGACAATAAGATCAATTTATCCGAATGTTATTTACTTGATTGTTGGACGCGGGGCATATGAAAATTCCTTGCGCGGTTTGGCAAAGGCTCTCGGGGTTTCCGAATCGGTCAGGTTTTGCGGTTACGTGCCAACTCAAAACCTGCCCCTTTATTATGGAGCGGCGGACGTTCACATCATGGCAAGCGCCGCAGATGGGGATGTCGAGGGCTTTGGCATTTCCTTCATTGAAGCAGCGGCTTGCGGAACGCCGTCCATCGGCAGCCGCTCCGGTGGCATTCTGGATGCAATAGCAGACGGTTCAAGTGGATTTCTGGTTGAGCTTGGGGATGTTCAAGGTCTCTCAAAATTAATCATGAAGATTCTGGAGAATAAAAACCTGCGCGATCAGGTGGGTCTTGTGGCGCGGAAAATGGCTGAAACGCGCTTCTCTAAAAATGCCTTTGAACAGGCATTGATAGATTCGTTGAATCAAACTATTTTTTCAGAGCGACATTAATTCATTGGAGAATTCAATGCAAGACCAACAGCAACAGGAAGTATATAAAGGCTTTTGGAGCGGACATACCGAAGACGACTATTCCGACCCGCATATTTTGGACGGAGATTCAAGGAAGGGCTTGAATATTCTCGTTCTGGGCTGCGGAACAGGGTCGGATTGTTGGCATTTGACTTCCGAGCATTACGTCTGCGGTATGGATATCTCGGAATCAGGCATCGCTATTGCGCGCGCTCACGGAATTGACGCGACCCTGACCAGCGTGACCGAGCCTTTTCCATATCCCGATGCCTCATTTGATATTGTCGTGGCGAAAGATATTCTCGAACATATTCTCGATCCCCTTTCTGTAATGAAGGAAGTAAAGCGTGTCCTGCGACCACAGGGAAATCTCGTAACCCTTATCCCGAATCAATTCTATTGGCATTTTCGGTTGAGGTATCTTTTTGGCAATAACCTGGTCTGGAAGACCTTCCTGCACGATCAAACTGAAACCTACGAAGAGTGGAACTACATCCATGTCCGCTTTTTTACTTGGCGCGGCGTGCAGCGTTTCCTGAAAGTTGCGGGCTTCCAGATCACAAAATTTTATTTCGACTTCGGAACGCTTGAGCATTACTTTGTCCCGGATTATTACGAACGCATGTATCGACGACTATGGGCAGCGGGCGAGAAGAAAAGCAAGCGCGGATTGTTGGTATGCTATGTCATGTATCCATTATGGCGGATTCTTAATTTCCTGTTCCCCAAGCGGTTGCGTAACAGGGTTGTCGCTTTGGCCCCTGGGCTTCTAACTGCAGGTTTTTATCTTCGCTGTACGCCCGTTCAAGAACCAAATTGATTCAACATGAATATCGTTTACCTCGACTTTAGACCCTTTTCTCATTTCGTTCGCAACGGTTTCCGTCAACGGGCGGGAAGAATTCTATATCATCTGATTCGCTCAGACAGAGTAGCACGTCTTGTCTATGTCTGGTGGAATGAGGATTCTTTTTCCAGTAGTCAAGATGAACTGCCGTCAGATGTTGAGTACAAGGAAATGATCTTGCATGAGGCCAGACGAGCCCCCCTTCCCTTTGCTAGGCGACTCGGGCTTGTTGGCGGCTGGGTTGATAAACCTAGAATCCAGAAAGCCGTTGCAGCGTGCAGAGAATTATCAGGGTCTTACTGGGTTTGGGCAACGGACCCGCGACTTGCGGTTCCAGCACGCGAGCTGGCGAACAGACTGAATGGAAAATTATGTGTTGATCTGATTGATAATTTCGCAGTACGTTTTGAAGGTGCGCAGGAGAAATTGTTTAGGAAGGCATATGAAGATACGAGTCGGCTCGCGGATAAAATTGTGGCTAACACCCCTGAAATGCAAAGTTATCTAAACATTCCGGATACAAAATTTAAGTGTGTGCTGAATGGAGTCGATTGGCAGGTATTTCATAATGGGATACACCTTCGAGAACCATCGGATATCACAAATATACCGCGACCACGTGTGGGTTTTGTCGGGACCCTGACTTCACTCAATGATATAAACCTTCTAAACGTTGTGGCAAAAGAGATCCCCGAATGTTCGGTTGTAGTTGTAGGGCCTATCAGGGAGGAGGATAAACCGCTGGATCCAAGAATTCATTCTCTTGGGATGAAATCCTACATTGAGGTGCCTTCATACATTTCCTCTTTTGATATTTGTATTTCTGTTTATAGGAAGCACCCTGCCGTGCTATATATTGACTCGCAAAAGATAAAAGAATATCTCGCGGCGGGGAAGCTAGTTGTGTCCTCCCACTCTTCTAATATCAGCCCTGAATCAGCATATGTCTCGGTGGCGAATAATGTTGATGAATTTGTCTGCATGGTGCGTGATGCTATTGAAAAGACAGCCGATGCTAGTTTACGAGATAGGATTAGCTTAAGTGTTGCGGATCAAGATTGGCAGAAGCGTATAAGCGAGATTCTTGACTTTCTTGAGGAAGATAACGCTTAATGAAGTGGCCCTGCACGCTTGTCTTTACTGCAAATGCGCCCCAGTCCTCTTCATCTGCATCGGCGCAGGTATTGGAAAGACTTATATCTGGTGCTGAAGATCATTTTGGATATATTCATCAGGCAAATGAATTTCAACGAAGGGCAGTGACATCGGTTTACGTTCCAGTTGAAAATGCTTTTGGAGCCTTATCGCAGCAGCCGGTTTTGTGGCGTTTTGAGCAATTTGGATGGTATCATGCAGCTGTGCGCGAAGGGTTGCGATTAACAACTAACTCAAAATGGGATGTGATCCTGGCGTGTCATCCCAACATGGCCTTTGCCCTGGCTGCTGCAGAAGTTGCCCGGATAAGAGACCTGCCGCTAGTCTTGTATTTGATGGATCTATTTGCGGAAAGTCGTGTAAATCCAGTTGAGAAGATGTGGGCAGGAATTACAGAAAAAAAATTGTTCAAGCAGGCATCAACTGTTGTCTGTTTAACTGAAGGGATGCAAAAGTACTACTCGCACAAATATAATATAAGTTCAGTTCTCCTGCCGCATTGCGTTACCGAACCGGAAATTGCCAAAGCTATCGCTAGTAAACCGGGTTTAAGCGTTGGGTCGCCAGTAATTATTACCTATGCAGGTGGGATTTATCAGGCTCGTTTAGATTCGTTGATGATTGTGAAGCAAGCCATCGAAGAGCTTAATGCTGAGGGTTACCCTGCACAACTAAACATACTCGGTAATAATGATCCAGTCCAATTGGCCGCCTGGGGTATTGAGGGGCTGTATGTGAGCGTTACCCACATCAAGGATCGAAGTGAATTCATGAAACAATTGCGCCATTCTGATATTCTACTTTCCACGATAGCTTTCAAGTCTTCCTACCCCTTACAGGATCAAACCTGCTTTCCAACAAAGACTTTTGATTACTTCCTTGCTGGGAAACCATTGCTGGTAGTTGCGCCAGAACGAACCGACTATGTTAACTATATGAAGAAAAATAACAGCGCCATGATTGTAACAGCTCCTAAGTCCAATATAGTTGCTAAGCACATTTACCAACTTGTGACGGATATGGCCTTAAGAAAACAGTTGGTAGATTCTGGTTTTATGCAAATGGATGCTCATAATCAGAAGACCATACAAGCATCGTTGAATAAAGTGTTGGTACAAAATTCTAGGTTTTCAGACGCGTAAGTAAAGAAATTTTCTTTGGGAGGAAAGGAAGAGCACTTTGAAAGTTTTGGATTAAACTACCGCAATAGACAGGAGAATAATGTATGTTGAATAGAGCGCCAATATTTATCAACGGATTTAATCGAGGCGGGACCAATCTCTTACAATTTCTTATTGCAGCACATCCGAATGTATGTGTGTTGAATTGTGAAACTCATGAACTTTTCTATGGAAAATCGAACGAACCGATTAGAAAATGGTTTGATCGACTTTGGGGTTTGCCTATTATTGTGTCCTCCCGTCAACATATGTTTTACGTCAGCAACTTGAAGGAGAGAAACCAAATACCCCCAATCATAGGGAAGTATATAGATTGGTTATTTTTCCGATCTAAAATGAGCTCCGTTATGAATAGATTTAAGGATGATCAAGGAACGAAATATTCACGAGAGGAGATAAAATCGTCCAGATTGCTTTGCAAAAATACCAATGGCGTTATTTTTACGTCAAAGGAGTTGCAGCGGATATACCCGGATGCGATTTTTATATCTCTGGTTCGAAATGGCATGGCTCTTTGCGAGAGCTATATTCGGCGAGGTTCTTCAGCGCAGGAGTTTGGAAAAATGTATGAGCGGACATGTCAAAAGATGATGGAGGACGAGGCTGCCTTGCATAATTATTACATCGTTCATTTTGAGGATATGCTTAATGACCCGATTGCGTTTGTGAAGGATATATATGCTAAGGCAAATCTTGATCTTACTCAGGCAAAAAAATTTGGACTGAAAGCAAAAAGTTCGATGGACAAGGACGGAGTTCGGAGCCTTGTGTTTGGTACAACAGAAGGTGAGAGAGTATGGGTGCCGTTGGAAAGGCTTGGCGAGCATCTTCGAGCAAATGTTGATAATAATCAGATTGATCAGTTAAAGCCCGAAGAAATTAAAGAGTTTTTAAAATATGCTAGTGGGTCTATGAAACATTATGGCTATTTATAAAAATGCAAATAATTTTTTCATGCTTACTCGATGGTTATAGTTAATGCGTATTGGCATAATAGCCCCATTTCACGATTTCGGAGGCAGTGAACATCAGATCCTTTTGCTATTGCGAGGATTACAACAGAGAGGCGTTGAGTTTGTTTTTTTTCACTTAAACATCCGATCACCTGAGCTCCTTGAGGAACTCGAATCAATTCCTGATTGCAACCATGTCGAAATTCGCCTGCGTTCAGTGAAGAAGATATTCTATTTTGTTCAAGATATGCAAAATATAGCGAAGCAATTGCGCAAGTCTGAATGCGAACTCCTACACTGTTGGAATTATACAGGGCATATTATCGGAGGGGTGGTCTCTAAATTTACTCGGGTTCCCTGTATTTATTCTATTGGAGGTTTGGATCCATGGAAAAAAAACTGGCAATTGCCGTTCTATCGATTGCTAAACTGGCTTGCTGATGTCTTTGTGTTTCAATCTGATATAGAGCGTGATGCCGTAAGCCGTAAAGAATGGATTCCATTAAAACGGACAATGATAATTCCTAATGGAATGGACCATACGCGATTTCATCCTGCCAATCGAGATGAGGTCAGGGAGGAGATTCGCAAAGAAATGAGTTTGCACCTTTCACTTCCTTTGATTTTGTCGGTGGGTAGTCTACGTCGAATCAAAGGACACGATGTCTTGATCGAGGCAGTACGGAGAATCTGTGAAGCTCAACCCGATCTTCCATTTCAAGTGTTAATTGTGGGGGATGGGCCACTCCGTGAAGCATATGAACAATCTTCGAGAGGACTGCCAATCACTTTTTCAGGCTTTCGGAAAGATGTGGAGCGGTTCTACCTTGCTGCTGATCTTTACTGCCAACCTTCGCGCTCGGAAGGGTTGCCAAATGCAGTGATTGAGGCTTTGGGTTGTGGATTACCGGTTATTGCTTCTGAAGTAGGGGGTATATCTGCCCTTGTTACAGCTGAGAATGGTCTTCTTTGTAAGAGTGAAGACCCAGAATCTTTGGCCAAGCAAGTTTATTCACTGCTATTGCTTCCAGAGACCTGGCCAATAAAAGCTTTGGCGTCTCGCAGAGTAAGCGAAGGCTTTTCAACTGATAGGATGTTAAATTCATACATAGCCCTATACAATAGTGTTTATCTTGCGAATAAAACAAACTAAATTGTTGAAATATTGTATAAATCAAAAGTATAGAAAATTTCAATAGAGGGAATTCGCAAGTAGATTAGTTTGAAGTTTTTCACCAAAACTAAAAAAGGAATCTTACTATGTCGATTTATAAACATACTTTGAGATCTGAAAGGAGGTTAGACCAGCAGAAAGATATTTCTGCGCCAAGGAAACTGAAACTACCTCAAATAGTAACCATTATCATAATATTCTTTTTCAATACTCAACTTTTGGAATATGTTCCCCTTAAAATCGGTCCATTGACACAAACTATTTTGATGGAACTGATTGCTTTTGCTCTGATATTACCTTCGATTCATAAGGATGATCGTATTCTTGACACTCGAGATAAATCTCTGTTTTTTGTCGGTTTTTTTATGTTTGTGCTAGCTTTTATTAATCTGTCCGGTAGTAAGGGCGAAACGCAGCAGAAGACAATTTTCACTTCACTATATGTTTATTTCTTTGTTGTCTACTTTTTCTCAGGCCGCCCAGAGTATGGTTCTTGGCTAAGACGTTTGCACCTGTTTCCGGCATTGGCAACAATTTATCTAATTAGTACGGATATATTTTCTGTTTACGGAATGATAAATTTTGATGTTCGCATTAGGGATAACTATGCGGCTTGTTATCTAGCAGTCATCGTGCCAATTTGTTGGGTTCAATTTCAACGTGAACGAGGGCTTTTTCGATTTCTCAATTTGATTGTTATAGGGGCTACTCCTTTAGTATTTGTAGTAACTGCATCTAGGACAGCCTTTATAGTGTTTCTCGTTGTCACAATACTTACGATGATCACAGAAAAGACTGCGAAAAGAACAATTATTTTGGTGGTTTTATTACTAATTCTTTTGACTCTATTTTTTTTATTGCCTGAACAAAGTGTTTTTATAAGTAGAATTTTTACATTAAGAAATCCAATCGCTGAATTGGGTGTAGATCGCGTGGCTTTATGGAAAGCGGCGATCCTATCAATCAAGGAGCATCCAATTTTTGGAGGAGATTTTCGTGCAAATGTTCTTCGTTTGGTTCTGGAAGCGGCGCCGGAGTCGAACTATGCAAATCACATTTTTTATGGTGTGGCTGGCGGGAATTTTGGAGTACACAATGGATATCTAGCTGTAATGGTGGATTTTGGGATAATAGTTGCTTTTCTATATTTCAGATTTTTCCTTTTGTTGGGGAAGGCACTTTTTCATACTCGCCAAAAGATTCAGAATAAAGTAAACCGCAGTTTCCTTATCGCAGGTCTCATAACCTTAATTGGATATGCAGTTGCCAATATTGCTTTCCATATTTATATAGGTCAGAATTTTTTTATTCTGTGGGCAATGCTCCAGTGCTCTATAAAAAACTCACTACTAGAGGAAGCGGTAACACCACAGTTGAATGTGGATGTTGGCAAAAGTCCTAAATTTACCGCGAAAAGTGTGAATTTTGCAAGGATTTAAAGGTTTCTTCGCAATTTATAAAGTGCAATCCTACAAAGGAATCAATAAAGGCATAACAAATGTTGTTAGGTGAAAGAAGGAAAAAAATTGCGATTGTGATTGGGCAGTTGAGTCATGGAGGGGCTGAGCAACAAGCTGTATTTTTAGCAATCGGTTTAAAAAAGTATTCAAACTATGAACCGGTTATCTTCTGCCTTTCAAATAATGATGAACCACACGGCCCTTTTTTAAAAGACCTGGGAATAGAATATTATTATTTTCCCCACCATGCAAAAAAATATTTTCGAAAAGCGTTATGGTTGACTAAGGGCGTAAAAAAGACGCATTGCAGCGTTGTGTATGGGATGTTACATGTTGGAAATGTTTTCGGAGGAATAGCCGCATCATTATTACGATTACCATTCGTTACGTCTGTACGGAGTGCTAATAATGCTTTACCGTTTATTTTGCGTTCCTTGTCCGGTTATTTTTCTCAAAGGGCCAATCGCGTGGTGGCTAACTCAAATTCTTGCATTCGTTCCTTAAGAGATGATCTTGGTGTTACAAATCCATATGTTGTTAATATCCCTAACGCCGTAGAAGTCTATACTAATGATGTTATTAAAGTTGACTTACATAAAGAATTTGACATACCCATTGAGGCTTTGGTCGTTGGTACTGTCGCCTTGTTAAAAGCAGAGAAGCGTCCAGAGTTTTTCATTGATATTAGCCTGCTAATTCTAAAGGAAAACAAATATATTTATTTTGTTTGGGTTGGCGACGGACTTGAAAAACAACGAGTGCTTAAGATATTAGATACATTGCCTGAGTCTGTTAGGGAGCATTTTAAGTTTATTGGCTCAAGGAAAAATGCTGGGGGTTATCTTAAGTCTTTTGATTTATTCTTGTTGACATCTGCCTATGAAGGGTTGCCAAATGCATTGCTGGAGGCAATGGCGATTGGATTACCTTGCGTTGCAACAGATGTTGTAGGCACGAAAGATGTGTTATCCGCGAGTAATAAGGGGGAAGAGCTGGGCATCCTTGCCTCACCATCAAATCCGCAAGAGTTTGCTTGCACTGTACTTGGGTTGCTATCTGAACCTTCGCGAATGAAAAGAATGGGACTGTCAGCGCAAAAACATGTTCAGGATCATTATTCTCTGAAGAAAATGGTTTATGCACATTGTGATATTTTTAATGAAATTTTGGAGTTCAAGGACAAAAGGAGCGAGGTTGACAAATAGCAAATGCGTTATAGTACTGGGCTCAAGTGGCTTTATTGGATCTCATCTCGTTTCCTGGCTTCGATCCTATGGATATTATGTAGTGGGCATTGATATGGTTGATAGGGTGGATTCAACTATTATTTTAATAAAACCCGACATATTTTATCAACTTGTTTTGCCAGATCAGCATTTTGAGGATATCCTAAAAGAAATAAAACCAGATGTGGTTATTAATGCTTCAGGACCGGCGTCGGTAGCAAATTCACTCCTTGACCCAACTGCTGACTTTACTGGATCTGTCAATTTATGCTTTTTTGTCCTGGAAGCACTTCGTAAAATATTACCAGAATGCCGTTTTTTATTATTGTCGAGTGCAGCCGTATATGGGAATCCAAGTTATTTGCCGGTCGAGGAAACCGCCTCGTCAAACCCTATTTCTCCATATGGTTATCACAAGATGATGTGCGAAATACTTGTCAGAGAGTATTTCAATATTTATGGAATTAGAACGAGCACGGTCCGCATTTTTTCTGCTTATGGGCCAGGATTAAGAAAACAAATTTTGTGGGATATCTATCTGAAGGTGATTAAAAACAAACAAGTTGAATTGTTTGGCACGGGAAAAGAGACTCGGGATTTTATTTTTGTTCAGGACGTTGCCTATGCTATTCAACTCATTCTTGAACAAGGTGCTTTTGATGCGGAGATATATAATGTTGCAAATGGGTGTGAGGTGAGTATCGAAGAATTGGGACGCTTATTCTTATCATCATTGAAAGTGGGAAATTGGAAATTGGCCTTTTCAAGTGTAACAAAACCTGGCGATCCAAAAAGATGGTGTGCCGATATTGGTAAAATCAAGAGTTTGGGATATTCTCCACAAGTGGGTCTTGAAAATGGAATATTGCAATATGTAAAGTGGGCACAGGCGCTCAAGGAAAGTAAATGATGACCGCGAATACGAGAGAAGTGGGTATAAAAATATTGCTTGTTGGCCCAGTCCCCCCTCCTTTTGGGGGTATACCGGCTTATGTAAAGAGTTTAAATGATGCCAGGATCGATGGCGTTGAATTTTCCTTATTCAATACCGCTTTTCCGGAATGGGTCGCGCCTTTTCATCGTGAGGGCAGGCGCAGTTATCAATCAATTTTCGAAATCAGCCTTTGGGTGGGTCTGAAAAAGGTGTTTTTCGTTGTGTTCAGTTTCTTGAAACTGATAAAGGATATCTTTGTTCTCCGTCCACAAATCGTTCATGTATTCACATGTTCTTATTGGGGGTATTGGAGGAACTGGATTTATATTTTGATAGCTAAGTTACTGCAAAAAAAGACAGTTTTTCACTTATTGGGTGCGATCGATCTTTTTTATGCTGAAGTAAACAACTTACAACGTTTTTTTCTGCGCGAGTCCTTAAATTCTGCAGATTGCTATCTATTACAGTCGCCTGAATTAGAAAAATGGGCGAAGCAATATAGTCATAAAATGGTTGTTGGATTGTGGAATGGGATCGATTTTGGGAAGATACCTCCAAAATCATCCTTGCCACCTGAATGGATAAGTTCCTTTTCTGGTCGTGTTGGCGTGAGTATCGGGAACTTAAGCATTAATAAAGGCAGTGCAAAAATTCTTGATGCTTTGTCTCAGTTGAGAAAACAAAACACGACTGTTGGTTGGGTTTTCATTGGACGCGGAGATTTGGAGCATTTCAAAAATTTAGCTGAGCAGAAGGGCTTAACTGAGCAGGTGTATTTTTCGGGAGAGATTGATGAGTTTTTGAAATGGCAATATCTGCTACATGCAAACTTTTTTTGTCTTCCATCGGATGCAGAGGGGCAGCCCATCTCAATAATAGAAGCCATGGCATGTAAGTTGACAGTGATTTCTACATATGTTGGATCAATCCCTGAAATGATATCTGACGGATCTTCTGGTATCTTGATTAATCACGACGACAATGCCGCCTTGATGAATTCAATTTTATATTTGGATCAAAACCCTCAGCTTTGCGAATCGATGGGACAAAAGGCGATGGAGATTTGTCTATCCAGGCATAATATCAACGATCTTTATAAAAAACTGCACGAAATTTATTTGAGGATCTCCACTGCTTCTTTTTAGGATATGAATTTATGTCAAGCTTGAGTGAGCGGATTTATTTTGCCAGCCCAATTTGGCTTCAACAACTTGCGGTAAGCTCATATGGTTGGTTATGGTATCGCCGTCGCATGAGTCGCCATTTTTACCGGCTGGTTGCTGAATACCAGAGTCGTGATAATTGGACACGTGAACAATTCCTTGCTTATCAGGAAAAACAATTGTTGCAATTGTTGGAAACTGCTGATGGTTCTCCGTATTACCAGGCTATTTTTAGAGTATCAAGAGTCGATTGGCAACTCCCTGCTTTCAAGATTTTAGCGGGTTTACCGTTTCTTTCCAAAGAAACATTGCGAACACGTGCCAGGGATTTGGTGACGCAGAATCCTGTTCCCAATAGTACGTCAGTTTTTAAATCAAGCGGAACAACTGGCACTCCCACAGAAATCTACTACTCCCCCGAATTTCACGCACTGGAGCTTGCAGTGCCTGCTGTCCGGAATTTAGGTTGGGCAGGCGTTTCTTATCATTCACGGCGTGTGATGTTTGGTGTTCGCAAAGTCTGTCGTTTTGACCAGGATAAACCGCCCTTTTGGCGTTTTAGTCCCGCGGAAGATCTGGCTTATGCTTCGGTCTATCATTTGTCCCCTAAAAATATTCCAGCTTATTTGGATTTTTTACGTACCTACCGTCCTGACATGATTATGGGGTATCCAAGTGCCTTACACACCATTGCGCAGTATGCCATGGAACATAATGATAAGCCTGCGCCTGCCAAAGCAATATTTACAACATCTGAAACTGTTACTGAAGGGCATAGGCAAACTATCGAGTCTGCTTGGCAGTGCAAGATCTATGATCGCTATGGTGCAGTCGAGGGTTGCATGCTTGCATTTCAATGTGAACATGGGCGTTATCATGTTAGCCCGGAAGTGGGCATCATCGAAATTGTAAATACAGAAGGGTATCCTTGCTCTTTAGGAGAACTGGGGGAAGTAGTATGTACAGGTTTACAAAATTTATTACAGCCCCTTATTCGCTACCGGACTGGTGATGTAGCACGCTGGGCAATCGATCAGACCTGTCCGTGTGGGCGCCAAATGCCCATACTTGAATTAATTGAAGGACGGGTGGAAGATATTTGTATTACTTCAGATGGTCGCCAGATGCTCCGCTTTGATACGGTGTTTAAGGGAGTGGAGAACATTCGAGAGGCCCAGGTTGTGCAGGAGCAACTTGATTTGTTTACGATCTGTCTTGTTCCTGCGGATACCTTTGAGGAGCACGATATACAGAAAATAAAGGATAATATGCGTCTACATGCGGGGGAAGTCAGGGTTGATGTGCATCTTGTTGATCAAATCGAACGAACTGCCTCTGGTAAGTTTCGAGCAGTCATTTGTAAGCTAAGACAAGATGAAAAAGACCGGGTTTTGAATAGGGTTTCGGAATAGTAAGCCCATTTATTCTGAACAACCCAAACATATATTGAATACTCGATTTCTTTTACCTCTTTAAATTTTTCGAACCAAGTGTCTTCTTTAACACCAAGCAATAAAAAATACCGGAGATTTTAACCATGAATCAACTTCCGCAAGTTTGTATCATTATTCCCGAGAGAAATGAAAAATCCACTATCCGCACCTGTCTGGATGCTGTCATTGCCCAGGACTATCCCCAAAACCTGGTTTCAATTCTGGTTGTGGATGGCATCTCCACCGATGGCACCCGCGAGATACTGGCTGAATACGAGACCAAGCATTCTTTTTTCAAAGTGATCGAAAGCCCGCGAAAAGTGGTTCCGCCCGGTTTTAATATGGCCCTGCGCTGTACGCACGCCGATATCATCATCCGCGTCGATGGGCATACCGTCATTGCCCCTGATTACGTGCGCCAGTGCGTTGAGGCTTTACATCGCACAAAGGCAGATAACGTGGGCGGCAAGATGAATGCCGTCAGCACCACCCGCTTTGGTCAGGCCGTGGCCTTTGCCACCAGCACTCCCTTTGGGGTGGGCGGGTCGCGTTTCCATTATTCTGATAAAGAGGAGTGGGTCGATTCGGTCTATATGGGTGCCTGGCCGCGTCAAGTCTTTGAGAAGATCGGCCTGTTCGATGAAGAATTGGTACGCGATCAGGATGACGAATTTAATTACCGTTTGCGTCAACAGGGTGGGCGCATCCTGCTCTCCCCGGCCATCCGCTCGGAATATACTGTGCGCAGTACCCCGTTATCTTTGTTCCGCCAGTATGCGGGCTACGGCTATTGGAAAGTTCGCGTCCTGCAAAAGCACCCGCTCCAAATGAGCCTGCGTCAGTTCATCCCGCCCGCCTTTATACTGGCGTTGTTTGGCAGTGCATTTTTACTCTTTTTTTCCTTCCCATCCTTTATCTTTCATCCTTCATCATTCATAATTATTCTCTACCTTCTCGCCAACCTCGCCGCCTCCGTCTGGACCGTCATTAAAAGTACCCTTGCTGCTCACCATTCACCATCCACTGACCACTACTCACTACTAATCCTTCCCTTCATTTTTGCCATCCTCCATCTTAGCTATGGACTTGGCTTCCTGATCGGCCTCCTGAAATTCTGGAACCGCTGGGGCGATAAAATCGGGCAAACGCCTGCATGGTCGAGTGAAGCCATTGGATGATATTGCGCGTTTGCGGGATGAATACAAAGACCGCAAAGGCCGCTTTGCCGGCAGCAACCTGTATTCCTGGTTTAATCAGGCTAACCTCTTTGCGCTCCACCAGCGCCAGCGCTCGATTTTGGCGGCGCTAAAGAAAAATAAATTTACCGCACTTTCAAGCCTCTCGATTTTAGAAATGGGCTGCGGCGGCGGGGGTGTATTGACCGAATATTTGGGGTTCGGCGCGCTTCCTGAAAAACTGCATGGCGTGGATTTGCTTTTTGACCGCCTGCTCCATGCGCATCACACACTTCCGAGTTCGGGCTTTGCCAATGCCGACGGACAGTCCCTGCCGTTTCCATCTCAAACCTTTGACCTGGTCTTGCAATCCACTGCAATATCCTCCATTCTCGATCCTGATCTTCGAAGAAATATCTGCGCCGACATGTTGCGCGTGCTCCGAAGTCCAGCCCCCGCGTCGGGAAAGCCCGGGGGCATGATCCTCTCTTACGACTTCTGGCTCAACCCCACCAATCCGCAAACGCGCGGCGTCCGTCCCGCAGAGATCAAACAGTTGTTTCCCAATTGCCAATATGAATTTCATCGTATCACCCTCGCCCCCCCCATCGCCCGCAAACTCGCCCCCATCTCCTGGGGGCTATGCCTGTTCCTCGAAAGCCTGAAAATCCTAAACACCCACTATCTGGTAGCCATAAGGCCGAAGTCCGAGGACTGACGACTTCCCCGTCACGTGACGGGATTTGATTTTATTTGCGTATCGGGAACGCGAATTTTAAAAGAAGTATTCGCGCCATTCGCCTTTTCGCGTAATTTGCGTTAAAGATTTTCTGAACTCGGAGCAGCCACGATCATATCCATCCTCAACCTTCAACTTTGGTAGTATCATTGCCGCATCAGGGAGACACTCATGAGAACTGAAACCATAAAATCCATGAAAACGAAAATCGACCAGCCAAATTTGAGTTTCAATCGCTTCATCAAACGCGCCTTCGACATCCTCGCCTCCGCGCTTGGCTTGCTCGTCCTGTCTCCTGTCTTCTGTCTCATCTCCATCATCATCAAACGTGATTCTCCCGGGCCGGTCTTCTACCGCGGCCCGCGCCTGGGCATGGGCGGCAAAGAGTTCGGCATTCTCAAATTCCGCACCATGCGCGAAGAAGCGGCCAGCTATGCGGGTCCGCGCATTACCGCCGAGGATGACTCGCGCATCACCCCGTTCGGCAAATGGCTGCGCGATAGCAAGATCAACGAACTGCCGCAATTATGGAACGTGCTTATCGGTGAGATGAGCCTGGTCGGTCCGCGCCCGGAAGATCCTTCCCTGATCGAAACCTGGTCTCCCGAGACCCGCGCCGAAGTGCTGTCGGTGCGCCCCGGCGTCACCAGTCCGGCCTCGGTCCTGTTTCGTGATGAAGAGAAAATGCTTAGCTCCAGCAAACTAATGGACACCTATCTGGGTGACATCCTGCCCTCCAAACTGCGCCTCGACCAGCTTTACATCCGTCATCATTCCTTTTTGCTCGATCTCGACGTGCTTTTTTGGACCTTTCTGGTTGTGGTGGTGCCCAGCCTGCGCGAGCATAAGCCGCCGGAAGATACCCTGTTCTGGGGGCCGATCTCCCTCCTCTTCCGCCGCTATGTCAACTGGTTCTTTATAGATACCCTCACCACTCTCATTGCCTTTGGCATGGCGGGAGTCATCTGGAGACTGCTGGTCGCTCCGCTGGACCTTGGGTTGGGGAAGGCCATTCTGGTTTCTTTTGCCTATTCGGTGCTGTTCAGTTCCATCGCGGCCATCATGGGCGTGCAAAAAATCTCCTGGTCTTCGGCATCCGTTGGCGAGGCGTTTGTACTCATCCCGCCGCTTGCTGTGGCCTCCGTGGCCGCATTCGTCATCAACTCGTGGATCAATTTCTTGCACTACGACATCATTCTGGATGCAACCGTGCTGGCCTTCGTCGGATATATTCTTACCCGTTATCGCACCCGCCTGTTCAACGCCGTGCTTGGGCGCTGGGTCTTTATGCGGCAGGATAGCTTGCTGGTGCGCGAGCGCGTCCTGATCGTCGGCGCCGGCGATACGGGTCAGTTCGTGGCCTGGCGCTTGACTCACACCCATGAATCATCAAACTATAAGGTAATAGGCTTCGTGGATGATGACATGTACCGCCAGGGTCTGCGCCTCAATGGTTTTACGGTATTGGGAAAGCGCAAGGATATAGCCGACTTGGTGCAGAAACACGATATCGGTGTGATCATTTTTGCGATTCACAATATTTCCGCCAGCGAGCGAATGGCCATTTTAAAGACCTGCCGCAACACGAATGCGCAAGTGGTCACCTGGCCCGATACGGTCGGTTTGATTCGCGCCCAGCTTTCCAAAACCAATGTTGCCTCCGCTGAAAAGCCGCAGCCTCCTCAATATCCAAAAGGACGGTTGATGACCCAATGGCTGGATGTGCTGGAGGCTGATTTAAGCCAGGGCGATTTCGCGCAGGTGATGGAAGATATTACTGCCATGCGCACAGCGTTGCAGGATACCACCCCCAAAGGGAGAAGGATGGAATGACAATGGCAGAAAGTTACTGGGCGGGTAAACACGTTCTTGTGACGGGGGCCGGGGGCTTTATCGGAAGCCACCTGGTGGAGACGCTTGTAAATCAGGGGGCGCATGTTCGTGCTTTTGTGCGCTATAACTCCCGCAACGATCCGGGACTGTTGAAACTTCTGCCGGCGGATGTGCTTTCGAATGTGGAAATTATCCCCGGCGACTTGCGCGATCTGACCGCCCTGCAATCTGCGATGCGCGCGACAGGCATTGTCTTCCATTTGGGAGCGCTGATCGCCATCCCGTATTCCTATCTGCACCCCGCCGAAGTGGTCGAAGCCAACATCATCGGCACCCTGAATATCCTCCTGGCCGCCCGTGATCAGGGGATTGAGCGCCTGGTGCATACATCCTCCAGTGAAGTTTACGGCACGGCCCTGCGCGTCCCCATTGATGAGACGCATCCCTTACAGGGTCAGTCGCCCTATTCTGCCAGCAAGATTGGCGCGGATAAACTGGCCGAGAGTTTTTATTTATCCTATGGCTTGCCGCTGGTCACCCTGCGGCCATTCAACACCTTTGGGCCGCGCCAGTCTGCCCGCGCAGTCATCCCCGCGCTGATCACGCAAGCCATCCGCCAAAGCACCATCCATCTCGGCAACCTCGATGCCCGTCGTGATTTCACGTATGTCAGCGACACCGTGGCTGGCTTTCTCCAAATTGCCCAAACGCCCGGCGTCGAAGGCCAGACCATCAACCTCGGCACTGGCCGCGAGATTCGCATCGGCGACCTGGTCAAACTCGTGCTCGCGCTGGTGGATCATCCCGTTGAAGTCATCATCGACCCATCTCGCCTGCGCCCCGAGAAAAGCGAAGTCCAGCGCCTGATCTCGGATAACCGCCTTGCCCTCCAGAAACTGGGCTGGAGTCCGCAGGTCTCCTTTGAAGATGGCCTGCAAAAAACATTCGATTGGATCAAAGGACATTCATCACTATACTCACAGGACTATGTGGTTTAGTATGTAACCTTCGGAGTCCGAAGTCTCCCGGCTTCGGCGCAAAATCTTCTGGTTTTGCAATGGTGATCGCGTAGCGGACGTTCTCTAACGTCCGCACACGGATTACGCATGACCCCAAACTTTTAGGGTCAATAAATTACTAACTCACCTTACGCGGTAACGCGAGATTTATCTCGCAAAATGGGCGACATAAACCCCCATACGGGGACAATGTGTCGCGCTACAGGCGGGCTGCGTAAGGTGAGTTAATAACTTCCGTCATTGCGAGGAGGGTGAACTTCCCGACGAAGCAATCTCCCTCACAAAAAGGAGATTGCTTCGCCCTATCGGGCTCGCAAGGACGAGGTTGCGGGAAGTTATATTTTTACAAACTTTTAGTACCCCCGGAATTCCCTCGTGACCCTTCGTGTTCCTTTGTGGTAAAGTATTTTTTTTCAGGAGGATTATCAAATGAAAGCCGTCATATTGGCAGGTGGAAAAGGCAGCCGTCTGGCGCCTTATACCAAAGTCATCCCCAAACCGCTCATGCCCATTGGGGATATGCCCATCCTTGAAGTTCTTCTGCATCAGATCAAGCGCGCCGGCGTGGACGAAGTCATTCTCTCAGTCGGGCACATGGCCAGTTTATTGCGCGCCTTTTTCCAGGAAGGGGAGCATATCGGAACGCACATCCGCTATAGTTACGAAAATACCCCCCTAGGTACTGCCGGTCCGCTGGCAATGATAGAAGGCCTGGAAGAAACTTTCCTCGTCATGAATGGGGATGTGCTAACCACGCTTGATTTTGGCGAATTGCTGAAATTCCACCGCGAGTCTAAGGCAATGGTGACAATAGCGATGTATAATCGTGAAGTCAAGATCGATCTGGGCGTCTTGAAACTTAATGGTGGAAATGAGATCGTGGGATATATCGAGAAACCCACTTACAACTACCAGGTAAGCATGGGCGTTTACGTGTTCGAACCGTCAGTCATAAAGTACATTCCGCAAGGCCAGTATTTTGATTTCCCCAACCTGATCCTGCGCCTGATTGAAGCCGGGGAACGCGTGGTAGGCTTTTCTTTTGGCGGCTACTGGCAGGACCTGGGACGCCCGGACGATTATGAACAGGCCATCCTGGATTTTGAATCCATGCGCAGTCAATTTCTAAACGGAGATTCTTCATCGAATATCTAAACCGCCAGCCCGCTAACTCAGACAAGCCGGCCTGCGGCAAAGAGGCTCGCCGCGAAAACCGCCAGCCAAAAAGCTTTCTTTGCGTTCTTCGCGTGCTTCGCGGTTCAAAAAAACCTTGTAGACATGTGCCTGCGGCCCAGTGCAGGCACAAAGTAATAAAGAGGTTGGCTCATCTATAAAGAATGTGCAAAATGGTGATCGCGTAGCGGACGTTCTCTAACGTCCGCACACGGGTTACACATGAGCAAAAGGTCTTCTTTGCGTGCTTCGCGTTCTTCGCGGTTCAAAAAATGTACTGCGCGGGAAAAAACCTTAAATCATTGCGCTCTTTGCGGCGAACATCTTAAATTGTCTGTTGGAGAAAATGGAGGCAAATAATGGATTGGCTCATCCCTTTGGGTGATGTTGATTTTGGAGCGGAAGAGGAAGCCGCGGTTCTGGAAGTCTTGCGCAGCCGCTGGCTGACCATGGGCTCGGTCACTCAAACCTTTGAAAAAGAATTTTCCGCGATGGTTGGCTCCCGCCATGCGATTGCCGTCAACAACGCCACTGCCGCCCTGCATCTTGCCTGTCTCGCCTGCGGCATCCGCCCCGGTGACGAAGTGATCGTCCCGTCGCTGACGTTCGTCGCAACAGCCAATGCGGTCCGCTACACGGGGGCGACGCCGGTCTTTGCCGACGTCGTAAGCGAACTGGACCTGACCATCTCGGTTCAATCCATTGAGGCCTGCCTGACGGAGAAGACGCGCGCCATCATCGTGATGCATTATGGCGGTTATGCCTGTGACATGCCGTCCATTATGGCATTTGCCAAACAACACGGGTTGGCCGTCATCGAGGATGCCGCGCATTCTGCCGGTGCCGCGCTTGAAGGCCGCGGGCTGGGCAGTTGGGGGCAGGTTGGCTGTTATAGTTTCTTCTCCAATAAAAACATGACCACCGGCGAAGGCGGCATGTTGGTCACTGACGATGATGCCATTGCCGGTAGATTGCGCAACCTGCGTTCTCACGGCATGACGGCCATGACCTGGGATCGACATCAGGGACATGCCTGGAGTTATGATGTAACTGCGCTGGGTTATAACTACCGTATTGACGAGATACACTCCGCGATTGGGCGGGTGCAGTTATCCAAATTGGCGCATAACAATGCCCGCCGCGCGCAGGCCGTTGCGCAATATAATGAACTCTTGCTGGAGTTGGCGCCTTCGATTACCATACCTTTCCAGTCTCATCGCGGCCTCTCCTCTTATCACATTTTCCCCATCCTGCTCCCGAAGGGCGGGGATCGCCTGGCATTCATGGAAAACATGAAGGCGGAAAGAATACAGACCAGTATTCATTACCCGCCCATTCATAAGTTTAGCGCGTATGCAGAGCTTGATCAGTCCGCGCGCGCTCCCTTGCCGATTACTGAAGATATCGTTGATCGTGAAGTGACCCTGCCGCTCTATCCCGGCCTTTCAGAAAAAGATGTCCTAACGGTCATGCAGGCTGTTCAAAAGGCAATGAGTTAAAGTACCGCGACATTTATGTCGCGCTTCTCCACTGTGCAAATTCAGGCGCGGCTAATTTTGCAGGCCTGACTGGCTTTATCAACCACGAAGACACTCGCCTGCGCTGGCGGGCGGTGCGGGAAAGCACCGCGAAGACCTTTCAAAAAACTCAGTGTCTCCGTAACTCTGTGGTGAACGGTTTTCTGTAACCACTCGAAGACAATGAGTAAGTGCCGCGGCATTTATGTCGCATAATAAATTTATCGATATTCTCGCATGGTTTCGTAGGAGTTCTTGATCAATGGAAATAAATCAATATTTAGCCATCTTGCGGCGTTGGTACTGGTTGTTGATCCTTGGCCTGGTAATAGGCACCCTTAGCGGTTATGGATTTGCCAAGAGTCAGACGCCGGTCTACGAGGCCAGCACCCGTGTCATGGTTTCGCGCGCTTCCATGCAGGCGGCTTCCGGTACCGGCGGCGCCACAGATTATTACTATATTAGCGACCAGCAGTTGATCGCGACCTATATTGAATTACTGAAAGCATCCACGATCTTTAATAGTGTATCTGAAACATTGGGCTACCCGGTTTCTGCATTGCAAATCCAGGCCCAGCAGGTTGGGGATACCAGAATCCTGAGCATTTCAGTTACAGATACCAACCCTCAACATGCGGCCGATATTGCCAACGCAGTTGTGTCGGCTTTGATGAGGCAGAATGAAGAGCTTGAGGCCGGCCGCTACGCCGCATCGGAAGAGAACTTGCAGTCTCAAATTGAACAGGTGCAGTCCCAAATTTCCAGTTTGCAATCCCAGATCGATAAGATCTCGAACCAGAATTTGCAGGAACAGATCGCTCAGGCTGAATCTGAGATAGCAAAGCTTCAAGAGAATATCAATGCTTTACAGAAGGAAATTACTGAATTACGCAAGGTGTTTACAACCGATGCCAAATTACAAATTACTGAAAAGGAAACGGAGATAGACCGCATAACATCTGTTCTTGATCTGTATCAGCAGGCATATGCCAATCTGGTTGTCTTGGGAAATTCGGGCAGCGGCAGCAGCAGCGATGCCACCAGCCAGCGGCTGGCCCAGGTGCAGTCTACCCTGTCTCTTTATCAACAGATATATATTAACTTATTGCAGAATCTGGAGAATGTCCGCTTTACCCGCCTGCAAAATACACAGAGTATGAACCAGATTCAGGCGGCGGATGTGCCTGAATTTCCGATCAAGCCGCAGCCGTTCAATAGCGCCATGCTGGCTGGTGTCGTTGGCTTGATGCTGGCCGCTGGTATTATCTTCCTGATCGAGTATCTCGATGACACAATGAAAGTCCCCGAGGATGTTGACCGCATACTGGGCATCCCGTTGATTGGCTATATTGCCGAGATGCAGACGAATGGGAAGGCAGAGGCTGAAATCTATGTCTCCCGCCAGCCGCGTTCGCCGGTTTCCGAGGCTTTCCGTTCCCTCCGCACGAACCTGGAATTCGCGGCGGTGGATAAGCCCCTGCGGACCATCCTGGTTACAGGCGCGGAGGCCGGGGATGGAAAAACAACAGTCGCCAGCAATCTGGCTGCGATATTTGCCCAGGGAGGCAAGCGCGTTTTACTTCTGGATTGTGATCTTCGTCGGCCGCGAGTCCACCGATTTTTGGGAATCCAGAATCGGGTTGGTCTGACCGATCTATTCCGCGACAATCTCAGCGTTGAAGCTGTTACTCATCAATGGGCAGATGCGAGTTCCAAGACATTATCTGTCATCACTACGGGCAGCTTGCCGCCCAATCCAGCCGAATTGCTCGGCTCGAATAAAATGGATCATATTCTTGCTGCGATTGCCAGTCATGTAGATGTGGTTGTGATAGACAGCCCGCCTTCCCTGGTTTCTGACGCGCAGATATTGGCTGCCAAGGTGGATTGTGTTCTGCTGGTGGTACAACCGGGCAAGACTCATATTGGCGCGGCGCGTGCCACCCGTGAGCAGCTTGAACGCGCTGGCGCGCGGATCGTGGGTGCCGTCTTTAATCGTATTCCGCGTTCCCACGGTTATTACTATGGAGGCTATCATTATTACTCTCCATATTATTCCCAGAATAATCAATATCTCAGCGGCGGTGATTTAACTGTGGAGCCGGCGCAGGCGGCGGAAGTCGAACCGAAGACCCAGCCTCGTTCCCTGTTGAGCAGGGTATTAAATCGTCAAAAAAGATCTGAACGCTGATTCTGTGGCAATGCGCTTGCCATGAAATTAATGACAATGGGCCAATACAACACTGATGTAGCCAGGAAAATATGAGCAATGCAAGCAGCACAAATCGTACCTGCCCATCTCTTGGGCTGTTGGATGATGCGGAAACTTCACTGGCTTTTCCATCCATTTGGAATTGCTGTTATCGCAGCCGCCCGATAGCCCCCCCAAAACTAAAATATCAGGAAGAGTTTTGTCTTTGTGAAAACCATCGTGAGTGCCCGCTGTTTTTGAGCGGGCAGGCAGCCCCTTTGCCGGGGCATATACGCGCTCCACGTGGCCGCAAAAAAAGGGTGAAAAAATTTCTTTGGCGGACCCTTTTTGTATTCTTGATTGTCATCGGTGTAGTATCTGCCCTCGCGTGGAATATATGGGATCAGGGTGTGTTTTCTTCGTTTACTTTTGAAAAAGCCAATGAGACAGCCCCGGCAGCATATTCGCCGACCACACCCTACACGCCTTCTCCAGAGGTGACTGCTTCGGCTTCGCCGGCTCCCACTCTGACGAGCATGGCTGCTCTTCGAACACGCACTCCTGCGGCGCCTTTGTCGAAACATCAATTGGAATTGCCGATTGGGACTGATCATAAATTTTTGATCCACAGTGTTTTGGAAGGGGAAAATTTGGATCAATACGCCCCCAAATACAATACCAGTGTCGAGGCAATTATGGCTGTCAACCACACACTTCAACCTCCGGTTTGGGTGGGTACATTGGTGGTAATTCCCATTGGGTTTACGGATGTATCAGATTTGCCCAGTTTTGAGATTTATATGATTACCGAATCAGGCATGACGGTTGAACTGCTGGCGCAGAAATTCAGTATCGACCCGCTTGACTTGAAATATTTTAACGCGATCAATGACGGGGAGCGCCTTCTTGTTGGGGATTGGTTCTTGATCCCCCGCACGAGGATTGTTCCGTAATATCCAAGGTGTGAGGTAATCCATCTATGCCCTCTGTATTATTTGTGTGTACCGCGAATCGTTTTCGTTCACCGATTGCAGCCGCCTTGTTTGCCAGGAAACTGCAACAAGAGCGTGTTGCGCCGGATTGGTCGGTGGGCAGCGCCGGCACCTGGGCCGAGCCTGGTTTGCCGGTCATTCCATCCCCGAAGTGGGTCAGCGACCATTTGAAATTGAATCTTGACGCGCATAAAGCGGTCCGCATTGTTGGCGGGTTGCTCGCCTGGTACGACCTGATCCTGGTCATGGAAAACAGCCACCACGAGTCTTTGAGGGTGGAGTTTCCGAAAATAAAGGATAAGGTTTTCCTTCTGACGCAGGTATGCACCGGTCTTGCCTATGATGTTCCCGACCCCGGCGTTGTAAAGGGCGATACATTTCTTGATATTGCAAATGAATTGTCTGATCTGATTGATACGGGGTATCGGGAAATCTGCCTTTTGGCGCGCCAGCTTGAAACTTCGAATGCAGCCTCAAATAGACAACCACACTCTTAGTCTGATCAGTACAGGGCGTCTGGAAGGGTTGGATTGGAAATCCTTTTCGACTGCTTACTGGGACCTATTAATTGCCAAAGCGCACGCAGAAGGTGTCGCTCCACTTGTATACTGGACTCTTTCAAAGTCGGGGAAATTCTCATCCCTGCCGGAATCGGCGCGGAATTCCCTGCGCGCCATGTACTCCGCTACATGGATGCATAACCAGAGGATCTTCAAGGAACTCGAAACCCTCTCGCACTTGTTCCATCAGGCCGATATTCCGGTGGTTGTTTTGAAGGGAGCCTGCTTTGCGCTGACGATCTATCCCGATATTGGCCTTCGTCCGATGGGGGACTTGGACATATTGGTGCCAAAAGCAAAGCTAGTGGATGCGGTTCAAATTGCAAAAACACTTGGTTATGAGGATGCTCTCCCAGAAGCGACGCCCGGCCTCAGGGATTTGCTTAATCACGAGATCTGCCTGCAAAAAATGGGTGAACATTCCATCACGCTTGAGATCCATCACAGCCTGGTGGCGGACAAGTCTTTTGTCTATTCTGTGCCTGTGGATTGGTTTTGGACCCAAACAGAATTATTAGAACCCTCCTCGCGGAAAAAAATTGAAAACTTGTGCATGTTGACTCCCACTGCTCAAGTGCTGTATGCCGCCTCCCACGCCATGTTACAGCACGGCGGAAAGAACACACCCCTGCGCTGGTTTCATGATCTTGACCTTTTGATCCGCGTCTATGGAGAGCGCATAGATTGGGACTTATTGCTTAGGCAGGCTAAAATATTTGAGTGGGGTTCTGCATTGGATGCGGCTCTCTCTCAATCTAATGAATATTTTAATACGCCAATTCCTGAAGACGTGCGAATCAACTTGTGGAAAAATTCCGATAGACATCAACAATTGATCGCACTCCTGCGAAATAAACCTGCCACGCATATTCTTGAAGAACAACAAAAATTGCTAACCTTAAATTGGTATGGGCGCTTTCGGTTGATGCTTGCGTTGATCGTTCCTGCTCCCGCTTACATGCGCTGGCGCTATCAATTGAAAACTTCGTGGGTGTTGCCTGCGTATTATCTCATTCGCTGGTGGGGGATTCTCAAAGATGCGTTTCGTACGCTGTATCTTTTGGTGAGAAAACTGTCAGCAACCAGACCCTAAGGGTTGATAAATTTATAAATTTCGTCATTGCGAGGAGGGTGAACTTCCCGGCGAAGCAATCTCCCTCACAAAAAGGAGATTGCTTCGCTCTATCGGGCTCGCAATGACGAGGTTGCGGGAAGTTATATTTTTACGAACTCTAAGAAGCTGTTTAATAACTTGATTTTACTAATTCGCCTTACATGTCCTGCCATGATTCCCTGAGCGCTAGCGAAGGGTCTCTACTATAATCTCAGAGATTCTACGCTATCAATCAATGACATTCTGTAGTGTGGGTTATTAAACAATCTCCTACGGTCTTTATGATTTCCAAATCAGAAGAAACAAAATAATATGCTTTCCTGGATTGATTATCTCCGCCAAGGCTTATCGCGTAAGCAGTCAAAAGACCGGGTCGCTAATGGACAGGCGCATGTCAATTCACTTTCCAATTTTGAGAATCTGCGCCCTTTTCTCATGCGTCATTGGCGCAAAGGGTTGTTGGGAGGTATTCTTGTCATCCTGTCTTCCCTGTTGATATTTCCCCAACCGCTGATCACCCGCTACCTGATTGATGACGTGATCCTGGCGCGCCAGTTGGATAAATTGTGGCTTGCCTTATTGCTATTGGGCGGCGTCAAAGTTTTGGGCATGGGGCTGGGGATGTTCCAGCAGTTTTACTTTACCCGTTTTGAACAGGCTGTCATTTTGGATATCCAAAGCGACCTGTTCGAACGTCTCCTGCATTTTCCAAAATCCTTTTTTGACGAGACTGAGACCGGCTACCTGATGTCTCGTATCCAGCAGGATGTTCAAGGCGTGCAATGGTTTTTCTCGCAAACACTGGTGTATGCGCTTAGCAGCCTTCTGCGCTTTATAGGCGGGGTGGCGTTTTTGTTTTATCTGGAATGGCGGCTCGCGCTGGCAGTGCTGGTCCTCCTGCCTTTATTGGTTTGGGCGCTGAACTATTTTTCGAAAAAAATGCGTGTGCTTGGCCACGAACAAATGGAACAGCACGCCAATATCTCGCGCAGCCTGCAAGAGTCGCTGGCTTCCACCACGCTGATCAAAACCTTCGCCTCTGAAAAGCGCACTGTTGGGCGCATGATCTCGGAATGGAAAGCATCGCAGCAACTCAGCCTTGAGCAAATGACAGTTGGGTCGCTGGCGAATTTACTGATTGGGGCATTGCCAAGCCTTGCCAACGCCGTTGTCTTCGTAGCTGGTGCGTATTGGGTCATTCAAGGAAGTTGGACGTTTGGTTCCCTCACCGCCTTCCAATCCTATTTGGGTTATGTCTACGGTCCCGCCATGGCGTTGGCTTCCACCAACCTGCAAATGCAGAACGCCCTCGCGTCTTTGGCGCGCATTTCCGCCTTGTACAGCATTGTTCCTGAGGAAAATTTGGGCGCTGGAGAGAAAGTCGAGCGGCTCAAAGGGGAGGTGGAATTCAAGGAAGCGACTTTCTCCTACGATGGCCGTGAGACGGTGCTGGAGGATTTATCTTTTCATGTGGATCCCGGCGAGCATATCGCGATTGTCGGCCCGAGCGGAGTTGGCAAGACGACTCTCATCAGTATGATCCTGCGCCTGTATCAGCCGACAAAAGGCGGTCTTTTCTTTGACGGGAAGCCTGCTTCTGCTTACGAGTTGGCTTCTCTGCGCCGGCGGATTGGTTACGTGCCTCAGAGCAGCCACTTGCTTTCCGGTACCATTCATGAAAACCTTTGTTATGGCAACCTCGAAGCGGATGAGGCGAATGTGATTCGCGCAGCGAAGGCTGCCGGCATCCATGACTATATCGTCAACCTGCCTCAAGGATACCAATCGACGGTCGGTGAAGGCGGGGTAAATTTGTCAGAGGGACAAAAGCAACGCATGGCGATTGCGCGCGCTTTGATCAAGGACCCGGACATTCTTATTTTGGATGAACCTACATCCGCGCTGGACAGTCATACCGAAAATTCCTTTATCGAAGCGCTAAAGGGAGTAACGCATGGCCGGACAGTATTCCTGATTGCCCACCGTTTGACCACTGTAAAAAATGTTAATCGTATTCTGGTGCTCAATGAAAAACGACTGATAGCCATCGGGTCTCATCTCGAATTGATGGAGACCAGTGAATACTATCGCTCTCTGGTGGCTAATCAACAGGTGCTTGCTTCTGGTTGAAGAATTCCTTTGTAGCCATAACGCCGAGCATGATCGTCACACCGATTAAAGCGGCAAGTGTATCAAGAAGAATATCCTGCGCGGAGGCGGATCTTCCGGGTGTGAACATTTGATGAAATTCATCGGTTATTGAGTAAAGACAGCACAAAACAAACGCAATGCTGGGTGACCAGCGCGATTGGGAGGATAAAGCATATAAAATTGAAAACCCCAGGCAGAAATAGCCAATCCCATGCGCGGCTTTCAGCCAGTCAATCGTCACGGGATTTGTGACCGCCAACTGGGTCGGATTGGCGCTGGATGGGGAGATCGTTTGTGCGCTGATTTCCAGGTTATGGTAGGATTTGTGAACTTCATTCCCCGGAACGGTGGAAAAAATAAAAATGGCAACTGCAAAACAGAATGCCGGCAGCCATCGCAATCCTGCCCGGTATCGGTTATAAAAGATTAACATGGTACATTTGCCTCAGTTTTGAATGGAGCTGATATTCAAATATTGCCAGCGATTGATCCAGAGTATTATAGTGTCCCACAGGTTTACTTTGCATACGGCTCTTGATTAAAGTAGTCTGTGGGACAATTTTATCCTGAAGTAGAGGTGCGGCATGCCGCCCGAAAACACAAACCTTGAGACCCTGAAAAATATTCTTGAAAACAGCCTCCATCCTGAGCAGTTCGATTCGCACCCCTGGGCAAAAAGCCTGAGCGTTTTGGATATGGTGACAAACACGCCGGATTTGCTGGATAAAACTCCCGGTCAACAGCTTGTCTTTATGATCGAAAAATTGTTCGTTGAGATGATGCCCAGCGTCGCGCCCCGCCATGGCAAGCGGCTAGACACGCGTTGGGGTGAGTTTGGGATTCTGGCTGCCCAGTATTTTGCTCCGCTTAAATTTGGTGCTCCTTCACCTGTCTCCCTGCGCGATGCCTGGGGACGCATTGACCAGAGTATTCTGTTGTTTGTCTATGGAAAATTTGACGATACACTCTCCAATGAAGAAAGAGAAATATATAAACTCGTAGGAGGTGAGTTGGAAGTTGCTCCCAATAGCACCCTCAGTGACTGGCACCGAAAGGGATTGCAGCGCCTGATGGAGATGATCCTGGCGCGCGAGAGCTATTTGGCGAAATCCATGTCAAAGCCGGCGGTCATCCCTCAGGATGGGCAGCCAGTTGTTCGGGCGGATGATCCGCCTCTTTTGTCAGAAACCAGTAACCAAAAGTCAGGGAAGCGCCGTTTTATTTTCCCGCTGCTGATCTTTATCGTGTTGGGGCTTGTTCTCATCGGCGGCCTCAAGGCTTGGAAAATTTATAACATGGCGCTGCTCGTATGGCAGGATGTTGCGGGCGTTCAGGAAGTAATCAGAACGCCCGCTTCCAACCTGGAGCGGGTCAAGGACATTGGCCCGCATCTTACAAGTTTGCGGCAGGATTTTCAACTTCTTAAAACTGAGGCTGAGCCTTTCCTTTGGCTGGGTCCGTGGCTGGGTTGGGTTCCCGTTTATGGGGGAGACCTTTCTTCGATACAGGATTTGATGACCGTTGCAGATTCCCTTTTGGCTTTTGCTGACACTTCATATCAAGCCGCTTTGCCGCTCGTGGATGCAGTTGACGGCGAAAATGGCAGTCACCTTAATCCGCCGCTCCTCGCCATCCTGTTGAAGGATGCCGCACCGCAATTCACTGAAGCGCAGAAGAAGTTGGGTTTGGCTTTGGAGGCGCGTAGCCATCTGGAGCTGGATAATCTTTCTCCTCGTGTTCGCGATCTGATTCTGAACGATGTGGACCCGCTTCTTCCTTTGCTGCAAGAGGGTACGACTCTCGCCACGGAATTTCCCCGTCTGATGGGGGCCTCAGACGAAGGCCCGAAAACGTATCTGGTGCTGGTCCAAAATGAAGATGAACTGCGTCCAACCGGGGGGTTTATTACAGCGGCCGGCACGCTCCTTGTTCGCGATGGGCGAATTGGCAGTATAACTTTCGAGAATTCCGGCAATTTGGATGACTGGACAAAGCCATATCCCATAGCTCCCTGGCAGCTTAAACAGTATATGAACAGCCCCGTTCTGATCTTTCGCGATACGAATTGGTTTACCAATTATCCGACGGCCGCGCTGTATGCTGAATATCTATATTCCTACATCAGTGATCACTCCGTGGATGGAGTAATCGCTTTCGACCAGCAAATGCTGGTCGATTTTCTGGCTGTGATCGGGCCGATTGAACTGGATGGCGTGCCTTATCCCATTAACTCGGGCAATGTGGTGGCTTATATGCGGGCGTCAAAAACCCCAACTGCGGAGGAGCTTGCCTCGCCGGATTGGAATAACAAAGCCTTCATCAATAAAATTTCCCGGGCCTTGATCTCGAAGATATTTAGCGGGGATGTTGAATGGGAGCAGCTTTCCACCCTCCTGATAAAGTCTTTGAACGAGCATCATTTAATGATCCAGTTGGACAGCCCGCCAATGACAACCTTCCTTGCAGATCATCATTGGGATGGGGCGGTCCGTTCTGTGGATGGGGATTATTTAATGGTGGTGGATACCAATGTTGGTTTCAACAAAACCAACGCCGTGGTTGAATCCGAATTGTTCTATGATGTTGATCTGACCAATGCTTCATCCCCAACTGGTTCGCTCACCGTCATCCATAAAAATAACGCTGTCGGAATTACATCCTGCAGGCATTGGAATAAAGTCAGGGTTGCTGGTGAAAAGGATTACCCGATCGAGGATTGTTACTGGAATTATTTGCGTATTTATAAACCGGATGGAACGACACTTCTTGGCGCTACTCCCCAAATCCTGCCTGCCAACTGGATGATTCTCAATCAAAGCCCTCCAGCCGAGGTTGATATTCTTGATGAAGAGATCGATGGAGTGCAGGCTTTTGGCACCATCCAGGTGGTTCCGGGCGGGCAATCTCTGACTGTCAGTTTTCAATTTGCACTGCCAGTCGATATTTTGGAAAAACAACTTGATCCAGATCAAACGATATACCGCCTGACGCTGCAAAAGCAGCCTGGAACCCTGGCTGTACCAATCACCATTCGCATCCATCTGGCGAATAATGCGTCGGTTCTAAGTATGCCGGATGGAGCGGTGCTTGAGGATGATAATATATTGATCCAAACCAGTTTGAGGGAGGATATCGAAATCGATGTTCAATTTCGCACCCCCTAAATCCGGCTCAAATCCGAACCAGCTATTGGCAGCTTTGAGATAGAATAACATTATTAACTCGCCTAATACACTCAATCGTAATTCTCTGAGCAAAAGTGAAGAACGACACTGTGTAAGGTGAATATTAAATATTAGTGATCGGAGGGATCATGATAAAAAAATATGTACAACTCTTTGTCGTGCTCGTTCTTGTGGTGACTGTGATTGGCGTTGCCAGGAACAATGCGGTTTGGGCAAGTGCCATTCCGGGCTCGCCGCAATTGGGTGTAAGCGGTATGGCCAACCTGCTTCAATCGGGTCCAGTTACCGTAACCGCATCCGGAAGTTACAACGTTGAAGGCGTTTGCACGCTCGATGTGGAATATAAGGCAGCCAGCGGACTTCAAGATAAAGCCGATGCGCGAATCCCGGTAAATGAATCCAAGAAAGTTCCTTTTTCCGGGAATGGAAATGAAAAGCTTATCTTCCCGGGCTGTCACGTGGTTCATTACAAGTCTGATCAGATTGTTTCAGAAGCCAGCGCCGAAGATGGCAGTTGGAAGGTCTGCTTTGGAACGAATCCAAGCCTGGATATGAAGATCTATTATTACCTGGATGGTCCAACCAGCGGTTCACCCATCTGGATCCCACTCAAGACTACAAATGAAAACGGCGCTGCCTGTGCCTCCGCATTGTTTACAGGCGTCTACATGCCTGCGGGTCAGCGCATCAATCCGCCCGGCGCAGGCGAGGAAGGTAATATCCTGAACCCGCCCGCTCCCGAGGGAGGCTCTGTCAAGCCGCCTCCGGATGAGATCACAGTGACTAAATCCGGGACATACGCCATTGGCGGCATTTGTGCCATGATCATTGAATATAAGATCGCTGACCTGTCAGACCGGATCCACGTGCAGCATCCGACGGAGGCGAACGATATCGTTCCTTTCCCTGATAACGGAGGTATGCTGTACCTGCCAGGTTGTCACGTAGCTCACTACAAGTTAGACCAGATCAAGCAACTTATGACCTCTGATGAAGGGAGATGGGAAATTTGCTTTGCGGCTCGTCCGGATAAGGAGATGACGATCTACTTCTATCAGGATGATCTGACCACCATTATCCCGCCGTGGGTTCCTCTCGAAACCACAGTGGACAAGGGACTGGCTTGTGCGCCCCTGGCAGATTATTCTGGAGTCTACGCGCCCGCTGGGAAGTAACATTGAGCCATTGAAGACAATAAATAACAGGATGGAGGCGAAAGCCTTTGTCCTGTTATTATTTTAACGATGCGGACCCAAACCTTATTCACAAAATATGCCCCTCCAGCGATCTTGGCAGTCTCTTTGCTGGTCACTTATTTATCCAGCATGGCTCCGGGATTGACCTGGGCCAATGATGGCTCCGATGGCGGGGATCTGATCACAGCGGCGGCCACAGGCGGCGTTGCTCATCCAACAGGCTACCCACTGTATCTTTTGGCGGCGCGGGTTTTTCAACTAACTCCTATTGGCTCCCTTGCATTTCGTACCAATTTAATGTCTGCAATTGCGGCGGCCTTGGCATCCGTGCTGGTTTATGCTTTGGTAATAAGCCATCTGCCGGCTTCTGATGAACGCTCATCGTGGCTGCCGGGCCTTATTTCTGCCTATGCCTTCGGATTATCACCTTTGATCTGGTCGCAGGCTGTTATCACGGAAGTTTATACACTTCATGCCTTGTTTGTTGTGCTTGTCCTTTATTTGTCTTCGGGTCAGGCAGCTTTGAAATTGGCGCAGAAAAAATTGGATCTTGTACTGGGGCTGACGTTTGGCCTGGCAATTGGGAATCATGTCACATCAATACTATTGCTGCCTATTCTTTTCTTCCCAACGATTTCGCGCGGACCCACCATAAATGATGAATCTCGGTCAACCGGAAAATGGCAGCCGGACAAAAACTCTGCATTGCGGCGATTGACTTGGCTGGGAGCGGGAGTGTTGATATACCTTACTCTGCCGTTGCGCGCTTTGTCGAAACCGCCTGTCAACTGGGGCAACTCCATAACGCTGAATGGTTTTATCTGGCTGGTCTCGGGGAAACTTTATCAGGATCAACTCTTTGTTGTGACTCTCGCCTCTGCCTGGGCAAGGATTCGCTCAGCAGCGGGGTTGTTGATCGAGCAATTTGGGATTCCCGGTCTGATTCTTGGCCTGATAGGTGTTATTGTCTTCTATAAACCTTCCCCATTTTTTCGAAACGCGATCTGGGTCGTATCAGTATTTTCAATTTTTGCCATCGGATATGCCACCCGTGATTCTTACGTATACTTGATTCCGTCCTTTCTATGTTTTGCAATGTGGATCGGTTTGGGCACAGCCGGGCTAATGGAACTTTTTTCCAGAAAGGTCTTGCGAATTGAAATTGCGCTCGGAATTATTATTATTTGTTATTTCTTTCTTTTGGCTTCTTCCAACTGGCGGCAGGTGGATGCATCCAAGGATACGAGAGCAGAGGATTTTGGACGGAATGTTCTTGCTCAAGCGCCTGCTAATGCCATTGTGTTTGCCAAAGGGGATAAGGCCATTTTCACGATGTGGTATTTTCACTTTGCCATGCATAACCGCCCTGATCTTGCCGTCGTGGTGACCGACCTGCTGGGTTTTGATTGGTATCAGGGAACATTGGGCTCGGCCTACCCCGACCTGGTACTGCCCGGTCCATTCCCCTTTGCGGAGGTAATGATCTCGGAAAACCCTGAACGCCCCGTTTGCTATATCGAATACATGGAGTTTGCAAAGATTGATTGTGTGCCTGCGCAAGAGGCTCGATCCCCCTGAACTATTGCTTATTTTTTTTCATGCTTTAAGCTAACGACTCAGGGAGCCGCTGTATAACTTTTTAATTCAAAACTATTGGCTGTCAGTACTGAGAATGAAACTCCAAAGAAATTAACAGTGGCAGATTCAACCTGCATTTTTACCAATCCTGTATTCAAGGCAAACCATTGGTTGGATCGTCCCTCCGCCAGGCCGGTAACAGTGATACCGTCTACAGTGGCTGTAACCTGCCCCTGTTCGGTGCAAACCACTTTCAGCGCGCGAAAGGTGCCAGCCGGGACTGTCACAGATTCGAAAGCCGCATCCCCAGTTGCGAGGGTCTGGCAGGTAAGCGTGATCGGGGAGTTGTTCATGGTAACGTCAATCTGTCTGCCATTGCGGCTGACTGTGGTGCTGCCTGATACCAGGTACTGGCTTGACCAGGCTAGTGCCCAGTTGGTGTTCAGAAAGGCGGCTTCGTTTGGGGCCAATACGCCGGAAGCGTAACTGGCTGTGAGGCTGCTGTTTACCAAATCGCCAAAAAACAGGGCGTTTACGCTCATAAATGGGAAACTGCGAATCACATCTCCGTCACACTGAACCGGTACCTGTTTCGATGAGCCGGTAGTTTGATTACTGATCAATACATTCCCCTGAGAGTTGTTCACCGAAAGAACACTCATGTTCAGAGTATCTGTGCGATTCAAGGCATTCGCCTGGTACAGCCATTGCTGCCCCGTGACTACAGGGTACAGAATGTTTCTGCAGGTTTGTGACAATCGTGCAGTTGCAGAAGGCGTTGGGCTGAAGGTCCAGGTTGGTGCAAAGAAGAGTGTGGGTGTTAGGGTGGAAACGCTGACTGAATTATTGCTGGATACCGGTATGACGGTCGAAGTAGCGGTAGGGGAAGGGGTTGCAGCTTGTGGGGAGGAGTCGGGTAAAAACGTGTTCGTGCTTAGTGTAGGGAATGTAAAGGGGTGCGGAGTGGTTGTGGAAAATTTTGGGTCAAAAGTGGGCACGGTTGGCAGTGTGGGGATGGGCGCCGACTTATTTAGAAGAACAAACATAACTGCAACGCCAATGAGCAAAAGCATAATGATGAGTGCTTCGGCGATGATCAGGCGGACATAGCGACGGTTCATGAAATGATTTTAGCATCCGCGGGTTTCAAAATACATTAACGGTTCAATGCAGTTTTCCGTACAGGATAATGGGCCTGAAATTAACCGATAAAAATGAGATTCTAAAATCGTTGTAACTGCGATACAAAATCAATTCGTCAAATTGAAGTGATGTAAACTCTGTCCATCGTTATTATTGAATGATAAAAGGACAGATATGGAAATCAAAGATTATCTTACAATGGCCCGTCGCTGGGCCTGGCTGCTGGTCACAGGATTGATCCTGGGAGCGGTGGGTGGTTTTCTAGGCAGTATCTTTCAAACGCCGGTTTATCAGGCCTCCACGCGTGTTCTCGTTTTGCGCGCCTCGCAAGCTGATAAGAACACCGATACTTATCTCAGCGATCAACAGTTGGTGCAGACTTACATCCAGCTGCTGACAACGCGCCCCGTGTTGGAGGGAGCGTCTAATTTGCTTGGGTACAGTGTCAGTCCATCCCAGATCACTGTTGGGCAGATCAGCACCATGCAGGCCATTAAATTAACAGTTGAGGATGCCGATCCGCAGCGTGCCGCAGATATTGCGAATACTTTGGTGCAGGTGTTGATCCAGCAGAACGAAGCGATCCAGACCGGGCGCTATACCCTGACCGAGCAAAGCATTCAGGCGCAGATCACACAGGTCGAAAATCAGATAGCCCAAATGGGGACCGAGATCGAGAATGTTTCCACGGAAACGGTCCAGCAGCAATTGATGCAGGTGGAAGCGCAGATCGCGACCATGCAGGCCGAGGTGACTCAGCTTGAAAATGATATTCGGGCGCTTACGCCTTCCACGACTACGAACGAACAGCAGTTCCTTACGAACGAGCAGCAGACTTTGCTTTCTGAGAAGGAAGCGCGTCTGAATCAGATCAAGCCCGTGCTTTCGCTCTCCCAACAAATTTACACAGATCTCGTAGTCTTGGGCAAGCCCTCCCAAACAGAGGATGGCACAAGCCGTCTCTCGCAATTGCAAACCACGTTGAAACTTTATCAAGAGATTTATATCAATTTATTAAATAACCTGGAAGCGATTCGCCTGGCGCGTTTGCAGAATACCCCAAACGTAGTGTCGATTGAAGCTGCAATCGTACCGGTGAAGCCTGTCCGCCCCAAGCCTGTAACGAATACCGGTCTGGCCGCTGTGGTTGGGTTGATGCTGGCAGGCGGGGTTGCGTTTCTGATCGAGTACCTGGACGATACCGTCCGTACGCCTGAGGATGTTGAACGTATTCTAAAACTGCCGATCATTGGCTACATAGGAGATATTAGCATTAGCAAAGGCGAGGCTGTGGATATGCATGTTCTCAAGCATCCGCGCTCGCCGGTCTCCGAGGCGTTCCGGTCATTGCGCACGAATTTGGAATTCACGAACGTTGATCGGTCTTTGAATAAGATTCTTGTTGCCAGTTCTGGGCCGGGTGAAGGAAAAAGCACAATCGCCTCGAATCTGGCGGCGATCATTGCACAGGGCGGTAAGAGAGTGCTCTTGATCGATGCAGATATGCGCCGCCCGCGCATCCATTCCATTTTTGAGATTTCAAACCGTGTGGGATTGAGCACCCTGTTTCGCGGCAATATGACCGTACGTTCTGCAATGCGCCCGGTTGGAGGGATGAATAATATTTTTATTATTCCCAGTGGCAGCCCGCCTCCCAACCCGACTGAATTATTATCATCTGCGCGCATGGATCAAATATTGCTGGAGGCCAGCCGCGAGGTGGATGTGGTTATTATAGACAGCCCCCCGTCCATTGTTGCGGATTATCAGGTACTATCTACGAAGGTGGATGGGGTACTCCTGGTGATACAACCCGGAAATACTCACGCAGAGGCTGCATCTGCCATGCTGGAGCAGTTGGGACGGGTCAACTCCTATACACTTGGGGTTGTATTGAACAAAATCCCGCGCAATAGTCATTTTTATGGCGGGTATCATTATTATTCCGGCTACTCGAAAAACGGAGGATACTATTATCAAGCGGAGGGGCCTGCCCAGCCGCAAGCGCCGGCAGAGGATCAACCCGTTCGGCCGTTACCGCCCACTGAACCGTATCAACCTTACCCTGCGCGATCCATAACCCATACCGATGCGTTTCCCGTTGAGCTAATACAGCCTGAGGAAGTGCAGCCGATCAAACCTCACCCAAAGATTGAGATTCGAACCGAGGATGCCCAGCCGGTTATGTCCCAACCAAAAGTGGAAGTTCGAACTGAAGAATCGCAGCCAGCCAGGCCCCAGCCAAAAGTGGAGGTTCAACCTGTCGAACCATTGCCAAAGGTTGAGCCCCAGCCTGTGGAATTTCCCAAACCGCAGCGGGATGTTCTGGCGGAAATGTATAACGCGATGCAGAGCCAGGCGCGTGTGAACATGGCAATGCCTTCCCAGGATATTCCTGCATCCCGGGAAGTCCCCACCCAGCCGGGGCAGCCCAAAAAGGATTTCCTGCCTGGCGTAACACCCAAATATTCCATCGGAAAATATCAATTGGACTACACCTTTACTGAAAATGAATTTGGGAAGGATGATGAGTATCAGATAGACCATACCGGAGATTAAAAGATACATGGTTTCAGTGTTGTTTATTTGTACAGGCAATCAATATCGTTCACCCATCGCAGCGGCCGCATTTCTTGAATTATTAATCCGCGATGGGTTGGCGGCACACTGGCGTGTGGGTAGTGCTGGAACATGGACTTCTTCGGGACGGCAGGCTCCGCACGAGGCGCTTGAGCTGGCGCGTTCGTTTGGGATTAGCATTGATGGGCACGTTACGCGTATGCTGTACGCGGGTATGCTTGAGGATGCGGATTTGGTCCTGGTCATGGAAAAAGGGCATCAAGAATCCATTCAATATGAATTCCCGTTTGCAAGCGGGAAGGTGCATTTGCTTTCACAGGTGCTGGAGGGATACGACTATGATATTCCAGACCCAATGGCGGCGGGGCGTGAGGCACGGGAGATCATCGGCGACCTGGTGGAGATGATCCGCTTGGGCTACGAAAATATCTATAGGATCGCTGAATCAATCCAAAGACCGTTTTGACCGTGCCTGTCGGGAAGATACAGAATAAACGAGAAAACGAATATGCGTATATCATGCGCTTCTTCGTAATCCATCACGGATATTTTGTATGCGTTGTGCCCAATTTTGATGGTTTTTTCTGCGCCCTACCCAAAACCATCACAATCTGATAATATACAAGCCGCACGCCGAACCACTTACATCAAGCCCTCGGCCTTCCCGTCGGGGGTTTTTGTGTGTGTAAGTCTTTCCCTGTTTAGAATGGAAGATGACAAATTATTGTGATCTTATCTTCCTTATCGATAATATTCAAACCAACCGACCCTGTAAAGAGAATCCTATGCTAATCGAACGAACTGACCTCCGTAATATCGCCATCATCGCTCACGTTGATCATGGCAAAACCACCCTGGTGGATGGACTGCTTGGACAATCCCATACCTTCCGTGAAAACCAGCACGTCGAGGAACGCGTCATGGATTCCAACGATCTCGAACGCGAACGCGGCATAACCATCCTCGCCAAGAATACCGCCATTTCGCTCATTGACCCTGTCACCAAGAAACCCATCAAGATCAACATCGTGGATACTCCCGGCCATGCCGATTTCGGCGGGGAAGTGGAACGCGTCATGAATATGGTGGACGGCGTTCTTCTGCTGGTGGATGCGGCTGAGGGTCCAATGCCCCAGACGCGCTTCGTGTTGAAGAAGGCGCTTGAAATGGGACACAAGGCCATCGTTGTCATCAATAAAGTGGACCGCAAGGATGCGGAACCCGCCCGCGTGCTCAATGAAACCTTTGACCTGTTTATCGAACTGGGTGCCAGTGAGGAGCAGGCGGATTTTCCCGTTATCTATGCTCAGGCGACTGCTGGAAAGGCGGGTCTTTCTCCTGACCTCGGGGCTGATCTGCAGCCTTTATTTGATGTGATCATCAAGCATATTCCCGCTCCCAAAGTTGACCCTGATGCGCCTTTGCAATTGCTCGTCACCATGCTTGGCTATGATGATTATCGTGGTGTGACTGCCATTGGCCGCGTTTTTGCAGGCACGATCAAGGCCGGGCAAAAACTGGCGCGCATGAAACTGGATGGAAGCATTCTCCCTGAAAGCGCTCGTTACCTTTACAGTTTCAAAGGCTTGAATAAGATCGAAATTGACGAGGTCATTGCAGGCGATATTATTTCACTGGCTGGTCTCGAAGGCATTGCCATCGGTGAGACGCTTGCCGACCCGGCCAACCCCATCGCGCTGCCAACCATCAAAGTGGAGGAGCCAACCGTCCGCATGACCTTTGGTGTGAACACATCCCCGTTCACCGGCAAGGAAGGTACGTGGAGCACATCCCGTAAATTGCGCGAACGCTTGTTTGACGAACTGCGCACCAATGTTTCATTGCGAGTAGAAGAAACCGAATCGGCTGAAAACTTTTTGGTCTCCGGTCGCGGTGAATTGCATCTGGGTATTTTGATCGAAACCATGCGCCGTGAAGGATATGAATTCCAGGTCTCAAGACCGGAAGTGATTTATCACAAGGCGGATGATGGTGTTTTGCTCGAACCGTTTGAAGAAGTGCATGTCGAGACCAGTAATGAAACTGTCGGTGTTGTCGTGGAAATGCTTGGGAGCAGGCGCGGCAAAATGACCGAGATGCATGATGCAGGTCAGGGCATGACGCGCATTGTGTACATCGTCCCGACCCGCGGCTTGCTCGGCTTCCGTTATCAGTTCCTCACATCCACGCGCGGCGAGGGAGTTATGCACACGATCTTTAACGGCTACGATGAATTGGCCGGGCCGATCACATCCCGCACAAAGGGTTCCATTGTTGCATGGGAGGCAGGCACCACAACCGCTTACGCGCTCAAGACCGCAGAGGATCGTGGACAATTATTTGTAGGCCCCGGTGTTTCCGTCTATGAAGGCATGGTGGTGGGTGAGAACGCGCGCGGCGGTGACTTGGCCGTCAACGTCTGCAAAAAGAAACATTTGACCAACATGCGCGCGTCCGGCGGCGATATGGAAATCCGCCTCGTGCCGCCCCGACAGATGTCTCTGGACGAAGCGATCGAATATCTCTCTGACGATGAACTGCTCGAAGTAACGCCAGAGTCCTTCCGCATTCGCAAGCGCATTTTGTCGACAGATGAACGCGGCAAGCAGACCAAGAAAACCAAAGAGCAGCTCGAAGCATAGAATAAAAAAATCCCGATGTCCAAAGACATCGGGATTTTTTTATTCTTTTGATGATCTTTTTTACGGACAGGTAATGCTTGCAACAGAACTCAGCGTCTCACCGATCTCGTTGTAGGCCTGGATTTGATAGCTGACCGTCTGCCCGGTATTCAAAGCGATGGTCTCGGTAAAATTTGTGGAATTGGCAGGCAGGTCGATTACGAGTTCGCTATTTCGAAAGATACGATACCCGGTTTCGTTGTTCGCTTTATCATTCCAGGTCAGCGTAATGTCGGCTGACCCCGGGCCGTAGCAGTAGAAAGTCCAGCCGTTCTTGGGGAATGTCGGTGCCTCAGGCTTGGCTCCTTCCGGTGTGGGAGGAGCGGTGACAGTTGGCACAGCCGCAATATTTCCCGACGGCGTGGCAAATTCGCCGGATAACCAGCAATCGCCCAACTGCGATTTCACCACCCAGTAATTTGGCGGCAGGAATCCGATGATTTGCACCTGCTGGTTTGGCAGCAATTGTGCGATCACCTGGTACGATTTATTTGGACCGCTGCGGCAATTGATGACGTCTCCAACGTTTGCCATCGGCGTTTCCAGTGATGACGGTGTCGATGTCAATGTAGTCGAAATCGTTGGCGTGATCATGGCTGGCGTTGCGCCTTCAACGATGACAATTGGCGTGCTGGCGGTCGGGCTTGCCAGAGGTGTGGTGAGCGCAGATTGGACAGTCATCGCGGCGGAAGTCATGATCTGTTCCTGCGTGTCTGCGCGATCTTCTGGAAGATTGCACGATGCCAGGATCAGTCCCGCCACAAGCATATACACAAATATGGATTTTTTCACTTCAACTCTCCCGGAATATATTTTGGACGTTCCATCTCGATGATGTCAGTAACGCGACAATACCCGCTTCCCATCAGGCGACCGATGGGCTTGAGCGCTGTCAAATTGATTTTATCTTCCCCGAGCATGACTCCATCATCCGCGTGGATGCGAAGTATCGTCCCGATCACAATCGAACCGCCGCCCGGGTCATTCCCGATCTCGATGATCTCTCGCACCCTGCATTCAAAATGGATCGGGCTTTCCGCCACACGCGGAGGTTTGACTGCGACTGACGGCGCAAGAGTCAAACCTGCATAATCGAATTCGTTGAATTCCCCCGGCGCTTCGATGGAGGAGGCATTCATGGCGTTCAACAAATCTTCCGTGACGATGTTGACCACAAACTCATTTGTCGCGCGGACGTTGTTCAATGTGTCTTTTGTCTTTCCGTCAAGGCTGCGAATCATTGGGCAAAATAAAACGGTCGGCGGGTTGGAACAGACTACGTTGAAGAAGGAGAACGGGGCCAGGTTCGGGCGGCCGCTCATGTCAATGGACGAGATCCAACCTATCGGTCGGGGAAGGACCGAGCCGGTCAATATCTTATAGATGGATTGATGCGGGAGGGTTGTCGGGTTGAGTTCCATAATCCAGTTTTCTCCCCTTTCCATTTAGGAGAGGGGCAGGGGTGAAGTTTACTCCCCGTCGCCTTCCAGCCAGGTGGACATATACTCGGGCTTTTCCATTTCAACGGCATGTTTTGTAAGATTCAATGGGTGGAAGGTATCCACCATCACGGCCAGTTCCTTTGTTTCGGTCTTGCCGATGCTGGCTTCCGTCATACCGGGCTGCGGGCCGTGAGACAGGCCAAACGGATGCAGGCTGATGTCGCTGCGGTCAATGCCTTTGCGGCTCATGAAATTTCCCTCGGCGTAATACAGCACTTCATCCGATTGAATGTTGGAATGGTTGTACGGTGCGGGGATGCCTTCCGGGTGGTAATCAAAAAGGCGCGGTACGAAGGAACACACCACAAAGTTGTGACCGTCGAAGGTTTGATGGATGGGCGGCGGCATGTGCAGGCGGCCCGTGATGGGTTCGAAATCCTCGATGTTGAATATCCACGGGTAGAGATAGCCGTCCCAGCCGATGACATCGTGCGGATGATAATCCAGGATGTGACGCGACAAACGATCCCGCACTTTGACGCGAACTTCGAACTCGCCGCGTTCGGTGTGTGTTTCCAATTCCTGCGGGACTCGGATATCACGCTCGCAATAGGGCGAATGTTCGAGCAGTTGGCCGTACTCATTGCGATAACGTTTGGGCGGCTGTAGCTGGCTGGGGTTTTCAATGGTGAAGAATTTACTTTTCTCGTTCAAAATCATTTGCCATGTGACGCCGAAGGGGATCACGATGTAATCCCCTTTGCGGAAGGGCAGATTGCCGAATTGAGATTTAAGCGTCCCGCCGCCTTCATGCACAAACCATGTTTCATAGGCCTGTGAGTTGCGATAAAAATAGCCCATGCTGTTTTGGGATCGTGAGACGCTGAGGATGACGTCACTATTGCCGAGGAGTGGAATCCGCGCGGTGACAGGATCAGGCCCGAGCGGAGTCTGAGCGGTCTTGAAGGCGCGGTGACGGATCGGGCCAAAGTCCACGTATTCAGGGCGGGCCGATCCAAGGTCATCTGTCGTCTTGATGCGCGGCGGCAGAAAGTGATGATAGAGAATGGATTGTATGGAAGAGAAACCTTCCAGCCCCATGACTTCTTCGCGGTAAAGCCTGCCATCCGATTTTTTGAATTGCGTATGACGCTTGTGGGGAATGTTGCCGAGTTTATGATAAAAGGGCATTCTAATCTCCTTTGCCACAGAGCCACAGAGAAAACCTTGAGCCTTAAGTGGTTTTCCTCAAAAAGCTCTGTGTTCTCTGTGGCTAATGCGCTCACTTATGTAAGAGGTCAGGTAAAGAGTTCACGAGATCAACACGAATGTATTTGGGCCTTTGAGTTTGGATTGCTTGAACGCGTTTTCTGCATTTTGAAAAATACCTGTAATTGAAAGCGACAGGCCGCCCGGGTGGCTGGTGGCTCCAATGTTAACTGTAAACACAACGGCGCCAAAATTGGTTTCGAATTTGTTTCTAAAGACCGAAAGCAGCCTTTCGCAAACGGTTTCGGTGCCCGCAAAATTGGTGGCTGGAAGCAGCACCCGGTATCCGCTCCCCGCTGCGGATGTTATATCCACTGAGCGGAGATGGGCATTGAGGGCTGAGGTAAAGACTCCTGTTGCGGCGCGCCGTGCATTATCGTTGGAGGCGCTGGGAGTCATTTCGATCTGGAGCAGGCCGAGTGGAGTGGGGTATCTTATTGACCGCGATATCTCATACTCGGCCAGGACGCGGAATACATCACTGCTGTATACCTCTTCATCGTGTGAACCTATCTTTCTCATTTGGCCTCCAAATTAATTGAAGATGATGTCGATTAATGCTCCTGCAATAGTCCTTTGCCACGGAGATCACAGAGAGAAAAGGGGTTTAAGAGGTTCTCCTCAAAAGCCTCTGTGTGCCCTGTGACTGCTTATGCTGGATATCAATTTTATCCGTGTTCCCGGATTCTCTACGGAGATGTAATGGTAATGGATTGAATCAGTTCGTCCAATTGTGTAAGCGGGGGCTGGAACGATTCCGGCCTGGCTGCATTAAGCAGATCGGTGACGCCTTGATAATAAGCAGTCATCGCGGCGGCATCCATCGGGTTACTGGGGAAGGGGATGCCGTCGGCCGATACATTTTCTGATGTAGACTGCAATGGCAGGGAAACGGGAAGGAGGACGGCGACCAGATATTTTCCGTCACTGGTCAGGCCTTCATAATGGTAAAAGCTGTTATTCTTCAGAATCGGGGCGGGAAATTGCCCGTATTGCGAGATCATGCGGATGCCTGCGCCGCTGTTGAAACTTAGCAATTTGGCCTGGGCTGCATATTCCTGCGCGGCAGCGCCATTGAATGGGACGGTGGGCAATGTGTCATTCGTGAACGGGCCGGCTGGATTTGCCAGAGTCTCCTGCAAGCGTGCAAGGCTGCTTTCAGCCCATGAATTGACAGAGACATATTCCTGCATGGGATAAACTCGCAGTAAGGCTTCAAAACTGCCGACAGGTGTGGAGTAATCGGTCAGCTTGAACGAAGCATAAGCTGGCGCAATACTCCATGGGTCGCTATTGTTTTCATCCGCCGCAGGGACCAGTTCACTGACCGCTCCGCTTGCCAATCCCTCCGGGATTATGAACGAGACGTTTTGGAATGTAACCTCGATGATGGCCGGTTGCGGGGTTGGAGTTGGGGCATTTGCAGTCAGTGCCTGAAAAGTGGCTGCCACAACGGTTTTGAGATTTGGCTGGATGACCGCAGGAGTTGTGTTTGACGAATTGCAGGCAATGACTGCAAACAGAAGGATGAGGGCGGCAATGGATATTGGTTTCATGGGATCCTTTAACAGTAATTATTTAATTTCAGTAAATCACGAATTTGCTCCGGAGCGCGGACTTCAGTCCGCTTTGCCTCTGTAAAATTGCAGACTAAAATCTGCATTCCGCTCAATCTGTGATTTACTGAATTTCGATGGATTGGATCAATGCATCCAGATTGATTAAAGTGGGATTGAATGCATTCGGGTCGGTGGCATTTAGTTTTTGTTTGACAAGCTCAAAATGCTGAGTGACGTTTTCGAAGTTCTCCCAGTCGAACGGCACGCCATCGGCCGGCAAGGGTGTTCCCGGTTCCCCGTCTGCCGAAAGAAAAGCGGCATTGATGGGTAATATAGCCGAAACGTAATATGCGCCGTCGTTTGTCAACCCTTGGAATGTATAAAACAGGCTATGGTTGTTTACAGGATATGGAGCCTGCGCGTATTGTGTTAGGAAACGAATACCCGTTCCGTTTTGAAAGGCAAGGAGTTGTTCGTTCGAGTGAAATACCTGAGCCGCGTTGAAAACCGGCAGGAAGGGCAGGCTTTCAGGCAGGGGCTGGCCCGGGGAATTTATGATGGTTTTGAGTTTGTCAATTACAGTCACAATATCCGCATTCATTTGAATGTACTCATCCACAGGATATACAAAGATCATCGGCTTGTGGAAAGTATCAGCCAGAGAATAACCCTGGATCAGATAGCGATTATAGGTTGGGCCGATCTCCCAATAAGGCATATCATCGGATGGCGGAACCGCTTCGATTGTTTCCGCTCCGGCGCCGCTTCCAATTTCGGTTGGGATCACAAACGAAATATTGTTGACTGCGACGATCGTTCCGTTGATCGGTGTTGGCATCGGTGTTGACATTTCTGTGGCCGGTGCAGCCGAGGTAAGCGACTGGAATGTTGCAGCGACAATCGTCTCCACCCCGGGCTGGGCTGGCGTGGCGGGAGTGCTTATGATTCCACAGGCCAGAGTGATGAGCATGGTTACCATAACCGTCCCCAATATTTTTCTCTTCATTTCTTCCCTCCGATGATGTTTTTCAATATCCCAATCCGTTCAATTTCAAGTTCCACAACATCGCCCTCGTTCAGCCATGGACCCTGGGTCTTTGTCAACTCCAAAAGGCAGCCCGTGCCAACTGTACCCGAGCCGATCACGTCGCCAGCCAGCAAATCGCATGTATCCGACGCTCTTGCAATGATCTCGCCGAATGACCAGAATATATCCTTTAAATTTCCCCTGGATATTTCAACGCCGTTGACTTTTGCCGTCATCGTGAGATCATACACGCCCGGTCTGTTTACTGATCTATCGGCAAGCGCTTCGCCCGTCACGATGACTGGTCCTAAAGACGAGGCAAAGTCCTTCCCCTTGGCAGGGCCGAGTCCCGCCTTCATTTCTTCGCGTTGAATATCGCGCGCCGACCAGTCATTGAAGATGGTGTAACCGAAAATATGCTGCGGGGCGTTTTCAGGTTTTATATCCCTTCCGCCTTTGCCGATAATGACTGCGATCTCCAGTTCGAAATCCAATGCCTGAGTGTAGTGTGGATAGTGAATCTCGTCACCCGGCCCAAAAATACTATTCGGGTTGGTGTAATAGAAGATTGGGAATTTATACCATTCCTCAGGCACATCCCGTCCGCGATTTTGATTCGCGGTTTTGACGTGCTGTTCGAAAGCATAGGCATCGCGTAATGTGGTCGGATGAAGCGGCGCGTGAAATTTTACCTCATCCATTCCGAAGGATGCTTTTGATGCGAGACTGGCCGATTCTTGCGCGCCACTTTCAATGACGGTGCGCATGTCGGCAAATGGTAAGGGGTAGACTCTGCCGTTCGAGACAAGAGCAGGCGTCGGCTTCGTATGAAGCGTGCTGAAGGTTGCGAATATCATGGGATATAAGTAATCAGTAAAAAAGTGATCAGTCATCAGTACTGATGACTGACGACTGATCACTGAGCACTATAAATTGCCGCGCCGTTCCTGTTCCAACTCAAGTGATTCGAACAGGGCTTTGAAATTTCCTTTTCCGAATCCCTGCGCGCCGTGTCTTTGAATGATCTCGATGAACATGGTCGGGCGGTCTTGAATGGGGCGTGTGAAAATTTGCAGGAGGTAACCTTCATCATCCTTGTCCACGAGGATGCCGAGTTCCTGAATGGTCTTGTAATCTTCCTCGATGCTGCCGACGCGCTCGGGCAATAATTCGTAGTAGGTATCCGGTACGCGCAGGAATTCAACGCCGTTGTGACGAAGTTGATCAACGGTGGTGAGAATATCACCGGTGATAATGGCGATGTGCTGCGCGCCAGGCGTGAGATAGTAATCGAGATATTCCTCGATTTGACTCTTGCGTTTGCCTTCTGCGGGTTCATTGATCGGAAATTTGACGCGGCCATTTCCATTTTGCATCACCTTGGACATCAAGGCTGAATATTCCGTGGAAATATCCTTGTCGTCAAAGTGCATAAGCTGGCGGAAGCCCATCACCTGATGATAAAAGTTGACCCACTGGTTCATCTTGCCAAGCTGCACATTGCCAACGATATGATCGATTGCGGCGAGGCCGGTGGACTGCGCTTCCTTATCTTTGATGGGACGGTAGGTGGGGGCGAAGACTCCCTTGTAATCGGCGCGGTCTACAAAGACATGCAGGGTTTCACCATACGTGTAAATTGCGGATGTGCGGTAGATGCCGAAATCATCCCTCTCTTCGCGCGGACTCCATGCCGATTTGCCGCCGCGTGAAGTGGTTGCCTGCCAGGCTTTTTCCACATCCTCCACTTCCATCGCGATGACTTTGACACCGTCACCATGCAGCATGTGATGAGATGCGAGTGGGCTGGATGGGCTGTACGGCGCAGAGATGACGAAGCGTGCAGTTCCAGATTCAAGCACATAGGATGCGAATTCGCGGTTGCCCGTTTCAAGGCCCGAGTATGCGACGGGTTTAAATCCAAAGGCCTTCCACCAATAATACATGGCCTGTTTGGCATTGCCCACATAAAAGTGGACATGGTCAATGGCTTTGATTTGCAGGAAATCCGCTTCCTCGGTCATGAGGCGGGTTTCGGGTTTTGATTTTGTAATCATTTTTTCTCCTTTGGTTGGTAAAAAGATTCTACGTTAAAGTGTGATTACGGGCAATACAATAAAAACTGGTGATTACCCATAAGTCGGTATACGTTATTCGAACCTTAATTCAAGAGCATTTTGCCGCGAATTTCGCTAATTCACACGGATTTTTAAAACCAATTCGCGAAAATTCGTGGAATTCGTGGCTGGGGTTTTGCTTTCTTCCCGGAAATTGGCGAACGCAAAAGATGTGGGTAATCACCGGAACAAAAACGAGTGTAACGCAAAAGTGTCGGTGACCTATGCTCAAGCCTCCGTCCCCGGCGGCGTTTTCGAGGGAGACCCTGCGCCGGGAACGCCACGAAAAGAGCGAAAGAGCGCGAATTCTTCCTTCTTCGCGCCATTCGTAAAATTCAGTAAATCACAGATTGAGCGGAATGCAGACTTTAGTCTGCAATTTTACAGAGGCAAAGCGGACTGAAGTCCGCGCTCCGGAGCAAATTCATGATTTACTGAAATTCGCATATTTCGCGTTAAGTTTTTTCTGACTTTGCTGCAACCGTCAACCCCTAAAGCAGATTGAACTTTTAGGGGTTTGCGCTTACGCGGCTAGTGGTTGTTTTTTCGCGCGCCAATCTTTGATGACGAAGGGCAGGTAGAGCACGGACAGGATTGCAAACCCGACAAATTCCAATTCGGGGATGTACCAGGGCCAGGGAGCGAGCGCGTCCAGCAGGGTCGGGAATTCAGGTTTGTGAGCGATGAACAGATAGTTGCTTCCGATTGCCAGATTGATAAAAAAAACGGGGATCATGTAGATATTCGTCCAGATAAAGACACGTTTGAAGGATTGCCAGGTGGGACGAAAACCTTCGACAACGGTCATGTAAATGGCGATACTGATCAATAGTCCATGCGCGATGAAGGTTTGCATGATGCGGAAATGCGGAAAGTTATAGCTGGCGGCATCGGCCGGGGTGAGCACGGCCTGCATCGCCCCGCCGATTCCAAGAAAGTATAGGATTTCATAGATCGTATAATTTTTTGTGACAAGCATGAAAGGAGTCAACCATAAAATGAAGCTGCATAGATGAAGCGGAAGCAGGGTCTGAATATTCCAAATCCCCCAATAAGCCGACCAGACATGCAATGACAATTCATTTAGGACCAGCGCAATGGCCAACACCCAGCGGACGATATTCCTTTCCTTTTCGCCCCATATTTTGCGAAAGTACAAAAAAGAAAAACAAAAGAGTGTGATGATGGCGATTGCGATCAAGTGCGGCGTGCCGAAGAGTACAAAAGGCGCCCCATCATAAACCAAGGCAAAATATTTTCCCATGTTTTTCTCCTTTGAAGAAAGGTTTTGAATATTAAAACGCCATCGAATGGAAGGCGTTACGTTTTGATGTTATTACTATTTTGTCATACTTTCTTCAATGAACTTTTCCCAGATGGGATATTCAGCAGGGTTCCATATCTTCCGCAGGTCTTTAAACGCATCCTCTTTTTTCATACCGAGACGGTTGACCCGATACAGCGTGACGAATCCTGTAGCGCGATAATTTGCCTGACAATGGACAAGCACCTTATCGTTATTGTGTTTGTCCATGATCGACGTGAATTCGTTTAGGTTTTCAGGCGTTGGATTTCCCCAATCTACAGGGATATTATAGTAGCTGACATGCTGCGCTTCCATCAATTCCTTTTCATTGGGCATCCAGCCTTCTGATTTGGAAGTGGCGAGGTTGATCACAACCTGCACGCCGTTTTCGGCAATGGATGGAATTTGCTCCGGGGTGGGCATGCCGCTTGTAAAAAGAGTGTCGCTTAACTTTAGATAGTTATAGATGTTTTCCATTCTTATTTCACCTGAACGATTTTTCCACCGGTCATTTTTTGCAGGTCGGTTGGTGTCAGTTCAAAGATGGCGTTGGGTGTGCCCGCCGCTGCCCAGATGACCAGATAGCCCTGAAGGTCCTCGTCGAGATATGTCTCCATTTTTTCAACATGACCGATGGGAGGAACGCCGCCTATTGCGAAGCCGGTAATTGCCCGCACGAAATCGGCATCTGCGCGGCTGATGGATTCCCCCGCATATCCGCTGATGCGTTTTTCGTCCACGCGGTTCGCGCCGCTGGTGAGAACCAAAATCGGTTTACCGCTGACCTTGCCGCGAAAGATAAGCGACTTGACGATCTGCCCCAGTTCACAGCCTGCGCGGTCAGCAGCTTCCTGCGCCGTGCGCGTGGACTCGGCATGTTCGATGACGGTATAGTTAAAGCCCAAAGAAACGAGCAGGTCCTGTATTTTTTGTGCGGATGGGGAAAGTGTTGGCATCTGCCAATTATATAATACCCATGGTCGCAAATTGCACTTTCCACCTTCAGAAAAAGCGCAATTCCCTGGCACCGCCCGCCAGGGCAGGTGTGCGACCGAGTGCGGTATAGCGGGTTACTTTTTCCGTGTGTAATGGATATTCCACAAAACGCGCCACGTTTCGCCGTCGTCGGAGCGCTCCCAGTTCCATTCGAATTTATCTGCTTCAATTTCATACCAGACCATTCTTTGTTTGCTGACCTGTCCTTTGATGAGAGCATAACGTTCAAGGATCATTTTTTCATTCTCAGATTTGCCTGTGAAATCCAGATAAGTACCGTTGTTGTCCACCCATGTCTGGCACCATAGCTGGCGTTCAGGATCGAAGCACGAAACGCTCATGCCAATCAGGTCGGGCGCGGAAAAATTTTCCTGTATCACCCTGCCGCCCAATATCTTTTCAATTCGATTTGTTCCGCAGCCGTCCTCCCCCCATCGCACATCCCACTCTCCGAGCCAGAAATCAAATTCGTTTTCAGGTTGAGTATTCATGTGAGCCTCCTGGAATTGAAAACAGAATAGCACAACTGATTTTCATCCGAACCCTACCAAAAGACTGTTTTACTTTACAATTAAACCATGCCTACACAGGAAGAAATCTACCAAACCGAAGGGGATAAGTACGAGGCCTTGATAGCGCGCGAGGATTATCAGGGGAATATTTTGAAATCGCTGCGCGAGATCATGCCTCTGGAAAATCGCATCGTTCTTGACCTTGGAACTGGCACTGGACGATTGGCCTGTCTGCTCGCTCCGCACGTTGCGCACGTGCGCGCCTTCGATATTTCCGAAGAGATGCTGCGCGTATGCCGCGGGAAACTCACCGCCAGCGGATTGACCAACTGGCAGGTGGATGTCGCCGACCATCGCCAATTGCCTGTTGACGATCAATCCGCTGACCTCGTTGTTTCAGGCTGGAGTGTGGCGTATCTCGCAGTGTGGAATCCTGAATCAGCGCGGCATGAGTTGGAAAAATGGCTGGGCGAAATGAAACGCGTCTTAAGACCGAACAGCCATATCGTTTTGTTTGAATCGCTTGGCACGGGCAATGAGTCACCGATCAGGTTGGAACATCTAAAGGAGTACTATCCCTGGCTGGATGAAGTCGGATTCCAAAACAAATGGATGCGTACCGATTACAAATTCGAATCGCTGGAGGAAGCGGAATTTCTTTCACGCTTTTTCTTTGGCAATGAGTTGGGGGAAAAAGTAAGGAGGAATAACTGGGTGATTCTGCCTGAATGTACAGGTATGTGGTGGCTGAAGATGTAATTGATCTCCTGCTGTGCCGGCCACACAGCGCCCAGGCCGGGTGTGGCTTTCTAAAAAGTCTCACCCCTTTCTTTTCTGATCGTTATCTCCCGCAAAAGTGACTCGTGCAACAGGCCTGTTAAATGCGATTTCCCTGGCGTTATCGGTTGGAACTTTTCCGGTTTGATTTACGGCTGCGGCTCCGATTCCAATTAACATCAGCAATATACTCATGCCCGCAAAAATCCATTTTGCCGCCGAGAAAATTGCTGTGGCCCATGCCAGATTTACAGGTGTGGCAGGATAGATTGACAGCATGGTGACAAGACCGAAATTTTCGAGCAGGTCGAACAACAAAGTGACGAACGGTACGACATTCAGCATTTGCATTTCGCTGTTTGGGGAGAAGCCTTTTTTGAACAGCCAGGTGATCAGCAAGCTGAAGAATAATGTGTACACAAGCGGGTAGACCAGGTCAACGGTTAAGTTGACTGTGATGTTGAACCGCCGCAGATACTCGCCATAATTTGCGATTGCTGTATACACAGTTTGTGGCGTATAAAAGAACATCAGGTCGGGGACTGGGGCGGTTGATGTGCGGGCGATGAAAGCGTTGATGAACGGCATAAGGAAAAATGTAAAGACCGCGTCAACCAGAAATAAAACGACGATGAGCCAGCCTTTTGCATATTTTCTCAACCTGCGCGAAAGCTTGTATAACATTATTTCTCCTTTATTTATCCTGATGAACCCGTGTTGGATAATTGCTTTGTGATTTTTGTTTCCTGAATTCGTACTCCATGCACTTCCCGCGTTTGCGCCTTGCTGGCTTCAATTGAAAACTGGAGAGACCGCCAAATTGTATTGGCGGTCTCTCCAGTTTTCAAGGAGTTGAATCATATATTACTATACAAATGTGTTAATTCCCGGGCGTTGAGTACGCGGTGAATAAGAATCAGACATTCTCGGAAACAATATACAAGCACTGTCCCGAAGGTTTGTTTCGAGAAAATTGAGCGCCTGACGTCAACCTTCGGGACGTTTTTTCTAATTACTGACTCACCTTACGCAGTGTCGTTCTGAGCGAAGCGACACTTGCGCCGCGCACCAGTGCGGTGAGAACCTCTACGATTGTCTCAGAGACCCTTCGCTACACCTGCACTGCAACGAACGCAGTACGGCGCAAGTGTCGCTCAGGGAATCACGGTCGGGTGCGCAAGGTGAGTTACTGATAAAGTCTATTGACTACGTTGTACCTCCATCGGTGTGGGTTCTTGTGTGATGATGGTGCTTCCTGTTTCTTCGATTTGCCCTTGCGATTATTGCCGCAACCCCAATAATCATCAATATCAGGCTTGCCCCCACGAAGCTCCATTTCGTCATGGTGAAAATAGTGGTGAGCCACGCTACGCTGACGGGTGTGGCCGGGTGGATCGAAAGCATGGTTACAATGCCGAGATTCTCGAACAGGTCAAACAGCCCTGCGCCAAAAGGCACAACATTCAATCTTTGCATTCTGCTTTTGGGGTCGAAGGCTTTATTGAACAACCATGTGATCAACAAACTAAAAAATAGTGTGTACACCATCGGGTAGGCAATGTCCACCGTTAACTCAACGGCTCGATAAGACGAGCGGACACTGTCGCCGTAACTGGCGATCATTTTGTATGCTGTTTGCGGAGTGTAGAAGAACATCAGGTCAATTGGACCCGTCTTTGCGGAACCGCCTGTCATGGATGCCCCGATACTCGGCATGAGATAGCCCATGAAGAATCCGTCCAGTAAAAATAAAAAGGAGATCAACCAGCCGATGGCGTACTTCTTTAGTTTGTGGGAAAGTAATCTGAGCATTGCTCTTCCTTTTGCATGTATGTGATTTTGTGATATTCCATAACCCCATTATTTGATAAACGCATCGCTATTCTCGCTCAACGCATCCATAACACGATCCTTATGTCTGCCGTGCATCGGCATGTTTTCCATTTCCGTGAGCGAAAAATATCCGAAGTCGGCTGTTTCGTCGCTCAGGCCTAATTTGCCTTCGGTGACTTGTGCCTCAAAATTCAGGACGACGATATGGACTTTGTTTCCATCGGGATAGATGACCAGTTGATCGGGGTCGCTGTACACACCGACCAACCGCTTCACGCGGACCGTCAGGCCGGTTTCCTCCAAAACTTCCCTTTCACACGCCTCAGCCGCCGATTCGCCGGCTTCCATGCGCCCGCCCGGCAGACACCAGCGTCCATTATCGGCGCGGCGGGTGAGCAGAACTTTTTCGCGCTTTTCATCGAAGATCGTTGCCGAGCATCCGATCCGCAATTCGCCCTGCCTTCCAAATCTTTCACCGTACAGCACCTGAGTTTGATTCATACACACTCCGAATGAATGAGGATAAAAAAAAGAGACCGCCAGATTATATCCGGTGATCCCTTTTTCTCCTGTAATTTTTTTCTGCCTTACTTTACAAATGTTCCATTCCTAAGGTCCAGAATGGCCTGCTGAATCTCTTCCACGGTGTTCATGACGAATGGCCCATACGGGACAACAGGTTCCTTGAAAGGTGCGCCCGCAATGAGCATGAACCGCACACCCCTGCCTGCGGCGTCACTCCTGACCTTGATCTGGTCGCCGTTATTCTGGAAGACCACCATGCTGACGGATTCAACGGCTTCGCCTGCAAATTCTCCAGCGCCATCAAAGACGTAAGCCAGCGCGGTGTGTCCGCTTGGGATGGGATAAATGAATCTCGAAGCAGGAGCCAGCTTCACATCCATGTAAAGAGGCGAGGCGGCGATTTCTGTCACGGGTCCGCGAGTCTCATCCAATTCTCCAGCCACGAGTCGGATACTCGCGCCTTCCTTTTCGATGACCGGTATGGTGGATGATTTTACTCCGCGGTAACGGGGCGGATTCATTTTTTGCGCGGCGGGCAGGTTGACCCAAAGTTGGAAGCCGTAGATGTTGCCGCTGCTCTCACTTCGGCGCGGCATTTCTTCATGCAAGATTCCGCGGCCGCTTGTCATCCATTGCACATCGCCGGGGCCGATCATATCTGTGTTGCCAAGGCTGTCGCGGTGATTGACGGAACCATCCAGCATATAAGTGACGGTTTCAATCCCTCGATGCGGATGCATGGGAAATCCGCGAATGGGGCCTTCGAGTGGATTGTTGAATGCGAAATGGTCGAAAAGCAGGAATGGGTCATATTCGTTGCTTGCGCGCGGGCCGATGGAACGCCTCAATAAAACGCCTGCGCCTTCGATAACAAGCTGCGGTTCAATGATATGGGAAATTGTTCTGTTGTTCATGGGATTTGGATGCGTTGAGACGGGGGAGTATTACGAAGCAAGGAGTCCTTCTTTCCGTGTGCCCAGGTCAAAATCACCTACCTGACTCCGCCTGTTCTGAGTCTACAGATGATAACGTGGAATAGGCAGGAAAATATACTTGAATTGGATATACATTGTGGTAATATTCAAACATAACAGAGAAAAATATTCTTCGGCAATACCAAGGGTGGATGCATCGGTATCGGAAATGGTTTCAAACAGTGGTTTGTAAAATGCGTTCTGATATCGAATCTTTTGAAAAACCTTGTTAAATCAACCGCAATTTCACAGATCACTTTATCGATCAAACCCGCAAGGGATGTTTTTATTGGTTCCAGGAAAGGAGTGATCAAATGAAATTCTATGCAAGCAAGCCCGAAGACCCACCGAGATCGGCCAGACCGGATTGGAAGGATAAGAAAATTCAAAACCCGCCAGCCACAAAAAGCAATGTGCTTTCACCGAAGGCCGGGCAGGACCTGATCTTGTTGAGTCGTGCTGCAGTCCTGTTTATGCAGGCTCTCAATCCGGGCCGTGCGGAGTTAATGAAGGGGCAGAACAGCAACTGGGTCGCTCTCACCATTCCATCAACCGGTCAATTTAATCAAAGCAGCGAAACCTGGTGGGCGGATGGGGCGACTCCAAAATTTGAGACAATTGGGTATGCTTGGAATATATACGCCGGTTTTCCGGAAGATAAAACATATAGCGGTTATGTCAAACTTGCAACTTTAAATCATAGCGCACCCATGCCGGATCCACTGCTTCACAACTGGCATACTGAACCGTGGCTCTATCATGTTATGACTTCAATCAGCACAAAAGGCGACCAGTTTCGAATCGGTCAGGCCTTTTCGCTTTTTGTGCCGATCTTTTCCAAAAGCTCCGACAAACCTCTTTACCACAATCTCTCCGATCTTGAGCCGTTTCCGGACCTCCCGATGCAGGTCACTGTCAGTCCGCCAAAAAAGGGAGCTACGTTGAATGTATACGCCGAGCCATCGGAGTCATCGCTGGTTGCTTATTCTTTGAACACAGGTGATGTGGTTACCATTAAAGAATATGCCCCAAGAGGCAATCACATCTGGGCAAGCATTGCTGATAAGGATCGCAATGAGCTTGTGCGCTGGCTCTGTCTCCGTCATGAAACCAATTATTACACGGCTGAATGGCGGCTTACCACCCCATCCGTTCACACCCCAGTGAAGGTTTTCCCGCTGGAAAAGAAAGCCTTGGAATTCCAGGCCTATGGCTGGGCAAAAATATCCAAGACCAAAACCGGCAATGATGGAAAAAACAAAAGTGGTGGCGATGGGAAAAATAAAGGCGGAGGAAAATAGTCGAAACTGATATTTGAGACAAAGGTTTCTCTAACGTATACTGAATGTGGTCACAAACTGAGGTTTTGCCTTATCCAATTTTTGCCACAGAGACCGCAGAGAACTTTGAGGAAAACCTCCTAAAATCTTATTTTTCTCTGCGCGCTCTGTGGCTGATAAAAAGCGCAATTTATGCCCGTGCTTGGTATACACAGAAAAGGCCGGCTCGATTTTATGAGCCGGTCTTTTCTGTGTACGTTACGAATCTGGCGTAAACTTATTACTCACCTTACGCGGTAATTCGAGACGCTTCGCAGTCTTGCAAAATTGGCGACATAAATGTCGCGCTACAGGCTGGGCTGCCTAACGGCAGTTATTACTTTGATGCAAATTTTACGGCACTGCCGTTAGGCAGTCCGATTGGATCCAGCCTTCCATTCCCTGCTTTCCGTTGAAAACACCCAGTAGTGCAACAAGAGTCCACTGCTTGTCGTGTACCTCCTGAATGCGAACGCGGGTACCGGCTGGGATGGGCCACCTTTCAGTAGGTGGGTTTGCGGTCGGCTTGAAAAATTCTGCGTTGATCTTCATTTGGTTGATGGTACTCTTCTTCGCCTGGATCGATTCAATCAACAGCCTTTTCACCCAGCCTTTTTTATCCCTCAGTAAAGGCGCTAATTTTAATACTCTTACCTTTGCCCATTCATCCACTGTTTTAGTAATTTCCACCTGTGCGCCCTTTGGCAGCAGGGAGCCCCACGTACTGCTGGCGATATCCGGCAATGCCCCTTCACGGTTCGCGTACAAAACTGACTCTATGTTTACTTCATGCTCCTTGATGATGGGCTGCCTTCGCCCAAATAACTGCTCTCGAAAGTCTTCCATCGGGAAGAGCGCTCCGGGGTCTGTGCGATTGTGCAGGTTGACCACATCATGACCCAGGATTTCGACAATACTCCCGTATTTTGCAACGAGCGCTTTGACAATATCCAGCGTAACTTGAAGCTGTATGTCTGTAAACTTCTCCCAGCCTCTCTCCCGAGTTTCCTTCCAATGTTGGGCAAGCTGAACCTTATCATCGGGAATGACAATCTTCTTGTGTAGCGGCACCCATTGACCTGTTTCA
>JACRBH010000241.1 GCA_016234535.1 Chloroflexota bacterium
CCTGCCCGATGAAGTGGTGCAGAAACTGGTGGGCGAAGCCTTCAACCGCCTTGACCCAAGCGCGCAAAAAGTGATGCAGGCGCTGGCTGTCTATAACCGACCCGTCAGCCCCGCCGCGATTGATTACCTGTTGCAACCGCACCTGCCAAGCATTGACAGCGCGCTGGTGTTGAATCGTTTGGTGAACATCCACTTCGCCCGTCGCGAGGCTGGAAGGTATCATTTACATCCTGCGGATAAGGAATATGCTTTCAGTATTATTCCTGTTGAAAAAGATTTAACCACGAAGGTCACTAAGGAAAACCAAGAAGAATCTTCGCGCTCTTTGCGTGCTTCGCGGTTAACAAATGCCTTTACCCAACACGACCTGCTCAACCGCGCCGCGGATTACTTCGCCCAAGCCCGCAAGCCGCGCGCGGAATGGAAAAAACTGGACGATCTCGCCGCGCAACTGGCGGAATTTGAATTGCGCTGTGAAGCAGGCGGTTATGATACCGCCGCAAGCGTATTGGCTGAGGTTGATTCTGATTACCTGTTCTTGTGGGGACATTATCGTCTAGTGATTGATTTGCACTTTCTGGTAAAAGATAAGTTGCAAGACAAATCCCTAATTATCACCACTATGTATGGAATAGGAAATTCATATCTCTGGATTGGAGATGCACAAAAAGCGATTTCATTTTATGAAAGTGGGCTACATACAGCGCAAGAAGAAAAGGAACGAGGAATAGAGGGGGTGTTTCTTGGTAACTTAGCAATTGCCTACGCTGCTCTTGGAGAGCCGTACAAAGCAATTAAATTTGATGAGCAGGCATTAGCAGTAGCGCGTGAAATTGGAGATGAAGAAAATCAAGCGAACTGGCTTATTGGTTTAGGAAATCGTTATTCCGAACTCGGTGACATACAAAGAGCCATTGAATTCTATGAACAAGGATTAGAGTATTATCGCAAGAATGGGCACCGCCGAAATGAGGGGAGTGCGCTTGGTAATATCGGGTCTTGTTATGCTGATTTGGGCGATAAACTCAAAGCAATTGAATTCTGTGAACAAGCATTGGTTATTTTCCGCGAAATTAGTGACCGTAGTGGCGAATCAAAGGCTTGTGAAATTATTGGAAATTCTTTTTTAAGTTTTAGTGAATACAAACATGCCAAAGAAAACTTTCAGCAAGCCATCCAAATTGCCGATGAAATTTCATTTCTAACAGTGCAACTAGGAGCACGATCAGCATTAGCAGAAACTTATCTTTTCCAAAATGATTTGATCAATGCCTACGCCGCCATCGAAACTGCTCTTCAATATAATGTGGAGAAAGACGATTACGATGCAACTGCCTTGCACGGAATCATCGCTTTGCGGCAAGGGGAAAGGAAAACCGCGCAAGAGGCTTTTACCAAGTCCATTGCGCAGGCGGATGAAATCCTTGCCAAGACGCCCGAGTATTATTCCGCGCTGGATGCGAAGGGGTTGGCGTTGTGTGGGTTGACGATTTGCGGTGGTAGGGGCGACCCGTCAATGCCAACCGAGACGAACAATGGCAAAACTATCCCGCCCGACAAGTCCACGGTCAGCGCTGGGCGGGTCGCCCCTACGGTGGATGATGCCATCGCAACCTTCCGCAAGGCGCGGAAGATTGCGCCACATGCGGGGGTGGTCAAGTCCGTGTTGCGGTTGTTTGATGAGTTGGTCAAGTGCGATGAGGAAGGAATTTTGAAAGGTGTGCGTGAAGTAATCGCTGGATAACATGTCGTTGCGAGGAGCGCTCTTGTTCTTCGCGACGAAGCAATCTCCGATTAAGCAGAAGATTCTCCTCGATAAGATTTGTCCGTTTAGCAGGGGGTTGCTTCGACGGGAGAGCACCGTCTCGCAACGACATATGCTGCGCAAGATCGCTCCGCATGTGGACGTGAAGCGGTCAAATCCGTGTTGAGGTTGTTTGATGAGTTGGTCAAGTGCGATGAGGATGGGGTGTTGAAAAATGTCCGCAAGGCGGTGGAGGGCGTGGAATGATCCGTCCGCACCTCTTCCCCGTTTCGTATTCGAGTTACGAAGCTTCGTAGTTTAGTTCCCCTGTTTCGTATTCAAACTACGAAGCTTCGTAGTTTCGTTTCCGCCCATGCGGACGCAAAGCGGTCAAGTCCGTGCTGAGGTTGTTTGATGAGTTGGTCAAGTGCGATGAGGAGGGGGTGTTGAAGGGTGTGAGGAAAGCGGCGGAAGGTGTGGAATAAGATGACATCGGCGCATCCAATCGACCGCCCTGGACTAAAGTCCTGGGCTACGCATACAAAGTCGCCTTAAGGCGACTAGTCCGCTTTCAGCGGACTTTGTAAGAATAGCCCGACGGTTTACGTGTGCCCGTTAGGGTATCGTCGGGCGGGCTGAGGTTGTTCGATGAGTTGGCCAAACGCAATGAGGAGGGAATCTTGAAGAACGTGAGTAACGCCTATTGTTCATCATCTATCGTCCACAGTCTATTTGACCCCCGTCCCGTCCTTCCCCATTCAGCGAACACGAATGGGGGAAGGGAAAGGTGCTGTGTTTATGAAAATTTATATTCCTTTCCATCTGAAGTCTTTTCCCCTAAAATCGGTTTTTGATTTTGGGGGAGATGTCTGAAGGACAGAGGGGGGCGATTGTATTCGCAAATACCCCTGCCGCCCAAAAACAGGATTGCCCAACTCATAATTCCACAATACCGTATTACAATTGGGAAAATATTACGGGTTTCAAGCACTTTGCTGGACAATCTACCCCATCTGTAATTAATATTTTCAACGAGAGGAAAGGTGTTCATATGGCGAAAAAGAAAACCACACCAGAAGAAGGTGCAAAGGCATCCAAGGTGGATCCAAACGTAATCATAGCGGTCATCGGCGCAATAACCACCATCGCTGTTGCGGCCATCCCATTTTTATTGAGCAGGTCGAATGAAGCCAACGCCGAGCCGCCTACTTCCACCCCCCTGGTCATCACCGCCACCACCATACCAGACTTTCCAACAGAGATGATTTCTCCAACAGCGACATTTGCGCCCACACTGACTGAAACATCCGCGCCCACATTTACCCCAACCAATGAACCGCCCACCGCCACGGCAACCAGGCAAATCGGCATCTTTAATGCGTACCTTGCCAATAGCCTCAATGGCACTTCCGTCAACACATTCAAACCAGACCCGAACATTTACATAATCTTTGACGTCAACGATCCGACCGGGCAAAATATCGCGACCATCCGCTGGTCGGTGGTGAAGGTAACAGGTTACAAGGCGGATGCCGAAATTTCCAGGTCAACACACAGGATCACAGAGAATCGTTTTGGAACAGGATTCAAACCACTGATCAAGCTCCCTGGAAAATACAAGGTTGAATTATTTTTGAATGAAAATATCGCTCCTGATCAGACAATCGAGTTTGACGTTATCCCATGAAATTCAAGCCTGCCATTCGGCAGGCTTTTTCTTTAACATCCCCTTAACAGATGCGGATTTTCACTGTGGTATATTCCTGATCGATGCCCGAAACAATTCTTGTCGTCGAAGATGAACTCTCTTTACAAGAGACCCTCGCCTATAACCTGAAAAAGGAAGGTTATACGGTTGAAACTGTCGGGGACGGCCGCTCTGCCCTCGAATCTGCGCGGCGTTTGAAACCTGACCTGATCGTACTGGACATCATGCTGCCCGAAATGGACGGCTTCGAAGTGGCGCGCATTCTCCGCAAGGAAATGTCCACTGCCATTTTGATGCTTACCGCGCGTGACGACGAAATTGACCGTGTGGTCGGTCTCGAAGTCGGCGCGGATGATTACCTGACCAAGCCCTTCTCCATGCGCGAGTTGATGGCGCGAGTCAAGGCACAACTCCGCCGCGCGCGATTATTACGCGAGGAAATGGGGAAGTCCAGAGATGCAAATACGCCGCACGAAAAATTGACCTTCGACAACCTCGTCATTGACCTCACCCGCCGTGAAGTCACCTTGAACGGCGAAGCGATACAGATCAAGCCAAAGGAATATGAACTGCTGCTCTTCCTTGCCGAACACCGCCGCCAGATGCTTTCGCGCGAATTCATCCTCGAGCGCGTCTGGGGCTGGGATTTCATCGGCGACAGCCGCACCGTGGATGTGCATGTCCGCTGGCTGAGGCAGAAGATCGAAGCGGATTCTTCCAACCCCACGCGCATTGTCACGGTGAGAGGCGGGGGATATAGATTCGAAGGATAGGGGAAGGGATGAAGGATGAATTACCCAGCACTTGCGTACCGGGCAAGTGTGAAGGATGAAAAAAAGTCAAAGGTCAAAAGTCGAAAGTCGGGATGAATTCATTTCTATTGGTATTCAGTCTTGTTTTATTTTTTGTCGCCGCATGGTTTGCGTGGCGATATTATGATTTAAAAAAACGCATTAGCGGGTATGCAAATATCATTCGCAACCGGCCTGAAAACCTTCCCACTGACCTGAAGGGTTTTGAAGATTTATCCAACGCAATTGCTTCACTACAAACAACCTTCGACCTTCAGCTTTCGGCTTTAGACTCGGATAACGCCAAACTCTCCGCCATCCTCGACCAGTTGACCGACGGCGTAATGATCGCAGATGCGAATGGGTTCATCCAGTTTGCAAACCCTGCGGCGCAAAAACTTTTCGAAATATCAAATGCGCTTGGGTCGAGCGTGACCGAAATTTTGCGCAATCATCAATTGGTGGATGCGTGGCGGCGCTGCCAGCAGACCGGCGAAATGCAAAGCGAATCGGTTGAACTGCCCGCGCGCCGTCAATTTTTGCAGCTCATCGCCATCCCGGATACCCACGCGGGCGGAAGTCTTTTGCTCGCGCAGGATCTGACCCGCGTGCGCCGACTCGAAACTGTGCGGCGGGATTTCATCTCGAACGTATCGCATGAACTGCGGACTCCGCTCGCCTCGCTCAAAGCGTTGACCGAAACGCTGCAAAGCGGCGCTCTTTCGGACCCGGAAGCTGGTCCGCGTTTCCTCGGCAGGATCAGCACTGAAGTAGACGCGCTGACGCAGATGGCGCAGGAATTGCTCGACCTCTCACGCATCGAGTCAGGCCAGGTGGAGTTGATCCTCGCGCCGTTGACCCCGAAGAGTTTGGTCACATCTGCGGCTGACCGAATGAGGATGCAAGCCGAACGCGCGGGGCTAAAGTTATCGGTTAAGTGTGAGGATAACCTGCCAAACATCCGCGCGGACAAATCGCGTTTGGAGCAGGTGCTGGTGAATCTGATTCACAACGCGGTGAAGTTCACAAGGCCCGGGGGCGAGGTTTCTCTCGAAACTGAATCAGCCAACGGCGGAGTCCGATTCGCTGTGCGGGATTCGGGAGTCGGAATCCCGGCGGAGAGTCTATCCCGCATCTTCGAAAGATTCTATAGAGTCGATAAGTCCCGCACAGGTTCAGGCACGGGACTTGGTCTCTCGATTTCAAAACACATCATCGAAGCGCACGGCGGAAAAATTTGGGCGGAAAGCAATGAAGGCCGCGGAAGTACTTTTTATTTTGTAATCCCACTGAACTAACTCATAAATTTTTCCTGAACATCGACTATATCTTTTCCTGTTTCAGGTACAAGGCGAATATATGTGCCGTCTGGTTGTAGAATTCTGGCGCGCATATTGTCTTTCAAATACGCATCCAAAACATGCTGGCGCAAATAATGAATTTGATTCTTGTTTTCGACAGGGAAGACGACTTCGACACGGTGATTGAGGTTGCGGGGCATCAGGTCGGCGCTGCCAAGATAAATCTCTTCGGCGCCATCGTTGTGAAAATAAAATAAACGGCTGTGTTCGAGATAACGCCCGACAATGCTGATGACGCGAATATTTTCGCTGACGCCTTTTATGCCGGGACGCAAACAGCACATGCCGCGCACAAGCAGGTCCACCTGCACACCCGCCTGCGATGCCTGATATAAAAGCTGGATCATGTGCGGGTCAACCAGCGAATTGACTTTGAAGATCAGGCGGGCTTTGCGTCCCTGCCCCGCATGTTCGATCTCGCGCAGGATCAATTTCTCCAATTTCTTGCGCAAGCTGACGGGGGCGACCAATAATTTTCTATATTCCTGTTTTGTTGAATACCCCGTCAGGTAGTTGAAAAGGTCGGTTGCATCCGCGCCCATACTTTCATCGCAGGTAAAAATACCGAAATCTTCATAAACACGGGAAGTGTTCGCGTTGTAATTCCCGGTGGCAAGATGCAAATATCGGCGAATGCCCTCCCCTTCCTGGCGGACAACCATGGTGACTTTGCAATGGGTCTTCAAACCAACAAGGCCGTAAACCACATGCACCCCCACTTCTTCCAATGCGCGCGCCCAGCCGATGTTGGATTCTTCATCGAAGCGCGCCTTGAGTTCGACCAGCACAGCCACTTGTTTGCCGCGTTCCGCCGCTTCGAGCAGGGCTTCAACGACAGGCGCATTCGTCCCGACACGATACAAAGTTTGTTTGATGGCCAGGACCTGCGGATCACGCGCAGCGGCGGCGAGGAAGTCAACGACAGGGTCGAAAGAATCATAAGGATGATGGAGCAAAATATTTTCATTTCTGATTGCGTCGAAAATATTCGCCTCCGCCATGTATCTTAAGGCTTTGGGAAGGCGCGGTTTATAGGGTGTGTCTTTTAAATCGTGTCGTTCCACGCTGCTGTAAAGCTGCCATAATCCACTTAAGCCAAGCGGACTCTCCAAAACATACACATCGTTTCGGGATACTTCAAGGTTATCCACGAGCAGTTCGCGGATATTGCCCGGCATGGATTCATAAACTGCCACCTGCACCACCGAGCCGAACCTGCGTTTGCGGATGTTTTGCTGCATGGTCTCCAGCAGGTCGTCCGCTTCGAGTTCCTGAATTTCGATGTCAGCGTCGCGCACAATGCGGAATGGATGCGCGGAGGTTACTTCCATGCCGGGGAACAGGTCATCGAGATTGGCGGCGATCACCTGCTCGAGCCAGACGAAATAATGCTGATGGGGAATCGTCCCATCCTTGCGGACTCCGCCCGAAGAGCGCTTGATGGGGAGAAGGCGCGGCAATGTATCCGGCACTTTCAAGCGGGCGAATTTTTCATTCCCTTTTTTATCGCGGATCACGATGGCAAGGTTCAAGCTTAGATTTGAAATATGCGGAAACGGGTGGCCGGGGTCGAGCGCGAGCGGCGTAAGTACGGGATAGACCACTTCCTTGAAATAAGTATCGGCGCGTTCCTTTTGCGCCTTGTTTAATTTTTTATAATCAATAATATGGATGCCCGCTTTATCCAGCCTGGATAAAAGTTTTTTCTGATAACAGCGCTGCGCCTCATTCAACAACTCCAGCGCCAGCTTGCGGATCGCCGCGAGTTGATCCGGCGGAATCATGCCATCCGGCGAGATTTCCATAATGCGCGCCTCCACCATCTTGCGGATGCCTGAAACGCGCACCATGAAGAACTCGTCCATGTTCGAGCCGAAGATGGCAAGAAATTTTATGCGCTCGAGCAGAGGCTTGGATTCATCCAAGGCCTCTTCGAGCACGCGGCGCTGAAATTCAAGCAGGCTCAGTTCACGGTTGATATATAAGGATGGGGAGGTAAGGTCTATGGTTTCTGTCATACTCATTTATCGCCAATCTCAATCAGTATACCCGGTGTGAGCAGCCATTCCAGAGTCGCTTTGCGGGAATGGTGCAGATCATCGGCGGAAAGCCTGCACACGCCGCCTTTTTTGAGGGTCATATCCACACCTGCGTTTTCAGAAACGAGCAGGCTGACCAGGGCTGTGAGATGGGGTTCATGCCCAACCAATGCAATACTATTCGCATTATATTTCTCATTCATTTCAGCGATCAACAAGTCAGGGTCGCCCATGGGGATGAGGTTTTCACTGAAAGCGATGTCCGTCTTGATCTTGAAAACATCCGCAAGGATTTCGGCTGTCTCTTTGGCGCGGATATACGGGCTGGACAGGATCAGGTCAAAATCCACGCCGAGAGCGCGCAAGCCTTTTGCGATCTGACGCATCTTCTTTTTGCCTTTATCGGTGAGCGGACGCTGGCTGTCATCCTCGTATTCGGACGCGCCTTCATCTACTGCAATGGCATGGCGGATGGTATACAGGTTCATGTTCTTTTCTCCTCTGGAAACGGATGGTCTGGCGCAGGGCGCCAAAAGGTAATCACCTCGCCCTTGTCTTCGATATAACGTGATAAGGTAATGGCGTGGCGTTCTCTATAATAAGAGTGGGCAGGCTCGGGGTCATAGGATGCAGGCGCTTGTTCGCCAAAATCTGCAAGTTCCCGCAAAGCCACTTCCATATCCTGAATGTCACCCATGGCTGATTGATAATCATGCATCCTTTTTAGTTGGTCTGCGGGAAAACCCTCAAGGATGGGATGGATGATTTCGATCATATATCGGAACTTCTTGAATGCGATCCTTAAGCGGTGGATCGTGGCTGGCTGCCCCGGGTCGATCAGTCCATAGCGTTGAATAACAACCGCAAAGGCCTCATCAACCGCGGGGAACAAACCCGCATCCAGGTTAATTGGATTGAAGGCCTCGATCATCCTCGATAATTTCCGAATGCGTTTTGTAAGCGTTCCTATTTTCAGCGAATTGATCTCTTTACGAGCGGTGCGCAGCAGCTTTTTTTCCTTATGCCGTAAATATTCCCGATAAGGTTGAAGCACTGGAGCTTCGTGGATCGTCTCGGATATATCGGCAAGCAACGTCTGCGCATCGCGCAGATCATCAAGGTCATCGAGTTCACCTTTCAGAACGCGCCGTATTTTATTGATTTTGGGATCCTGAATTACCGCGCGCAGAAGATCGAGAAAAGATAGCAAACGGCGCGACGCTACGCGGAAGTCATGCACCGCTTCTTCAGAAAACTCGCGGCGGCAGGTTTTCAGCTCGGATTTATATTGATCCCAGCGCGTGTTTAGCGCGTCCAGTAAAAGCGTCTGTGTGTTCATGGGTTATTCTGTGATCTCAAGTTTCACGCCGAAGACATCCTGAAAAAGTTTCAGGCGCTTTTCAAGCGTCCACATCTCCAGCATAAGGTCGCCGTTTCCCCGCAGCTTTAATTTCCAGGTGTTTTTATTCTGCTCGAGTTGTATATTTTTCACGCGTCCCGTGTGGCTGACATCCAGCGCGTCGGCAAGCCGCATCAGCGCCGAGAGTTTTATAACCACAAGGCGCTCTTTTGGTGATAGCGCCCGAAAGCCATCATCTCCCACAGACGGCATTGATTTGCGGTGATACAACATGACATTCGCAACGATGCTTTGCTGAACTTCAGACAACCCGATCAATGGGCTGGCCTTCAGAATGTAATAGCTGTGTTTATTATGGTCCACGGTATTGATGAAATGACCGATATCATGCAGCAACGAGCCGATCTCCAGCAATAATTTATTCTCTTCATCCAGGTTGTGCAATGCATAAGACTGGTCGAATAATTTCCCGGCATGGTGCGCCACAAGTTGCGCATGTTCCGCGTCGAATTGATATTTTTCGCCGAGGCGCAGCGCGGAAGTCCACACCTGTTCGCGGGGCGAAACTCGCGTGCTTTCCCGCAGGCGATAGGCCATATCCCAAAGCACGCCATCCTTCAGCCCGACATTGGGGATGGTCACTTCCTTGATCTTCGCCTCATGCGCGATCATTTGCAGGACGATGGATGCCGGCAGGATGACATCCGCCCGGTCAGGTTTCAATTTGAATTTACGCATCCTTTCTTCGACCTTCATCCTGCTCAGTGTTTCAACAAGCTTATCCAGCTCTTCGAGAGTGATGGCGCGGTCGCTATCGCGTTTGAAAAGTTTCTTTCGCAGGTTGCCCATCTCCTCGATGTTTCCCCCCGTCCCGGCGCAAATATCTATTTTTTGCGAACCAATCTCACGGTCAATGCGGTGACGCGCCGCTTCGGCGTATTCACGCACCAGTTTATGAAAAGGCATCGCCGGGTTCTTTTCGCCGCTCAATTTTTTGAGCAGACGCACAGTCCCCATGTTGTAACTCTCAGTGGAAAGAATATTCCCGTTTTGTGAAAGCGTCACTTCCACACTGCCGCCCCCAATATCTATCAACAGCGCATGTTTGTTCTTCAGGTTTACAGCCTGTGCCACAGCCAGATGGATCAACCGCGCTTCCTCCTCCCCGCTAACGATCTCGATCTCGATGCCTGTGGAACGCGCAATCCTGTCTATCAAGAGATCGCCGTTGGTCATCTCACGCATCGCGCTGGTGGCTATCGCGCGGATTTTCTGCGCTTGATGATCGTCCATGATCTTGCGGAAACGGTTGAACGCATCCACAGCCTGTTGAGCGGTTTCCTCGCTGACGATGCCGGTTGTGAAGGCATCCTGCCCCAGCCGCACCGGCAGGCGCAGATTCTCCACCACTTCAACCTTCCCATCGTAGACGATCCGTCCAACCACGATACGCATCGCGTTGGAACCGACATCAATTGCGGCAATTGTTTGCATAGGGATGTTCTTTATTTTTGCGGGCGAAGACTGGGCTGCGCCATATCAACCAGTTCTCCAGTCTCCACATAGATCGTGCGTTCGCAGATGTTCGTCACGCGGTCGGCCGCACGCTCCAGATTGTGCGCCACCCAAAAAAGTTGGTTGGCGCGTTCCAGATTATGCGCGCCCCGAACAACAAATTCGACCAGTTCCAGGTAGAGATTGTTGTACATTTCGTCAATAATATCATCATCGGCAATGATGCGGGTGGCGGACGGCACATTGGTATGGATGAATGCGGTCATCGCGCGGTGAAGCATATCGGATGCTTTCACACCCATATCATAGGTGATGCGCAAAAAACGCGGAACGCTGATTCCTTCAGACATCAAACTAATGCGCGCGATCGTCTTGGCATAATCGCCGATCCTTTCCAGTTCAGTGCAAATATTCATCGCAGAAGCCAGGAAGCGCAGGTCGAATAACACTGGCGCCTGTGTGGCGATGGTAACGATAATCTGTCCCTCCAGATTGAACCGCTTTTCATTGATCTGATCATCGTTATCACGCACAGCACGTGACTTTTCCATATCGTGCTCTTTGAGCGCGGATACAGATTCAACCAGGGCGGTTTCCACCATGCTGCTTAAGAGCAGCAGATCGTCGCGAATAATTTGGAGATCATGGTCAAGGCTTTTACGTGGCATAGTATTTCTCTGTGGAGAATGGCGTCCTTGTAGGATAGTCCACAAGGGTTAACAACCCCAAAAGACGTTGTTAACAACAGGTAAATAAAAACAGGGGATTGAAATTAAACAATATCTTAATTTCCCGTTCCCTGCGGCTTAATAGAGGATCGCTACACTTGTAAAAAACAACCGGAGCCATGCATGGGAAACATCCTTTTTATCTGCGGGTCCTTAAATCAAACCACCCAAATGCACGCAATTGCCCGCAATCTGATACTCGAACATAATTGTTATTTCACACCGTATTATGCGGATGGAATCGAGAATATGGCTGCCCGTTTGAACTGGCTGAATTTCACCGTTTTAGGCGGACGCCACAAACATGAAACTGAAAAATATCTTTCCCGCCACAACCTGAATGTCGATCCGCGGGGCGAAGCCCGTCCGTATGATCTGGTGGTTACATGCAGCGACCTGATCATCCAGAACAACATTCGCGGCAAGCGAGTGGTATTGGTGCAGGAAGGCATCACGGAACCTGAGGGGATCATGTATCACCTGGTCAAATGGTTGAAACTTCCCCGCTATGTAGCCAACACCTCCACCAGCGGACTGTCCAATCAGTACGATATTTTTTGCGTGGCATCCAAAGGATATGCAGAGTTGTTCGCCCGCAAGGGTGTACACGAAGAAAAAATAGCCGTAACGGGGATACCAAATTTCGACAACCTAATAAGCGCCTATAACAACAACTTCCCCTTTCACGGGTATGTTCTCGCAGCCACCTCCCCCCTGCGCGAGACTTTTCGGCCCGATAATCGCCGTGATTTCATCCTCAAATGTAATGCCATCGCAGGGAAACGGAATCTAATCTTTAAGCTGCACCCCCTCGAAGACACCAAAAGAGCTATTCGAGAAATCCACGAGTTTGCGCCCGGCGCCATTATTTTTGCCCATGGAGATATAAATCAAATGATCGCGAATGCGGACGCGGTCATCACCCAGCAATCCACCAGCACATTTGTTGCGCTCGCGCTGGGCAAGGAAGTCCATACCAATCTAAAAATTGATGAATTAAAACAATTAATGCCCATTCAAAACGACGGTTCCTCTGCCGTGCATATCACCCACATCTGCGAACGTATATTGCATACTCCGATGGATGTATTGCTGGCAGAGCGTAAACAAACCCAGCCCCGCCTTAAACGCAAACAAGCTGACGCGTACTGATCTTGCATTTTTGTTTACCAGTTGTTAACCATCTCTTAGGTCGTTATTAAAGAGATTGATGTATCATGTGGCTATAGAATGGAGAGTATATGGAATCGATTTTGCCATCCGTCATTTTCCTATCCATGATCGTTGTCTTCAGTGTGGACGCGACCCGCAAACGCCGCGAATTCCTGAAGAAACATAAGCGCGCGTAATTCATTTTTCCCTCCTCAGCTGCTGCCCGCCCAAAAAGCGGGCAGCTTTTGTTAACGGAACCCATACAATTTCTTAAAACAGCCTTCACAAGTCCTTAACAGCCCCCGGTTAAACTTACGCTTGAAAACAAGGAGAAAAAATGGGACTTGCAGACTTGCATTTACACACAATTTACAGTTATGACGGCACAGCATCCCTCGCTGCCGTATTGAACCGCGCCAAACAAGCAGGATTGGATGTGATCGCGATCACCGACCATGACGAAATTACTGGAGCACTCAAAGCGATGGAACTCGCATCAGCCTACGGCGTGGAGTTGATCCCCGGAATTGAAATTACCACCGCTGACGGTGACCTGCTGGCGCTCTTCATCACCGAAAAAGTGGCCCCCGGCCTTTCACTGGTTGAGACGGTTTTACGAGTGCGCGCACTCGGCGGCATTTGCATTGCGCCGCATCCAACGGCCGGCGGAATGGGCATGAAGAGCCTGAGCGCGCGTACCATTTTGAAGGCATTGCGCAACCCGTATGTTGCAGAGACTTTAATCGGTATTGAGGTCTATAACGCCAGCACATTGGATAGAATTAGCAATCACTATGCCGCCATTTTGGGAAACCGCCTGGATATTGCCCACGTTGGAAACAGCGACGCGCATGTGGTGGATGCAATCGGCCTCGGCGCAACTGAATTCGAAGGCAGTACTGCGGCGGATCTATTGATCGCTTTGAAAAACAAAACGACCAAAGTCCGCAGGCAGAAAGAGTGGAGCGCATTCAGAGTCCTCAGCAGTTGGGGAATCCGCTATGTGGAAAGTGCGTTTATCCGCTTAAGTGGCGTGGCTCGCGCATAAGCATTTGTAGGGCAGGTTTGCAACCTGCCAAAATATATATTTTCAAATATTGTCAGGCTGAAAGCCTGACCTACCAAGGAAAAAGGAAAAATAATTAGATAATGAAAAATATACTAGTAACCAACGATGACGGCGTGCTTGCTCCCGGGCTTTTGGCCCTGATGCAGGAAATGCGTAATCTTGGCAAAGTAACCATCCTCGCCCCGGACCGTAACTGGTCGGGTGGCGGACATGTAAAAACATTGGACCGCGCCCTGCGCGTGCGTGAATTCCATCTCGAAGACGGCACGCAGGCATTCGCAAGCGATGGCGCCCCTTCCGATTGTGTGGCGCTGGCAACGCTCGGATATTTCAAAGAGAAATTCGATCTTGTAGTCTCCGGCATCAACGTCGGGGCAAACCTTGGGCATGATGTAACTTATTCAGGGACTGTCACCGCCGCAATGGAAGCCGTGATCGCAGGAATACCGGGTGTGGCGGTTTCACTCGAAGTCCCTGAAGGGCACGTCGGGCCGATTGATTTTCAACCTGCCGCACATGCCGCGGGAATTGCAGTCCGCAATGTGATCGCGAACGGCCTGCCCGTTGACACTTTATTGAATGTCAATGTGCCTTTTCTAAAATCGGAAGATATTCACGGTTTTCGAATCACCCGTCAGGGATTGCGCGTGTATCACAGCCGCCTCGATGAACGCATTGATCCGCGCGGACGCCCCTATTACTGGATCGGGGGCGACGCGCCGACAGGTGTCTCAGAATCAGGAACAGATGTCGGGGCGTTGGCGGCGGGGTTTGTCTCCGTCACGCCACTACAGCTTGACCTGACAGCTTATCGCGCCATTTCCGATCTCAACACCTGGAACTGGCATTCCCAACCTTTTGAATTGTCGTTGCTTACCAATTCTGTGCTTGCGGCAGAAAAATAAGCAGCGTTCATTCTTCTCCTCCTTAATTGTCTTCCACGTGAAGACGCTGCCCACCAGAAATGGCGGGTAGTTTTTTAGTACCGCGACATTTATGTCGCCTGGTAATACAAAGCGACATAAATGTCGCGGTACAGTCCTTAACAAGACGTTAACCCATTCTTCCATTGCCCTTAAGAGCGGGAGTTTATCATCTCATCGTTATATAAAACAAAAGGAGAAAAGAAATGTCCAAAACTGTTCGTTCATTTTTATTTGTTGTCGTGGCTATGAGCCTCCTGCTCGCCGCATGTGGCACACCCGCCGCCGAAACCCAGGTTGTTGTGGACCCCACAGCCACCCAAATCCCCGTCGTCGTAGAACCAACTGTCGCCCCGACAGAAGACCCGATGGCGATGTTCGCCCCTGACGCCGTTACCGGCGACATCATCACCGCGGGTTCCTCCACCGTATTCCCCCTTTCAGAACGCATGGCCGAACTCTTCCAACAGGAAGGTTATACCGGCAACATTACTGTTGACAGCATCGGTACCGGCGCTGGTTTCGAGCGCTTCTGCACCGCTGGTGAATCTGACATCTCCAACGCTTCCCGCGCCATCAAAGACAGCGAGAAGGAAGCTTGCGCTGCGATCGGCCGCACACCCATCGAATTCCGCGTGGGAACCGATGCCCTCGCCGTGGTCGTGAGCGCTGAAAATGATTTCGTCACCGCCCTCACCAAGGAACAACTCGGCAAGATTTTCACAGGCCAATTCACCACCTGGGATCAGGTTGACGCAGCCTTCCCCGCCGAAGCGATTGTCATTTACGGGCCCGGCGCAGACAGCGGCACATTCGATTATTTCAACGAAGCTGTGGTCGCTCCCCTCTACCTGAATGCCGATGGTAAAGCTGACATCGCCGCTGGCGAAGAAGCCATCCTCGGTCTCGAAGGCGCGCAGTTCTCTGAAGATGACAACGTTCTCGTTCAGGGCGTTGAAGGCAGCAAGTATGCCATCGGTTACTTCGGTTTCGCTTACTATACCGAGAACTCCGGCGCTTTGAAAGCCGTTGCTGTGGAAGGTGTCGAGCCCAATCAGGCCAGCGTGGATGATGGAACTTATCCCCTCGCCCGTCCGCTCTTCATCTACTCCGATGCGGCCATTCTCGCTGAGAAACCCCAGGTTGCCGCGTTCATCTACTTCTACTTGAGCAACGTCAACGACAACATCGTGGATGTCGGTTACTTCCCCGCTCCTGCCGCCGATCTCCAAACCGCCATGGATGCCTGGACGACTGTCACAGGCCAGTAAGAAATAAACAAATAACACAGGGCTGGTCTCGAAAAATGAGGCCAGCCCATTCTTGCTGTATAAAGCAAGCCCATGAGACCATGGAGCGCAAATGAAACAAGAAAACACAATCATGGAAAATCAAAATTTCCGTCCGCTCGATCTAAGGAAGAAGATCCGCCCCGGCGAAAGTATCATCCAATCCCTGCTGTTTGTTTCAGGGGTTTTGTCCATTTTCATCACCGTTGCCATTGTTTATGAATTGGGCAAGGAAGCCCTGCTTTTCTTCAATAACCCCGATGTGACATTCGCTAAATTCTTCGGCACAACCCGCTGGCAGCCAGGGGTCGGACTTTTCGGAATCTGGCCGCTGGTGACTTCGACTCTCATCACGAGCGCCATTGCAATCTTCGTCTCGCTTCCACTCGGACTGGCAACTGCCCTGTTTCTAAGTGAATACGCCTCCCCGAAAGCGCGATCGGTGTTAAAACCCATCCTCGAGATTCTGGCGGGAATCCCAACCGTGGTCTATGGCTATTTTGCATTGCTTTTCATGACTCCCCTTTTGCAAAAGATTTTCGGCGAGGGCGTGGAAGTTTATAACATGGCATCCGCCGGCATTGTAATGGGAATCATGATCCTGCCGCTGATCTCATCCATGAGCGAAGATGCATTGAGCGCCGTGCCCCGCGCTCTGCGTGAAGGAGCATACGCAATGGGCGCGACAAAGTTTGAAACCAGTTTGCAGGTTGTATTACCCGCCGCGTTATCTGGCATCGGCGCGGCCTTGATCATCGGCATCTCGCGCGCAGTCGGCGAGACCATGATCGTCGCTGTCGCCGCAGGCGCCGGCCCCAATTTCACCTTCAATCCATTTCAAGCCGCGGAAACCATGACCGGTCATATCGCCCGCATCAGCGGCGGTGACCTGAGCTACAACACCATCGATTACACCAGTCTCTTCGCCATTGCGTTGATGTTGTTCCTTGTTACTTTGATATTAAATCTGGTCAGCCAGACGATTATCAACAAGTTTCGCCAGAGGTATGAATGAATCCAAACCGCGGCCATTACCCCGAAGGCGAAGCCTTGCATCGTTCTCTCAACGGGCGCTATCGCAGCGCATCCATCTGGCAGGCATTATTCTTCTCCGCGCTGGTCGTTGCCATTTTAAGCCTCGCCGCGCTGCTATATAACGTTATGGATGGAGCGTTCGGTTATGTAGCATTCGAATATAAGAATGACCCTTCAGAATTTACCGCGAAACCATTGGATGATCTGAATAAACAGGAATTACTGGATATTCTCACAGCCAACCTGTCTTCCGGCGCATTCAAGAAACTGGAGAACGATAAGGCGATGGAGAAGCGCTCCAGGCCTGATCTATATACTCTGGTTTTGGAACGCCTCATCCAAATTGACACAAAACAGACCTGGTCCATGACCGATTCGATTTTGCATTCAAAGGATATAAAGGCCGAAGCAGCGGCGAAATATCCAAAAGCAAAATTGGAATTCCGCTCGTGGCTTACGCCGGTATTCCTTACCACTCCCATGTCGTCCAAAGCGGAATTTGCGGGCGTACGCACGGCCATCCTCGGCTCATTATGGATGGTGGGAATCGCGATTCTGTTCGCCCTGCCCATCGGCACAGGCGCGGCAGTCTATCTTCAGGAATACGCGAATAAAAATTTCATCAACCGCGTCATTCAAACCAACATCAACAATCTTGCAGGCGTACCAAGCATTGTATACGGCATGTTGGGACTTGCGATCTTTGTCCGGGCGCTGGAACCGCTTACAAGCGGCAGCCTATTCGGGGTCACGGATGCGAACGGGCGTACCATCCTCTCCGCCGGGTTGACGATGGGCACTCTCGTCCTGCCGCTGATCATCATCAACGCGCAGGAAGCCATCAAAGCCGTGCCTGATTCGCTGCGTCAGGCCGCATTTGGTGTCGGCGCGACCCGCTGGCAAACTGTCTGGCATCACGTATTACCCAATGCCCTGCCTGGCATTCTAACGGGAAGCATTCTGGCTGTCTCACGTGCCATCGGCGAGACCGCGCCGCTCATTGTGGTGGGCGCATCCACATTCATCAGCATCGACCCTGACGGGCCGTTCTCGAAATTCACGGCACTGCCGATCCAGATCTATCAATGGACAACCCGCGCACAATCGGAATTCCACGCCATTGCCGCAGGCGCGATCATTGTGCTGTTGGTCCTGCTGCTCACATTGAACGCGACTGCGATCCTGCTTCGCAACCGTTTCCAGAAGAAATACTAACATTGGAAGAAAAAATGCAAAACATCCAATCACCAGAATACGCAATCGAAACGAAAAACCTCTTCATCTTCTACGGCAGTTTTGCCGCAGTCAGTGAAGTGAACATGAAGATCGAAAAACAGAAGATCACCGCCATCATCGGTCCTTCGGGGTGCGGAAAATCGACGCTGCTGCGCGCTTTCAATCGCATGAACGATTTTGTGCCCAGCAGCTATGTGACAGGCGAAATCCTTTTGCACGGACAAAACCTCTACGGCAAAGACATTGACCCCGTGGAAGTGCGCCGCAAGATCGGCATGGTCTTCCAAAAGCCAAACCCGTTTCCGAAATCCATTTACGAGAATATTACCTGGGGCGCAAGGATCAATGGTTTCAAGGGCAATATGGATGAGTTAGTGGAACAATCCCTGCGCGGCGCGGCGCTTTGGGATGAAGTGAAGGACAAGCTCCGGAAAAGCGCCTACGAACTTTCAGGCGGGCAGCAGCAGCGCCTGTGCATCGCGCGCACCATCGCCATTCAGCCCGACATTATTTTGATGGACGAACCCGCCTCCGCGCTCGACCCGATCTCCACGCTTCGCATCGAGGAACTCATGCAGGAGCTGAAGAAAAACTACACCATTATCATCGTCACCCATAACATGCAGCAGGCCGCGCGCGTATCCGATTACACCGCCATGATGATGCTGGAGAAAGACGGCTCACGTTCAGGCACGGTGATAGAATTTTCAGAAACAAAAAGAATATTTACCAATCCCAAAGACAAACGCACCGAAGATTATGTGACGGGAAGGTTTGGATAACATGTCGTTGCGAGGAGAGTGCTCTTCTCGACGAAGCAACCTCATAGGATGTGGGGGATTGCTTCGGGCGAAGAACAGGAGCGCCCTCGCATCGACATAATGGAGAATATTATGTCAAAGCCAAAAGTTTTATTTCTCTGCACCGGCAACTCGGCGCGCAGCCAGATGGCGGAAGGACTCCTGCGCGCGCTGGCGGGGGAGCAATTCGAAGTTTTCAGCGCAGGCACAGAGCCAAAGGGCAGAATCCTGCCCGAGGTCCAGGAAGCGATGCGTGAAGTTGGGATCGATACGTCGAGTCAGTGGTCGAAGTCCGTTATGGAATATCTGGGCAGGGTCAATTTTGGATATGTCATTACTGTGTGCGCCGATGCCGAGGAAAATTGCCCCGCTGTATTTCTCAACATGGGAGAGCATGAGCACTGGCCGTTTGACGATCCCGCTAAAATTGACGAGGGGCAGCGCATCGAATCCACCCGACAAGTGCGCGACCAAATCGAGCAGCGTCTGCGCCTTTGGTTGATACAACAAGGCATTACACCGAAAGAGTATCGTTAATAGTACAATAACCAAATCCAGTACCGCGACATTTATGTCGCCTTACAATCAACAAGCGACATAAATGTCGCGGTACATACAGAGGTCTTATGATCCGAAAAACATTCGAACATGAAATACAACATGTAAAAGATGAAGTGCTTCTGCTGGGCAGCATGGTGGAACATGCCATCATCACTTCGGTGGAAGTTTTAAAGAAGCGCGATATCAAAGGCGCGGAAAAACTTATCGCCGACGACAAAGAGATCAACAAAAAACGATTCGCCATAGAAAATCAACTAATGATCCTGATCGCCACGCAGCAGCCCATGGCGCATGACCTGCGCCTGCTGGCCTCTACAATGGAAATCATTTCCGAACTGGAGCGCATGGGCGATTACGCCAAAGGCATCGCGAACATCAACATCCGCATGGGCGAAGAGACTTTGCTCAAGCCGCTGATCGACATCCCGCGTATGGCGCAGATCGGCGCGGACATGCTCCACCGCTCACTGACGGCTTTCGTAAAAGAAGATGTGGAAGCCGCAAAAGCAATCCCCGCCGAAGATGACGAAGTGGATGCGCTCTACAACCAGGTCTATCGTGAGTTGATGTTGTTCATTATTCAGGATCCAAAATCCATCGAACGCGCCAACTGGCTTTTGTGGGTGGCGCACAATCTTGAGCGTGTCGCAGACCGCGTGACCAATATCTGCGAACGGACAATATTTATTGCCACGGGCGAGATGTCTGAGATCAAAACTACAGACGATGAGTTTGAGACGAAATAGTAGTGAGTGAGAAGTAAAAGGTGGATGCGAAAACCTGCATCCACCTTTTTTTATTTGACTAAAGACAATTCGACCAGCCGACCAGTTGACTAACCTACCCCATTCTTCCCGTAATATAAGCCTCTGTCAATTCTTCCTTTGGCCTTGTAAACATTTGATTTGTTGGCGCGAACTCCACCAATTCACCCAGCCAGAATAACCCTGTGTAATCAGAAACGCGCGCGGCTTGCTGCATATTGTGCGTCACGATGACGATGGTGTAATCCTTTTTCAGCTCTGCGATCAATTCTTCCACACGCAGGGTTGCAATTGGGTCCAATGCGGAGGTGGATTCGTCCATGAGAATCACTTCCGGCTGGACAGCCACGACGCGTGCGATGCATAATCGCTGCTGCTGCCCAAGGGATAGCCCCAGCGCATCGGTTCTCAGATCATTCTTTACTTCATCCCATAGTGCGGCGTGTTCCAGGCTGCGCTGAACGACTTCATCCATGTTGACCTCCATCCCCATCACACGCGGACCAAACGCCACGTTGTCGTAAATGGATTGTGGAAATGGATTCGGTTTCTGGAATACCATGCCCACGCGCTGGCGCAGGTTGACCACATCCATTTTCTCGCCGTAAATATCCTCACCTTTGAGCAGTATCTTCCCATCCACACGCGTGCCGGCAATGGTATCGTTCATGCGATTCAAACAGCGCAGAAATGTGGATTTCCCACAGCCTGACGGCCCGATCAACGCGGTCACTTTTTGGGGTTGGATTTCGAGATTGATATTGGAAAGCGCTTTTGATTTGCCGTAATAGAAATCAAGCTGCCGAACGGAAAAGGCGGGTTGTTCTGTGGTCATGGAGGTGATTGTATCAAAAAAGTGTGGGGGCGTCGCACCAGACAAGTGGATTTAATTTGATTAACGAGAAGAATCTCATCGAGTGGATTCACCTCATTAAGTCAGGTGCGACGCACTCGGGGCAGGGGAAATGTCCATTAAAACAGAATCAGCTCTCAGTGAGTTAGAAGCGGGGTTTCTGTCTACTTGTTTCCCTGTCTACCTCCGACTATAATCCCATCCAATGAAACGCTTTCTCATATTCTTTCTTTTTTCCGCTTTCGTTCTTACTTCCTGCAGTTCCTCCAATAATTCATCCGCTTCTGATTCCCCCTCAAATTACATCGAGAATAAAGGCTCGGATACCATTGTCAATCTTGCTCTGGCCTGGGCCGAGAAATATCAGGGCGACCACTCAGACGTCCGCATATCAGTAACAGGCGGCGGGTCAGGGACTGGGATCGCGGCTCTGGTCAACGGGACAGTTGATTTAGCCAACGCGTCGCGCAAGATCAAGGATGAGGAAATTTCTGAAGCGCAATCGAACGGGGTTACGCCGGTAGAGCACATCATCGCACGCGATGCAATTGCAGTGATCGTCAATCCTAAAAATCCTGTCAGCGAATTAACACTGCAACAGATTTCTGATATTTACAGCGGAAAATATACAAACTGGACGGAGGTGGGCGGAGAGGACCGCCCCATTGTGCGGCTTTCACGCGAGACCAATTCAGGCACACACGTTTATTTTTTGGAAACTGTTTTGCGTTTGGGGAGCAAGGAAGACAAGACTCTTTTTTCGACGAACACATTGTTACTGCCATCGTCTGAAGGTATTATTTCAGAAGTCCGCGATAACCCGAATGCGATTGGTTATGATGGGCTTGGGTATGTGCCAGATGATCTAAAGATGATTGCCATCGCAGAAGAAGCAGGCGGCAGCTATGTACTACCTTCCATCGAAACTGTGAACGATAAATCCTACGCCATCGCGCGCGATCTTTATATGTACACAAACGGCGAACCAACCGGCATCGTCAAGGAATATCTCGATTGGATTCTTTCCGATGAAGCGCAGCAAATCGTCGCAGAGTTGGGTTTTGTGCCTGCAATAAAATAAAAAAATAATGCCATTGCGAGGGCGCTCTTGCCCGAAGCAATCTCTGCAAGTGTAGGAGATTGCTTCGTCGGGAAAAGCACCCTCCTCGCAATGACATGATGGAGAACTATGGAAAAATCTTTATCATGGCGTGAATTCATTATTACCAGATTAATTCAAGCGTCCGGTTACTCGGCGATCTTGTTTGTTGCGCTTATCTTTTTCTTTCTTCTGCGCGAAGGCCTGCCCACTCTCAGCGAAGTGGACGCATCCTCGCTTCTCAATTTCCGCTGGTATCCCATTGAAAGTTATTTCGGCATTCTGCCGCTCATCACTGGTTCATTGGTTGTGACTCTCGGCGCGGCGCTCATCGCAGTTCCATTTGGAATCGGCACCGCCGTTTACATCTCCGAGATCGCCCCACGCTGGATGCGTGAAATCTTAAAGCCTCTGGTGGAATTGCTTGGCGGACTTCCCTCTGTTGTATTGGGATTTCTTGGGATTCTGGTGCTCTCCCCATTTCTACGTGTCTTTCTGGATCTGCCAACTGGTCTGACAGCCTTTACAGGATCCCTCCTTTTGGGAGGGATCGCAGTGCCCACAGTCGTGTCCGTGGCCGAAGATGCGCTGGACTCAGTTCCACGCGCATACCGCGAAGGCGCCTGGGCTTTGGGTGCGACAAAATGGCAAACGATCTGGCGTGTGACATTGCCCGCCGCAAAGTCCGGTGTGCTAACCGCTGTCATGCTCGGTGTAGGACGCGCCATCGGCGAAACCATGACCGTGATGATGGTAACGGGCAACGCGCCGGTTCTGGCAACCAGCCTTGGCAGTCTCTTCTCCCCCGTCCGCACCATGACGGCCACCATCGCCGCTGAAATGGGCGAAGTCGCAAATGGCAGCACGCATTATCATGTTCTGTTCTTCATCGGGATGGTATTGTTCATCATCTCATTGGTTGTAAACGTTATTGCCTCATCTGTTGTCTTCCGCGCCAAGAAACGGGCGGAGAGGATATTATCATGATGACCAAATTCCTCTCCCGTAATCGTCACACCGTTCAAAGACTCGGATTCAGTGTCATCACATTGGTGGCGGTCTTTACTGTCCTGCCGATCATTGGCACGGTCATCTACATTCTTGTGAAAGGCGGTTCCGCCATTTCATGGGAATTCCTCTCAGGCTTTCCACACGATGGGATGCGTGCGGGCGGAATCCTTCCCGCCATTATCGGCACACTTTATCTGACACTTGGCACAGCAGTCTTCTCAGTGCCTTTGGGAATTGCTGCCGCAATTTATCTTTCCGAGTACGCACGCGATAACCAGGTGACCAGACTCATCCGCCTTGCGATCATTAACCTTGCGGGCATTCCTTCAGTTGTCTATGGATTATTCGGGCTGGGACTGTTCGTGCTGTTTCTGCAATTCGGCACGTCCATTCTGGCCGCCTCGCTCACACTTTCGATCATGACCTTGCCTGTCATCATCAGCACCTCGGAAGAAGCGTTGCGCGCTGTGCCGCAATCTTTCCGCACCGTGAGCATCTCACTCGGCGCAACCCGCTGGCAGACGATTAGCCGCATCATTTTGAAGGAAGCCTTGCCCGGCATTCTCACAGGCGTCATTCTCGGCTTGGAACGCGCCGCAGGAGAAACCGCTCCGATTCTATTCACAGGCGCGGCCTTCTTCCTGCCAAGGCTTCCACATTCAGCCTTTGACGCGACCATGGCTTTGCCATATCACTTGTTCGTCATTTCCACACAAGTGCCTGAGATGCCGATCCAAATCCAATACGGGACAGCGCTGGTACTGCTTGTCTTTGTATTAACCATGAACGTTATCGCAACGGTTATTCGTTCGCGCGCAAGAGCGAGAAGACAATGGTAGATAAAATCATCATCGAAAACCTATCCCTCCAATACTCCGACGGCACCGAGTCCTTGCGTGGCGTCAGCATGGAAATCCGTCAGAACGCTGTGACAGTTTTATTCGGTCCGGCGGGAGGCGGGAAATCCACTTTGCTGCGCTGTCTCAATCGCCTGAACGATCTGACCGAAGTCAAAGCCAGTTCGGGTCGAATCCTGATCGACGGCGAAAATATCCTCGACCCGAAAACAGACGTGATCGCACTGCGCCGCAAGGTGGGAATGGTCTTCGCGCGGCCTGTCACCCTGCCGATGAGCATTCGCGAAAATATAATTTATGGATTGGAATTGATGGGGGAAAAACGGAAATCCAAATTGGACGAAGCTGTTGAGCGAAGTTTGAAACTCTCGGCCATTTGGGATGAAATAAAAGATCGTTTGGACGAACCCGCCATAGCGTTATCGGGCGGGCAGCAACAGCGCGTTTGTCTTGCGCGTGTGCTTGCGCTTCAACCTGAAATCGTTTTGCTCGATGAACCCACCTCAGGTCTCGACCCGATCTCAACCGGCAAAGTGGAAGCCGCGCTATTGGAATTGAAAAAAGAGTACACGGTTATTCTTGTGCCGCATTCCGTTCAACAAGCCGCGCGCACAGCCGACCATGCCGCGTTCTTCTTGACAGGTGAGCTCATCGAATACGGCGACGGAAAAACTTTGTTCACGAATCCCAAACAAAAGAAAACTGAAGATTACGTTATGGGGCGGTTCGGTTAAATCGGAATGCGGACTTCAGTCCGCAACTTAATGCAGACTAAAGTCTGCACTCCATTATTACCAAACTCTTTCCATATTCGCATTATCGCGCGGCCTGCGGCCCACCTTTGGCATATCCAGCCACTCGCCATGAATTTTCACGCGCACCACGTCAGCGGTAAAGTCTGATGCGGTGATGCCGTTATTACTGAACAGGTACGAGCCAACAGCGTAAATATCTGCGGGCACTCCCAGTTTTTCGAAGCGGCGGATCTTTTCTGGATTGAATCCACCTGAGACAACGATCTTCACATTGTGACAATATTCCCGCGCCGCCTCTTTCCAAACCTCGGGCAGGTTCCAGTTTTCTGATTCAGAATCCAGCGCCTGACGGATGTTGAACACCAGCCGCGGATTTACTCCCAAGTCCAGGCTCGGGTCGCCAAGCGGCAGGACGGATACATCGCGCAAGGTTCCGCTGGTATCCAAACGCACACCATACAATTTATATTTCTCCGCTTCTTCCTTATTCCCCGCATCCACCAATTCACGATATTTTGCGAACAGGGCATTCAACGCACGCAATGAATCGCGCACAGAATCATTATTGAAATCCACCAGCGCAATGCGTGGAATGCGTGCGGGCAGAATCCGCGAGAACTCCATCATCGCTTCGGCTGTGTCGCCGAGAAAAGTTGCGATCGCGGCATGAGCCACCGTCCCGCCGCCCGCACCGCCCCACCAATCACCCTGCGCATCGGTCGAGACGAATGGTCCCAACTTTTGCGAGTAATCCATGTTGAATCTTTGCACAGCAATGTTGTAGGCATATCCATCCGACGCCTGCACTTCATGCAGATCAAAACGCGCGGGGAAAAATAAAACAGGTTTGCCGCGCGCGGCCGTCAGGGTCTCATATACGTTAGTGGCTACGCGACTGGAACGAGTCAGGATTCCCAGGGTCGGTGTTTCAAGCAACGCAAAATCGCGATACCGTCCGCGCACTTTGATGACGGGCTGAACATTCATCGGGTTGCCGTCTGGAGACTCGGTAATATCTCCATCCTGCACAGCCCACACTTCCAATTTATCTGCCGTTTCGATGAAGCGGTCATTCTCCCAATACCCCGTGCAATGACGGAGCATCTCCAGCGCCTTATCCACACCTACAATTACTGTTGTACCAATGCGTCGCGTGAACCATTGCATCTCCACTTCAATATCACCCACGGATATATTCTCGGGCGAAATGCCCGCAGGCAGGTTGTGATGCCCGCCCGAGTAGGTGTATTCTTCTTTGGAAAGCGCGATCAACATACGATTGATATTCTCGAAATATTTATCCGAGTACCAGCCGCGGCGCATTCGTTCGATATCAAGTTTAAATGTTTCGTTGGTAAGACGGGTATTATTAAAAATGGACATGAGGCGACCTTGTGTACCTGTTTACACGTAAAGTGAGTATCAAATGGCATCTGTAGATTTGACAATCTTCATCCCCGCCTTTGCAAAACGGACATACGCTTCATTCGCCGCGTCGGCATGATCCACGACACCAGGGACAATCACCGGCGATGAGCAGTCTTCGAGCAGATAAACTTTCTTCGCAAGTTCAGGGTCTGCGGCCTGAATATCATCGAGCAGGTCGGAGACCGTCCAGGCAACACAGTGACTCTTGGCCTGGCCTGCGATGTATAGCTTATCCACATTCTGCAAGTGCTGAACGAATTTCATATCGTGCGCGCCGAGCGTTTCCCCCATTGGCCCGGTCAATACTTCGGGGCCGATCACAGAATAATTTTCGGTAAATGGTTTGTCGCCTTTAATCTCAAAGTCGGGCTGTGCTGTCCGCGCAATGGAATGAAAGAATATGGCTTCCTCCAAGGCAGGCACAAGCGCGTGGCCGATGCCGCCAAGCATGGCGTGATACGGCCAGATGGTTAGCGCGTATTTTCCTTTGCGTTCCAATTCTTCGGCATAATGGATCATCATCTGCTGGCCGTATTCGGGGGCGATTTGGTAATTGGGCGCGAGGGCGGGGTTGAAGACCCACTTGTTCTCGCGTAAATCGCCGATATGAATGTCGGTGTACGGTGAAGGGTGATTCCCATCTTTATCCACGAAAAATATTGGGTGAAAAATTTGCTGGGAGAGATGCGTATCCAGTGTGGCGGTGATGTGCGTGATGTTCCCCAGGTTGCGGTAAATGAATTCGCACAGGCGAATGTTATCGTCCACTGCGCCGCCAACGAAGAGTTCAAAATTTGGGAGACAAAACGTATTTTGCGCATCAATCAGCAAAAGGGAGATTCTGTCCTTCGAAACGGAAGCAGGCGTCAGGTTGTGTTGATTCGCCCAGTCGCGCGCCTGATCTGCGCGGGCGGCGTAATCCACTTTCCAGATTTCTCCAACGCGGGGGGCATCAAAAAAAGAAGGGATGGGAAGAGTTTTCATTTTCCTAGTATACCCTCGCGGGCACTTTGTAACGAAAAACAGGTTTCGCGTCATGCCTGACCCGAAACCTGTTTCAATCTGCTTTTTCTACACTTGGGGTTGAGCGGCCTTCACATCGCGTTTGGATGTGCTGCGGCCAAAGAATATGCTGACCGTAATCAGGTAGACGATGTATCCGATCATCTCTGTCAGAGACGGGTTGCCGTTATAACCAAAGAGGGTTTTCAGCAATTCGCCGGAGACGGAAGTTTCATCAATAAAGGAGTTCACATCCCAAACGTGTTCCACGATGGAGGGTATCCAATTGATCTCGTTGAACTCATGGATGCCATGCGCGACGAGCCCGGCCGCGAAGAGAATAAGCAACATGCCTGTGACCTGGAAGAAGCGGCGCAGGTCAAGGCGCACGGTGGTTGCGAGTAATGACCAGCCAAGCAGAATCGCCGTCCCCAGGCCAAGCACAACACCCGCAAGGGTTTGAATGGTGTTTGCACCCACCTGTTCGTTGTTGCCTGCAAAAAACGCGGCGGTGATGAATAGGGCAAGTTCCACACCTTCACGCACCACCGCGACAAAAGCCAGCCAAAAGAGGGAACGTTTGCCGGTCGCGTTGCGTGAGGCGGCCTGATTCACTCCTTCTTCGAGTTCGCCTTTGAGGTGCTGCGCCTGTCCGCTCATCCAAAAGATCATCCAGGTCAGGATGCTTGCAGCGAGGAACATCGTAATGCCTTCATAAATTTTTTCAGCATTCCCTTCAAGGCTCAAACCAAAAATAGTGAGAAGGACAGCGGCCAAAACGCTGACGCCAACCGCGGCCAATGTGCCAAGCCACAAAGCCGGGGAAAGGTCAGTGCGGCGGATCTTGCGCAGCGCGCCGAGTACGATACCAATAATAAGCGCTGCTTCCAAACCTTCACGCAGGGAGAGTAAATAGGAGGAGACCATGTATTTTCAACCTCTTGTAAATAGGGAATAAGAAACAGCCTATTTTATAGGCTGTTTTATTGAAAAAATTGTATCATGCAGGTCTGGTTATTGACAAGATATTTATCATATTTTTGATAGATATTCGTCATCACAAATAAGGTATGGTTTGTGCAAATTACTTCTTTTTGTGCGGACCTGCCCTGCTTGCTTTCATTACGCGGCGATAAGGCGGCATGTCAATCACAAGGATTTGGGACATGGTTGGGTCGAGCAGTTTGTTCCACAGATTGGAATAACTCAGCGCAAAGGAATCAGCCCTCATTGTAGAAGTGATCACCGTTGGCAGATGCGCGTTGTAGCGATAATTCAAAACGCTGTATAACTTATCTTCCGCCCAAACGGAACTCGATCCGCTTTCTTTCAGGTCATCAAGGATTAACAAAGGCGTTGTGCGAATCTCATGGAAACGTCGGTCAAACGGGACCTCGGAACTGGGGCGAAAAGTCTGACGGAGATAATCCAGCAAGGCAGAGACTTCCACCAAAAGCGCCTGTCCGCCAAGGCCGATGCGGTAATTGCCAATTGCCGATGCGAGATGAGTCTTTCCACAGAATGATTGTCCAAGAAGCACCAGCCAGCCGTGCGGTTCTTCCGCGAATCGCGCCGCCGCGCCAAAGGCTTCATGCAAAGTCTTTACATCTTCCCTGGTTACTTTAATGCGCGTGATCTCTTTGTCTTTGTATTTATTTCCGAACTTATCCTGTTTCTCGGTGATGGTTGTCGTGATCGCTTCCTTGCCGATCTCATCTTCACGCATTTGGAATTTCTCAAATGTCATGGCTTTCATTTCAGGCAGGGACAACATGGAGATACCAGGGTTACTTGTCTCTTCAGGGCGGCGATAATCTGGCGCATTGATCTTTACATACTTTACGAATTCATCATCCTGCAAACGCGAGCGGATGCGTCCTTCGATCTCATCCAGCATCAAATTGGTCGTGATGACAGTCGCCAGTTTATTGATGTAGCGGAAGTTGATGATTTGAAATAATTTTTCCTGCGCCCAGGCCGTTGCATTCTGTGTTCCGAAGTCATCGAGGATCAACAAGTCGGCACTGCGAATTTCATCGAAGCGCTGCTCAAAAGTTGTCTCTGGGTCGGCATACGCAAAGCGTAATGAATCCAATAGATCAGGTACAGTGATAAAAAGCGTCGGTATTCCTTTGCCAACTGCATCGTTTGCAATCGCCGCCGCAAGATGGGTCTTGCCGCAGCCATATCCGCCTTCGAGCAAAACCCAGCCATTATGCAGCCGCGAAAATTCTTCACAGGTCTCGAACGCCTTATATAAATTTTCCTTTTCCTGCGGCGTCATGAACTTTGCTTTTTCATTCCCCGCAGACTTAAAGTTTTCAAAACGCAAATGGGTCAAGCGGTCCAAATTGCTTAAAGCAAATAAACGATTGCGCGCGCTCTGCGCCACATCTTTTGCGCGGCAAACGCACGATTCCAACTTACCGAATTTCTCGTGTCCGAGCGGCAGATCCATGCGGACATAACCCGCTCCCCCGCAATGCGGGCAATTCGGGTCGCCCAGTGTCTTCACCAAATTCTCAATCTCGTTTGATGAGATCGGAGAATTCATCCTCGGTGTATCGTTTTGCATCTTTGACAATGTCTTGTTGATCTTTTCTTTCATCTTTCCCGTTTTCCTTCCAGCGCGTCAAAATAGCTTCCACATATTTCCAATTGCGAATATTGCGGCTTACAGCAATTTCAAACGCCTCTTCAAACCACACACTCGGATAATTTTTTTCCGCTTCACGCAGCATGTCTGATAATAAAGGCGTGAGCGCTCCAATGTTTTCTTCGTACAGCTTAAAGACATTCGATTTATTTCTCGGCTCAGACATGATTCTTGCGGATTCACGCCAATTGCCTTTTGCAAACGCCTCAGCAGCGAGACGTCCCCGCGGAGAGTTGAGGAAATAAAAAACATCCGCTTCATGCTGTGACTTTAGCAGGGTCCCGCGCTCGACAGATTTTCTCAGCCCAGTCTGAATCTCCTCAAGACTCATCCCAAGCGACTCAGTCGCGAAATCAGTCTCACACATCGCGCGGAAATGTCCTTCGATGTGCTCGATGCGCCAGATGGCGTAAAGGGTCACCTTCAATTCTGATGCATCGTCTATCTCTTTTAAAAGATGAATAAATGAATCAGGTAATTGAGTGAATGTTTCGGAGGAGGTGAAACCGTTGAAGTTGGGCATAAGTTTTATTCCGTCATTGCAAGGAGGATGCTCTTCCGACGAAGCAATCTCGCTTCGTATGAGGAGATTGCTTCGGGCGAAATGCAAGAGCGCCCTCGCAATGACGAGGATTACTCGTTGGGTCTAAACACCTTCGTCGCCGCGTTCTCAAATTTCGCCAGCGCGCCGCGGAAGATCAACTCCACGCTGCCAACGGGACCATTACGGTGCTTGGCGATAATGATCTCGGCGATATTTTGTTTATCCGTATCCTTCTCATATTGATCGGGACGATAGATGAACATCACGATATCGGCATCCTGCTCTAATGATCCCGATTCTCTCAAATCAGAAAGTACAGGTTTTTTATCGGTACGCTGTTCCACTGCGCGGGATAACTGTGCGGCGGTCAGCACAGGGACATTCAACTCACGCGCCAGCACTTTCAAACTGCGCGAGATGTGCGAAACTTCCTGCACGCGGTTATCGTTGCGCGAATCCCCGCCCATGAGTTGAAGGTAGTCAATAATGATCAGGTCAATGCCAAATTCCATATGCAGACGGCGGCACTTTGTGCGCAACTGCAAAGGCGTGATGGCAGGCGTATCATCCAAATAAATATGTGTATCGGAAAATACTTCAACGGCATGAGTAAATAACGGCCATTCATTTTCCGCCAGCTTTCCGTTGCGCAGGCGCTGCGAGTCGATTCCCGTTTCCTGTGCGATCAAACGCTGCACCACCTGCTCATTGGACATTTCCAATGAAAAGATGGCGATATGCTTTTTATGAGTCAGCGCGGCGTTCTTGGCAATGGACAATAGAAAGCCCGTTTTACCCTGACCCGGGCGGCCTGCGATAATGAGCAAGTCCGAGGGCTGGAGTCCCGTCAACATTCTGTCGAGGTCAATGAAACCTGTTGGCACACCATGAATGTCATCGGGATGCTTGGCAAGCTCATCAATTCGGTCGTAGTAATCGCTCAATAC
>JACRBH010000243.1 GCA_016234535.1 Chloroflexota bacterium
CAAAGCGGATCGGAGCTTCCATGCTTTCATTCGGTGTGGGCCGATATCGGCGATGAGCAATCCATCGAGCAGTCGCTTTCCACTTTCAGCGGACACATCACGAACATCATTCGCATCATCAAAAAAATAGATCACCGCTCACTGGTTATTTTTGACGAACTCGGTTCAGGCACAGACCCGCAGGAAGGCGCGGCCATTGCGCGCGCGATCTTAAGTCACTTGCTGGATGTTGGCGCAATGACTTTGGTTGCGACACATTATCCTGAATTGAAAACTTTCGCGCACGGGACAGATGGCGTGGTCAATGCATCTTTGGAATTCGACATCAAAACGCTTCGCCCTACCTACAAGCTGACTCTCGGTCTCCCGGGCAGATCCAACGCCTTGTTGATCGCGCAAAAGCTTGGGCTGCCCCAACCCATCATTGACTCGGCGCGCGCTGAGATTAATCCTTTGGATTTGCGTGCGGACAAATTGTTGGATGACATCCGCAAGGAACGCAACCGCACTTCACGCGAACGCGAGAAGCTGGAAAAGGCGCGCGCCAAATTGGAAGCGCAGTCGCATGATCTTGAAAAGCGACTCGAGAAAATAGAGGATGAACGCCGCGAAACTTTAGCCAAGGCCCGCGCCGAAGGTGAGCTGGAAGTGGCGGTCTTGAAAAAGAATATTGACTCTTTGAAGAGTCAATTGAAAAAAGCGAGTCAGCCTTTGCAGGCCATCAAGGCCATTGAAGAGAAGATTGAAGTAATTGAAGGAAAGACAACACAACCCGTCGAAAGAAAACACGACCAGTCACTAATCTCCAATAACCAATCTCTAAAGCTTGGCGAGCGCGTCACTGTCAGCACGTTGAATGCCGAAGGTGTGGTGACAGCTTTGGGTGAGTCTGATGCGGAGGTCCAGATCGGGACGATCCGTATGCGGGCGAGGTTGTCCGACCTAGTCAAACGACAGCAGACAGTGGACGATAAACCGAAGACCGTCATCAGTCAGGCATCGTCTACAGTCCACCGTCAATCGTCTTCGCCCGGCATGGAAGTGGATTTGCGCGGGTTGATGTCGGAGGATGCGCTCGATAAAATGGAAAGATATTTGGAGCAGGCGTTCCTTTCGGGTCTGCCTTTTGTGCGGATCATTCATGGCAAGGGGACGGGCAGGTTAAGGCAGGCGGTGCGCGGGGCGCTGCGCGGCCATGAGTATGTCAAATCGTTCGAAGAAGGCGGCGACAAGGAAGGCGGCGAAGGCGTGACTGTGGCGATGTTGAAAAGCGGATAAGGAGTTGCCATGTCGATTGACGATGCCATTAAACAAATGACTGACATCATCAAGGCCGTGTGTGCGGGCGCGGAGGTGAAGGTGGCGAAGATGTCTGATGAGGAGGCGCGGCTATCGGTGTATGCGCCCGCCGCCGATATGCAAGCCATCAAGGATGCGACTTTTATGCCTGCGATGGATTTGTTGAATAACGATGGGATGGATGTGCAGGTCTTTGTGTATGATAAAGATGCGCCGCCTTTGAAAGGATGAAGGATGAAGGATGAAGATTTTCATGAATTATTTTGTTGAGATATGAAACCTATCAAAGTACTAAGTCGGCGTGAACGGCAGGTGGTTGACTTGTTGTTGCAGGGCAGAAGCAACAAGCAGATTGCCTTGTCGCTCGGCGTTTCGGAGCGCACGGTTGAATTTCACTTGAGGAATGTGTATGTAAAACTGGAAGTGAGTTCGAGGGTGGAGGTGATTCTCAAACTGGGGAAAGCAACAGGCGGCATTTTTGCAAACCTCGTGGAATCCACAGTTGATATTGGGGATGAAAATGTTGATAATGGCAGTCAGCCCGTCGGTCAACAACGATGGGCACAATCCTTGAGAAACACAATATCTCTCATCAAACAGGAGATTGCCATGACCGCAAGAATCACATTCGAAGATTTTGGAAACTATTTGAGAAGCCATCCAGTGCTTTTCAGCCTGCTGTTATTTCTAACAGTCAGCCTGACGACCCGCTACATCGTCTTTGATCTCGGTTTGTATTTCTGGTTGTCGTATGTATGGTTGGGATTATTACTGGGCACAGGCAGTATCTACTTTGGCATCTCATGGAAAAAAGTGACAACTGGAAATTTCCGCTTTCACCCATTGGTTATTATTGCCGTAATAGCATTGTTGCCCCTGATCGCCGCAGGCTTTGATCAAATTTATATAAATACCGTTCTCAGATATACCGAACCGATCTCAACGACGATAGGCAATATATCCACCCAAGCCATGTGGCGCGTGGCGCCATGGGGAGAGCCCTATCTTTACACAGAGCGTCATGCTTTTGGGCCGGATGCTCTTTGGCTTTTGGCAAATACGGTTATGCTTATTCTGTTTCTCCTCAGCCTTGCGGCAGGGAAGCGGTTCAACAACAATGACCTGAAAACTGCATAGCGCTGTTCCTTTGGTCGTTTTAGAAGACTCCCAAATTCGGGGGTCTTTTTTTATTGTCCTGTTGCGGCGCGCCAGACGAGATTCAGCATGGTGAGGCCGGTAATACGATGAAGTTCAGATGCTTCTGTATTTAGATAAACAGCGCCCTGATCTTCGCGCCCTTCCTTGACGTACAGTCCGCGGTCAGGGAGGCCGGATACCGCCGACCAAAAGTTCCAGAGTGGCAAATTGAATTCGGTGGCAAGCAGTGCCATGTCACGATTGATGCGGTTGTCCTGTTCGCGGTTATCCGCTTTGGTGGCAAGGATCGGAACCACACCGGCGTCCAGCAATTGGTTGATGATCGTGCGCAGATAATCGGTATTGCGCGATTCAAAATGTGTGCCAATCTGAATGAGAACGAATGATGGGCGATGGATGCGCAGTTCACAATCTACAGGCGTTTCTGAAGAGGTACAGCCGTATTCGCCGCCATGCCATTCAGGCCAAAGCAATCCGCCGGGCGTGGTGCCATCCTGCGAGGTGGGACTCTCGCGATTGAATGAGCCTCTAAAGTTGTTGACTGTCTCCTGTAGATCGGGGGAAAGGCCGTCGAAAACGGACTGGTCAGTTTCGTACACGCCAAAAAATTCATCCGGCCTGCTCTGGCAATCGCCAAAGATGGAAAAATTCTGGGGATCGTTGCCAAGCGATATGCCCCTTTGATAAATCTCACGCAGATTCGAATTGATGGCCGGGATGACAGGCAGGTTCATCCATTCATCAAAAGCGGGGGTCGATGTATCCGCTGTTCCCGTCAGGTTCTGCTGTGTTCCATTCAATTCCGGCGTTGACGTTACTTCGAAGGTATCAGTGACAACAGGCTCCGTCGGCTCCTTTGTGCTTGTGGCAGTGCTTATCGAGTTTCGGTATCTTGGCGTGGGAATCATTTGTTCCAGCGTCAGCGTTGGCGTGGATGTGAGAGTGGGGATGACCCTTGATTCCACCCCGCAGGCGGATGTCAAAATGGAGACCAGTAAAGTTAATTTCAAGATGCGATTCATAATATTGGATGATAAATATTCGAGAGTGCGGCTCAGTGCCTAGCCGCCAGTTGATTCGAAAAATCTGACGGTTTGGATTCTATCGCTTTTCTCATAAATAAGTAAACTTTTCATCGAAAATTGCGGGGAAAAATCAAATTTTCTGTTTACCAAATTATGCGATACTCTGTAGCAGGTTTTTACCCGCTCTTCCATTGGCTTGCAAACTTCAAAATCCGCGGGCGGATGTAGAACGCGAACGGGTCTGCCAGAGGCCGCTTCTCCTTGATCAATTTCATCGCCGCCTGCGGATCATGTCCCTGCGCGATGAGGATGCATGCGCCCATCGTCACCCCGCGGTGGACTCCACCCGCGCAATGAGCATAGACTTTGCCGCCGCCTTGAATGGTTTCCAATGCGGCCTTCGCACCGCGCTGCAAGGCTTTAATCGAAATGGGAACCAGCGGCGAGTCAAATGTGGGCAGCCAAAGAAATTGGATGGGATCATGATACACATCCTTGCGCGGACGATACTCCACGCGCATGTTGATGACGAGTTTCACGCCGAGTTCGCGCAAGTGGTTGTAATCCACAGTGGAAGGTGTCCTGCCGATAAAGAGGTCAGAGGTAATTGGGGAAAAGTCCATGCGGGGAATGGTATCACAGGATATTACAGAGTATCGCATAATTTGGTAAACAGAAAATTTGATTTTTCTTCGCAATTTTCGATGGAAAGTTTACTTAATAAAGAGGCGGCGATATTCCATGCGAAAGAGGCGCTGAAGTTGGCAACTTGCGACGGTCCGCCGTATTATTACAAGGTGGCGTATGAAGAGGCGGAGAGGTTTCTTGAAAACCTAAAATAGCAAATGTCGTTGCGAGGGCGAAGCCCGAAGCAATCTCCTGTTAACCGACATATTTTTATTACGAGGAGATTGCTTCGTCGGGAAGAGCGCCCTCCTCGCAATGACATGCAACTCGAGAACAAAAAAGGACTCAGTATCGCCGAGTCCTTTTTTGTTACTGATTACTGTTCACTGGGCTTTACTGTCCCGCCTGCAACCGTTCCGCCAGCCAGATTTTGATGATGGATTGGCGCGTCACGCCCAGCCGTTTTGCTTCACGGTCAAGGGCGGCAAGCATCCAGACAGGAATATCCATATTAATGCGTTTTTGCTCTTCAGCGGGGCGGCGCGTTTCGGAAAGGTCAAGATGTTCGATGATGCTTTCACCGTCGTCGAATTTTTTATCGAAATTAGAGGCTTTCGTTTTCATATAATTCAATCTCCTCGTCTCTTGAACGCCGCACGGAAATGATCCGAATGTTCTCATCACGATACGTAATCACCGCCGACCAATGTTTCCCTTTGATTCTACCAATCACCAAAAAACGCGGCTCGTCCGGATTCCTTGCGGGGATTTCGAGAAAGGCTTCATCATTCCATATTGCTTGCGCTTCATCAAAGTCAATGCCATGTTTGGTGCGGTTCAAATCGCTTTTGTGCGGGTCATATTCAAAAGGCATGAATGAATTATACCAATATTGACAGCGACTTAATTATTTGAATTTAAAGCTAAGGCAAAGGAATATGCCGAGTCCGCGTTGAAACTTGCCTATTGTGATGGTCCGCCGTATTATTACAAGGTGGCGTATGATGAGGCGGAGCGGTTTCTTGAAAACCTAAAGTAGCCATGTCATTCTGAGCGGAGCGAAGAATCTCTGAGATTATCGTAGTGACCCCTTCGCGGAGTTTATCCTGAGCTTGTCGAAGGGCTCAGGGTGACATGAATGGGGCGTATGAAAAGGTGGAGGGGATGTTGGAGAAATTGGGAAAATCGTAAATCGGGAATCGGTAAAACGTGTAGGGGCGGGGTCTCCCCGCCCTGTTGTTATGGGTGGATTATGTCAGGGCGACGAGACGTCGCCCCTACGCCGCACCCTTCGGCACAAAATACACATCCGTCGGCTTCAACTTCGAATTCCGCAGGAATTTTGGTCTCACTTCCATACCGATCCAATCGAGCGCGGGCGCGGCGGGGTCAACGCCCATGAGACGCGTCAACAGCAGCGTGTTCACACCTTCGAACTCGATCAATGCCAGCACAAATGGACATTCAGGCAGGAACTCCTCTGAGCCGAAGTAACAGACGGTGAAGGCGTGTACGTGCGCGGGCGCTTCGGTGATGTCAATCCATTTCGTCTCATTGCCCGAAAACATATCGTGGCCGCGCGGGTTGGCGGTGGTGTATCCGCTTTCGGCGTCGCGCGAAGCGAGCAGTCGTTTATTCGTCAGCGCTGCGAACCACGGGCTGTCCTGTCCGTACGAATGCAGGTACGTGATCTTATATTCCTGCTCGATCTGGATCGGCGCCATCTTCTTGAGAAATTGCAATCCCTCTTCATCAGTATTTACAGGAAATGGAATCCCGTGAACGATGTAGCCCCCCAAAGTTTCTTCTCGTTGTGAAGGTAATTTGCTCATAATGTTCTCCTTGCGAATGTATACAAGTAGACAAGTAAACACGCACACAATTAAACAAGCGCCGTGTAACTCGTAACTTGTATCTCGTAACTATCCTTCTCTCTCCAACACAGACACCGAGACATAAGTCCCCGTGCCCGCATGGGAATGGATCGCGCCCCGCTTCGCATTCTTGACCTGTAGCTGGTCGTCATTGAAATGTTTTTTGATCGTCCCCTGAAGTTGCCATGTAGCGAACACGCCCTGCATGAGTCCCGTCGCGCCGACGGGATGTCCACAGGCGATCAGTCCGCCCGAGGGATTGACTGCACATGTAGTTTTATCTTTGAACTTCAAACCGTAGTCAATGTTGGGCAAAAACGCTTTACCCGATTCCGCGAATGGACCACCTTCGCCATAGCGGCACAATCCCAAATCTTCGTAGGTTTGAATTTCTGATGACGTGTATGCATCGTGCAATTCGACGAAATCCAGTTCGTTCAACGGGTCGGAGATGCCCGCGTGTTTCCAGGCCATGTTGCCCGCTGTCCGTCCCGCACGGAACGAATGGACGCCGGGATAGCGCGTGCCGTGATCCCAAAGTTTTTTGTAATACGCCTTCGTCTCGTCTGACGATTTCTCCTGCTCGGTGGCATAGTTTTCCATGAAGTTATCGTAATCCACATGCGGACGGTCCGCCATGCGCATCATGTCCGTGCCGCGCCCGATGCCTGTCACCTTCACGAGCGGACGCGCTATCTTCGCGCCCGCATCTTCCAGTTTTTTCAGACCCTCTTCCGAGCAAAGGATGACCGCCGCCGCGCCGTCAGACATGACGCAGATGTCGAGCCGCGTCAACGGCCAGGCCACCATCGGCGAGTTGCGAACATCCTGAATCGTGATGCGCTGACTCTTCTGCGCGTACGGATTGTGGAAGGCGTTGATGTAATTCTTAACGCTGACGTGCGCCAGTTGTTCGGGCGTAGTGCCAAATTCCTTCATGTGCCGCGTGACCATCATGGCGTAGTAGCCCGAATAAAAACCTCCGACGGGATAGTCAAACGACACGTCAGAGGCCAGCGCGATGAATTCATTTCCTTTCCATGTTTCCACGTGGGACATGGTCTCGAAGCCGTAGGCCACACACACATCCATGTGACCCGACGCAACGGACTTCCATGCTTCCTGAAAACACAGTCCGCCTGTCGCGCCGCCACCCTCCACACGGTGACCGGGTTTTGGGCACAGCCCGAGGTAGTCCTGTGCCATGATTCCAGCCATCAACTGTCGGGAGAAATGATCCGAGAAGTATGAGGCCACTGAACCATCCACAATGCGCGTGAACGTCCGAAAGTCCAGTCCGATATCATCAATGGCGTAATCATACGCCTCCTTGATAATTGCCTGAAAGGTCTTATCGGGTCGAGCCTTGGCGAATTTCGAAACACCACCAGATATTGCGTAAACAGGTCTCATCAGCGATCCTCCTTTGAAATAATTCGCCCTCCCGAAAGCGGGACAGTGAGAGTGGAGTCGAAGGGCGTTCAATGAATATATCTTTACAGAAATGAGAAAAAATTACAACTGACATTCATCCGTTATTTTCCATTGTGCGGCGGCTGTCCATTTGCTTTACCGCATCCATCGCTTATGCTAAACTCTTGAAATCCTATTAATAGTGAGCGACATGGAAACTTATTTATCTCATCTCGATCCTCAATCCCCTGAATTCAAAGCCAATGCAGAACATAACCGCGCCCTCGCGGTTGAACTCAAAAAGCGGCTTGCCCATGTGCGCGAAGGCGGCGGTAGAAAATATCGCAAGCGGCATGAAGAGCAGGGCAAGCTCTTTGTGCGTGAACGCATTGAACGATTGCTTGATCCCGGCGCGCCATTCCTCGAACTCTCCGCGCTTGCGGCAGGCGACATGTATAAAGGCGAAGCGCCGAGTGCGGGAATTGTTACCGGTATCGGACGCGTTTCCAACCGCGAAGTGATGATCGTTGCCAACGACGCCACCGTCAAAGGCGGTTCGTATTTTTCGATGACCGTCAAAAAACATTTGCGCGCACAGCAGGTCGCCGAGGAGAATCATCTGCCCTGTTTGTATCTTGTCGATTCGGGCGGCGCGTATCTGCCGCTGCAGGATGAGGTCTTCCCCGACGCGCATCACTTCGGACGCATTTTTTACAATCAGGCGCGCATGTCCGCCAAGCGCATTCCGCAGATCGCCGCCGTCATGGGTAGCTGCACCGCGGGCGGCGCGTACGTCCCTGCGATGAGCGACGAGGCCATCATTGTCAAAGGTGCGGGCACCATTTTTCTTGGCGGCCCGCCGCTCGTCAAAGCCGCCACGGGCGAGGATGTCACTGCCGAGGAGTTGGGCGGCGCGGATGTCCACACCCGCAAGAGCGGTGTTGCGGATCATTTCGCCGAGGATGATGATCATGCCATCGAGATTTTACGCAGCATCGTAGAGACTCTGCCCCGAGGGCACATGCATTCGCATCTTTCCACGCTGGAAGTTGCTCCCCCCGAAGAACCTTTATACAACCCTGACGAATTGTACGGCGTCCTGCCGCGCACCTTCAAAGAGTCCTACGACGTCCGCGAGATCATCGCCCGCATCGTGGACGGTTCCAAGTTCCGTGAGTTCAAAGCGCGTTACGGTACCACGTTGGTAACGGGATTTGCACGCATTCACGGATACCCCGTCGGCATCATCGCCAACAACGGCGTGCTGTTCAGCGAGTCCGCTCTCAAAGGGACGCACTTCATTGAACTCTGCGACCAGCGCGGAATCCCATTGCTGTTCCTGCAAAACATCACAGGCTTCATGGTCGGCAAGGAATACGAAACGGGCGGCATCGCCAAAGACGGCGCAAAGATGGTCCATGCCGTTGCCACGACCCGCGTCCCCAAATTGACACTCGTCATCGGCGGCTCCTTCGGCGCAGGCAACTACGCCATGGCAGGCCGCGCCTACGGCTCCCGCTTCCTGTGGATGTGGCCCAATGCGCGCATCTCCGTCATGGGCGGGGAACAGGCAGCGAATGTGCTCTTAACCATCAAACAAGATCAACTCATCAGAGAAGGCAAACCAACTCTCAGTAAGGAAGAAGCGGACGAGTTCAAACGTCCACTGTTGGAGAAATACGAAACCGAAGGCAGCCCGTATCATTCATCCGCAAGACTATGGGATGATGGAGTCATCGCTCCCGATGAAACGCGACAAGTGCTGGGGTTGGCACTATCCATTGTGCTAAATTCACCGAAGGAAGAGGGTGGATTTGGGGTGTTCAGGATGTAATGTTATGACTCACAGCAATGTTGCGAATGAATGCTTTCAAGAAAAAATCAAAGAACTAATTGAATTTTGTGACAATGAATATTACATGAGCGCTTTGCCATTGGTTACGACAAAAGAACGCGCCGAAAGAGGCAGAAATCGCTTATTACAAGCTATTGAAGAATTCAAAACCCTTCGGTACAAAACGAAATGCGCTGCTTGTCTCGATGAAATTGACAGGCAGATTGTCATTCAAGAAAATGGGATACAGGAAGTTAAGTCAAAAATATAATGTCATGCTGAGCCCGATAGGGCGAAGCATCTCTACCATGACATAAGAGATCCTTCGCTGCGCTCAGGATGACATAATTAGATTTTATATGTAAATAGGAGTCTGCTATGCCATTTGAATCATCCACCCCCCACCGTTTTCTTTCACAGCTTGCTGGCAATTGGAAAGGAACTTCCAAACTCTGGCTTGAACCAGGAAAACTGGCAGATGAATCGTCAGTGGTTGGGACTATTCAACTGATTCTTGAAGGGCGTTACGCTCTTTACCTTTATCAAGGTTCTGTTGAAGGAGAACAGCAGCATGGCATGTTCACCTTTGGCTATAACATCACCCTCGAACAATTTGAGACTGCCTGGGTGGATTCCTTCCACACGAGCACCGGCATCATGTTTTGCATCGGCAGGGAAATAGAAAACGGATTCGCTGTCACAGGCAGTTACCCCGACCCCACCGGCGGACCCGACTGGGGCTGGCGTACCGAAGTGGAATTGATCGGCGACCAACTTACCATCACTGCCTACAACATCACTCCTGAAGGCGAAGAAGCTAAAGCCGCTGAAACAATACTGACGCGATTGAAGAAGTAAAAATGTAATGTCGTTGCGAGGGCGTGCTCTTCGCCCGAAGCAATCTCCTCGTCCATTGAGGTTGCTTCGTCGGGACGAGCGCCCTCCTCGCAACGACATAGCAAATGGAGACAAAATGAAAATCCTCATCATCGGCGGCACACGTTTTTTGGGACGTCATCTCGTCAACTCGGCGCGCGCCCGAAGGCATGAAGTGACGCTCTTCAACCGCGGCCAAACGAATCCGAATCTGTTCGGGCAGGTGGAAAAGATTCGGGGAGACCGTGAAAAAGACCTGGATCAACTCACAGGGCGGTGGGATGCGGTCATCGATACCTGCGGATATTTTCCGCGCATCGTCCGCATGTCTGCCGAGGCGTTGAAGGATAAGGTCGAGCAATATGTTTTTATCTCCAGCATTTCTGTTTATTCCGCTTTCAGCAAAATCGGGATCAACGAAAGCGACCCTGTCGGAAAGATCGAAAACGAAACGATGGAAGAGATCACAGGCGAATCATACGGCCCATTGAAGGCTTTGTGCGAAAAAGCCGTGCAGGATGTTTTTGGAATGGACTCATTGATCATTCGCCCGGGCCTCATCGTTGGCCCGCACGACCCGACAGACCGCTTCACGTATTGGCCCGTGCGCGTGGCTCGGGGTGGAACTGTCCTCGCGCCTGAAAAACCTGAGATACCCATTCAAATCATCGATGTGCGCGACCTGTCCGATTTTATTATCGAGCTTATTCAACAG
>JACRBH010000028.1 GCA_016234535.1 Chloroflexota bacterium
CATTTGCGTGGGCGTCCCATAGGGTGGGTTGGGAAGAAGCCCTCAATCAGCTGCCATTCGATATACTTGAGGTCGGTCGGGTAGTTTTGGGTGAATTTGGTCATTCTCCAAGCTTACCCGACTACTTAAGAAACACTCTCTTAGATGGAAACGTAGCGGATGTTGGATTCAAAAAATAGTACAAAACCTCATGTAGGTGAACGGGGGTAAAGCCATTATCCTTTATCCATTGGAATTGCTGCTCAAGGAGCTCTCGTTTCGGAGCATGATAGAAGAGAACTGGCAGAACACGTGCCTCACTCTCATCAAAACTTGGAATTGGAAAGGATTTTGACAGAGATACCTCACTTTCTATGACATTGGATGAACGGTCAACACTGCATGCAAAATTAGCCGCACACAATATCATAATTAAAAATCAATATAGCCAGAAGCTGTTATCAGATAAACTGGGCATTGATTGTTTCCTAAATCCACCTGAAACGGGATGGTTTCATCAAACAACACTTGATCCTTATCGGTAAAGTCCGAATTGTCGCTCAGAATATTTCCATCAGTGTCAAAGCAAAAAACATTAACACTGATGGGGCCATGCACCATTTCGCTATAAGTATTTTTAAGTAATCCTATAATTCGTCTATCAACCAAATTTGCCTCGAAAATCTCTAAATCACGAATATTTTCAAATTTTGTAGTATCTGGATTCTTTGGTTTGGCCGATGCTTCAAATTCGTATTTAACATCTTCAGGCAGGTTGATATCAGAACCAAAGTATACATATCCAAGAGCAATCTCACCTGGTCTAACTATGTTTGGATAAAAACCCTGATCTCCTCCTGAAGCTAGCATCGTGCCTTCAACAGATTTGGCTATACCTAATACTTTCACACGGATTACATCCTCTGATGTATTGTTCCGAATCACTATAGGAATAGAAGAGTATTTAAACTTTCCGAATGCAACCACAGATATTTTGCCCGATTCCCCTTGGGGAAAATTGGGGGATTCATTTCCGCCAATATATTTGGATGCTCGGGCGTCAGCAGGTTCTAAAGAGGAAAAGGTAGCAGTAGGTGTAAGAGGAATAAGAGTCGGAGTAACAACCACTATCCGTGTTACTTCCACCTCTCGGGTAATCTCAATTTGACGAGTCACTTCGACCTGTCTGGTTATTTCAACGGTTTGAGGAGAAGAGGGGGTATTGCAACTAACGAGTAATAATTGACTGATTAACAGAATGGCAACAACGTAGTTGATAGTTTTTTTCATAGAATATTCTCCTGAATCTTTTTTTGAAAAAGATAATGTGCAAGTATCTTTCAAGCGGCCCAACGAATTAAGGATTAATACAATGGGAACGAGAAAAAATGCAACATGCGCCGCAACATCTGTCCGAGTTGATCGAAACTGCATGCGGAATGCCCATCTCTCAAACTTGCGGCAACTATAAACCTCCCCGCATTATTTGGCAACAAGTTTATCGTTCCATAAAATCTAACACACCTCTTACGCCGCACATACAGCCCGCCAATCTGGCTTTTGTTATAATGCCTGTCATTGTTGGACGATGGCGGGAAAGACAGTGGACGGCAGACGATAGACCGTACGAACGGTCAATGGTCAACGGTCTATGGTCTTTCATCATCGTCCCCAACGGAGGAACTACCCTATGATGCGATTTGATAGATTTACCGAAAGAGCGCAGGAAGCTGCGCAGCGTGCCGCTGAGATCATTCAGCGCTACGGACACAACCAGATTGATACCGAACACATCCTGCTGGCGCTGATCGAACAGCCGGGCGGTGTGATTCCCCAAATCCTTGAAAAATTGAATGTGAGCGCCGAAGCCCTCACCGAGCGGTTGGATGCGACTCTACGAGCCAGTCCGAAGGCCAATATCTTCGGCGGCGGCGCGGGACAGATATTCATCACCCCGCGCGTCAAGCGGATTATTGATCTTGCCAACGAGGAAGCGAACCGTCTCAAGGATGAATACATTTCCACCGAGCACATCTTTCTCGCCATCCTCACCGAGCGCAATACTCCCGCCGCCCGTATTTTGGAAAGCGCCGGGCTGACCCGTGACCGTGTCTATGATTCAATTCAAGACCTGCGCGGCGGCCAGCGTGTCACCGATCCGCAGGCCGAGACAAAATATCGGGCGCTCGAAAAATATTCGCGTGATCTAACTCAACTGGCGCGCGAAGGCAAACTTGACCCGGTCATTGGCCGTGACAAGGAAATTTTGCGGCTCATCCAGATTTTGTCCCGCCGCACAAAGAACAATCCCGTTCTGATTGGTGAAGCCGGTGTCGGCAAGACCGCCATCGCAGAAGGACTCGCCCAGAAGATCGCCAGCAACGATGTCCCTGAAATTCTTTCGGGCAAGAAAGTCGTTGCGCTTGATCTCGCCGCCATGATCGCAGGCTCGCGTTTCCGCGGTGAATTTGAAGAACGACTCAAAGCCGTCATGGATGAAGTGCAACGCTCGAAGGGCGATGTGATTCTGATGATCGACGAACTGCACACCGTTGTCGGTGCGGGTGCGGCGCAGGGCGCGATGGATGCGTCCAATATGCTCAAACCAGCCCTCGCGCGCGGTGAACTGCAATGCATCGGCGCTACCACGCTGGATGAGTTTCACAAACATATCGAAAAAGATGCCGCGCTTGAAAGACGTTTCGCCCCCATTCATGTGGATGAGCCGAGCGTGGATGACACGATCAAGATGCTGCATGGTTTGCGTGACCGTTACGAAGCGCATCACAAAGTCCATTTTTCGGATGAGGCGCTCACCGCTGCTGCCCGTTTGGCTGATCGTTACGTCACAGACAGGCATCTACCCGACAAAGCCATCGACCTGATCGACGAGGCCGCCGCCAAAGTCCGCGTTGCTTTGTATTCCATGCCTCCCGATTTGAAGGGCATGAAAACAGACGTGGATCGCCTGCGTGCCGAGGAAGAGCAGGCTGGTTTGGAACGTGATTATGAACGCGCCGCGCAAAAGAAGGCGGAACGGTTGCGCCTCGAAACCGAATACGCTGAGAAACGCGAAAAATGGGAGATCGAACACAAACTCGATGAAGTCGTGGATGTGGATGATATCGCATCCGTCGTGCATCAATGGACGGGCATCCCTGTCAACCAGATGCTCGAAACTGAATCGGAAAAACTCCTGCATATGGAAGCGCGTTTGCACGAGCGCATCATCGGGCAGGAAGAGGCCATTCACGCCATCTCCGATGCCATTCGCCGCGCACGCTCCGGGCTGAAAGATCCGTCCCGGCCGATCGGCTCCTTTATTTTTATTGGCCCGTCCGGGGTCGGAAAGACCGAGCTGGCAAAAGCCCTCGCCTGGTTCATGTTTGATGATGAGGAAGCTCTCGTCCGCATCGATATGTCTGAATATCGTGAACAGCATACGGTCAGCCGTTTGTTCGGCGCGCCGCCCGGATACGTCGGTTACGAAGAAGGCGGCCAGCTTACAGAAGCGGTCCGCAGACGTCCGTATCGCGTGGTGCTCTTCGACGAAATCGAAAAGGCGCATCCCGAAGTGTGGAATGCCCTGCTCCAAATTTTGGATGACGGCCGATTAACAGACGGCCAGGGCAAAGTGGTGGACTTCCGCAACACGGTCTTAATCATGACCTCGAACCTGGGTACTGAATACGTGACAAAAGGCGGCACTTTGGGTTTCCTCACCCAAAAAGCAAACGACGACGAGCGCGCCATGCACGACAAGATCGAGAAGGCGCTCAAAGGCGCGTTCCGCCCCGAGTTCATCAACCGCGTGGACGAGACCATTATGTTCTCGCCGCTTTCAATCGAGCAAATGGAAAGTATCGTTGTCCTGCAAATGAAGGAAGTGCAGGACCGCTTGAACGAGCACGACATCACCGTCCAGTTGAGTGATGCGGCTCGTGTCTGGCTTGCGAAGGAAGGTTATGATCCCGCCTTCGGCGCGCGTCCGTTACGCAGGGCCATTCAAAAATATGTCGAGAGTCCACTGTCGGTGGAATTGCTCGGCGGCAAGTTCAAGGATGGCGCGGTGGTAACGGTGGATGTGGATGCAGAAGCAAACAAGATCACATTTCACACCGAAGCAGCGACTAAGACTAAAAAGTCGAAACAAAAAGTAGAAGTGTAATCTCCTGGAATGCGGACTTCAGTCCGCTATACAAGGCAGACTGAAGTCTGCGCTCCGTAATGAGAAGAGGAAAGATAGCGCAAGCGATCTTTCCTCTTTCTTTTCCTAATCCTGCTTTCAGTTACAAAAGGTATGATGAGAAAATCCTCCCGTTCCAAGGGATAACCATGACAGATAACAAATCAAGTAATACGGCTGCGATCATAGGGATAATCATTTCACTATGTCTTATTGGTGTGCTGGCAGCCGGCCTGCTTGGGTATTGGTATTACAAATACGGTCAATCATCCCAAACAGCAAATACACCGCTGCTCCATTTTGAAGCTGACCTACCCGCAGACGCGGAGGAAATTAAACGCCCATCCGCCGACATGGTGATAAATGAAACGCTGACTACGCTGGAGCAAAGCCTGGTCCCGGAAAACAACCGCTACGACCTGACCTGCCGCCTGCATGGACTATGCAACGTCCCAACAACATTTCAAACCGAACCTTATTATGTGGGTGATACGGAAAAATTCTGGGTCTTGAACTCGGATACCGATGAGCATCGCCAGATCGAGGCCGCCCTGCTATATGTTACAGATCATGCATATTTCTGGGCGGAGACAGGGACAAGGGTTAATGAGGAGGATATGAAGGCCCTGATGGATACATTCGAAAGCAAGATCTATCCGACAGACCGCCAGTTCTTCGGCAGTGAATGGACGCCCGGGGTGGATGGAGACCCGCACATCTTTATCATCTACGCAAATGATATTGGGCACAACATCGCGGGCTACTTCAATTCGTCGGATGAATATAATCCCCTGGTTAGAAAATATTCCAACAACCATGAAACGTATGTGCTTGGCACCACTCAAAACCTTGCGAATGAATATACATACGCCACGCTGGCGCATGAATTTGTACACATGATCCAATTCCCATCCGACCGGAATGAGGTCACCTGGATATCAGAGGGATTTGCGAACGTCGGCGCGTTCATCAATGGGTATGGCCTTGGCAATGCGGATTATTTATACATCCAAAAGCCCGACCTGCAATTGAATTCGTGGGTGGGTAATTCCTCCCCCGATTTCAGCGCGCACTATGGGCAGAGTTTTCTATTCCTCACATACTTTCTCGACCGCTTCGGAGAAGAAGCGACAAAAGCCCTCACCAGCAACCCGGAGAATGACCTGGCCAGCCTGGATTCCACGCTTGCGGAACTTAACATCACCGATCCAATAACAGGCAAGCTGATCAATGCTGATGATTTTTTCATGGATTGGGCGGTCACCAACTTCCTGCTTGACGGCTCCGTTGGCGATGGGCGCTATATCTATAAAAATTATCCCGCCGCCACCCGCGCCGCCGCCGCCGAGACGATTTACGATTGCCCGCAGTCTCCACTCACGTATGATGTGCGTCAATATGGCGTGGATTACATTTCAATCGAATGCCCGGGGGATCATACACTTTCGTTCACAGGGTCAACCGTTACGCGCCTTTTATCGGTTGATCCATACTCAGGCAAATACGCCTTCTGGTCCAACAAGGGTGATGAGTCTGATATGACGCTGACAAAAGAATTCGATTTCACGAAAGTCAACGCGCCGATCAGTCTGTCATACCGCGCATGGTTCGATATTGAAAAGAACTGGGATTATCTCAATCTTGAAGTTTCCGAAGACGGAAAAACCTGGCAGATACTGGAAACACCCTCGGGCACAGACGATGATCCGTCCAGCACCGCTTATGGCTGGGGGTATACTGGCACAAGCAACGGCTGGCTCGAAGAGGTTGTTGACCTTTCGCAATATGCGGGCAGGAAAATTTTCGTGCGGTTCGAATATATTACAGACGCCGGCATTAATGGAGAAGGCTTTCTGCTGGATGATGTCTCGGTCGAAGCGGCAGGCTACAGGTCAGATTTTGAAACGGATGATGGAGGCTGGGCGGCTGAGGGATTCGTCAGAGTCCAAAACGTTCTGCCCCAGACCTTTGGGCTGGCGCTCATCCGCACGAGTGATTCCAGCGTGACGATGATTCCGCTCAATGAAGATCAGACCGCAGACATCCCGCTTTCATTGGAGCCCGGCGAAAAAGCGTTTTTGATTATCACAGGTACAACCCGCTTTACGCTTGAACCCGCCACGTATCAGATCGAAATAAAGTAATAACTCACCTTACGCGGTAACGCGAGATTTATCTCGCAAAATGGGCGACATAAATGTCGCACTACAGGCTGGACTGCCTAACGTCAGGTAATAATTTCCGTCATTGCGAGAAGGGCGTACTTCCCGACGAAGCAATCCCCTCATAGAATAGAGATTGCTTCGTCGCCGAGAGAGCATCGGCGCTCGCAACACTTGCACCGTACGCAAGTACGGGTGTGACGAAAAAAAGGAGTAAACATGTCAACAGCACCAACATCTCAAATTCTCGCACTCGCTGAAATGGTAAATTACCAGGACGCCGCAGTGGTCAGCCGCCAGATCACCAAGGCCGAAGCAGGCAACGTAACGCTTTTCGCATTCGATAAGGATCAAGGCTTGAGCGAGCACACTGCCCCCTTCGATGCGCTCGTCCATATTTTGGAGGGTGAAGCGCAGGTGACCATCTCCGGCAAACCATTTGACCTGAAAACGGGAGATGCGATCATCATGCCCGCCAACGAACCGCACGCGTTGAAGGCAGTGCAGAAATTCAAAATGCTGCTCACCATGATCCGCGCTTAGTTCCATGGCGACATAGATGTCGCAGTACGTAGCGCGACATCTATGTCGCGCTACATGATATGGATAATCACCAGTAAATTGAACATTGAGTTTTACATGGATAATCGTTTTTGTGGCAATTTCATTTCTTTTCGAAACTGTCAATACCAAATCGAGTTTCCTGACTTATAATTTAAAAATAACAAAATGACCTCTGTAAAAAAAACAAACAGTGACCGGAAGACAATTGCCGTGCTTGGCGCACAATTAAGCCGCTTGTGGGGCGCTGAGTTTATGGCGGGCGTGTTGGAGTCTGCCAAAGCCCATGATATGAATGTGGTCTATTTCGTGGGAGGCAGGCCGGTTGCCATTGCCGCACCGGAAGTCGGGGGGCGTTCCTATGGGTTGTACGATCTGATCAAGCCCGGTCAATTCGATGGAGTCTTACTCACCGCAGACATTGGTCACGGCCCATCCGCTGAAGATATAAAGAATTTTTGCAAAGTATTTGCGCCCACACCTGTTGCATCTTTCGCGGTACAGGCGGAGGGCGTATCTTCTTTTATCGCCGACAACACAGGCGGAATGCGCGCCATAATCCGCCATTTGATCGAAATGCATGGATACAAACGCATCGCGTATTTCCGCAGCGCGCCGGGACAATTGGAATCAGACCAGCGATTCAATGCCTATGTGGAGGAATTGAAGGCGCACGATATTCGTTTTGATGAGCGCCTCGTTGTTACCGGGGATCACACACCGGAAAGCGGACGCGCCGCAGTCCGCACCCTGCTGGACGAACGCGGTATTCGCGTGCAGGCCATCGCCGCATCCAACGACCGCATGGCGTTTGGCGTGCTGGAGGCGCTGCAACAGCGCGGCATCCAGGTGCCTGACAGCATCGCCTTGACCGGCTTTGACGATGTCAAAGAATCGCAGTCCACGGGTGTGCCACTGACAACCGTCCACCAATCCTTTGCTGAAGCTGGCAGGCAGGCTTTCGGCGCATTAATCAAGCGCATGAATGGGGAACATGTGCCGGATATCAATATCCTGCCCGCGCAATTGGTGGTGCGCTGGTCCTGCGGATGCCTGCCCGAGAACGTTCAAAGAGCAATCGTGCTTCCAAAAGAAGTGGCTCACACCGGCAGGTTGGAAAACAAACGCGAGGCGGCCATCCACGCTTTATACGGCGCAGCCGGCATTGCCGAGAACAACCCCTCAAAAATCCAATATAACGATGTGTTTGGCCGGACGTGGGATGTATTTCTGGCAAGCCTGCGCGAATCGGACAAAAGCGATGCCTTCCTGAAAATGATCCAGTCCATGGTGGAATTGCTGCAAGCCAATGGATATGATTCCGCCACCTGGCATAATGTCATTTCAACTTTCAGAAAATATGCCCTGGGGGGAATCACCAACACCACCACAATGTTACGCGCCGAGAATCTTTTCCAGCAGGCGCGGATATTGGCGGGTGAACTTTCGCAAAGAGCGCAAGCCTATCGTCGTCTGCAATTTGAACGGCTTGAAGAGTCCTTGAGTAACTTTAGTTTTTCCATGGCGCCCGCCATGACCTTTGAAGAGATCGGCGAAGCCATCACGAAGAATTTCCCGATCCTGGGATTGCAGCGCTGGTACGTGATGTTCTATACCGATGTCAGTTCGCCGGGTTCAGTCTCTTCCCCGCTCCCGGAAAGTTATCGCCTGCTCCTGCAATACGATCAAAACAAATTCGACATTCCCCACGAAAAATCCGCGCTTGCCACGGGACGTTTGGTGCCGCGCGGAAAAACACCTGAGGATCACCGCTACGACGCGGTGGTCATGCCGCTATCCCTGGCAAGCAACCGCTTCGGTTTCATGTGGGCCGAAATGGGTCCATCGGACTGGGATGTATATGTCCGCTTGAAGAACCTGCTTTCCAGCGCGCTTTTGCGAACGATGCTTGTGCAGCAGCGCGAACAGGCTCAAAAGGAAGTGGAACGCCTGCTGAATGAAGCGCGTGAACGCGCGGTCGAACTCGCGCGCGCGCGAGATGTGGCGGAAAAAGCCGCAGCGCAAAATGCAAAACTCTTTGAGTCCGAGCAGGAACGGCGTCGGGGCGCTGAAGCGCTGGCGCGTTCGTCGCGTCAGTTATCATCGCTGACCACCATCGAAAAATTGCCCCAGCAGATCCTCGATCAGTTACAGCAGGTGCTGCCGTATGACCGCGGTATTTTGTTCATGGAAGATGTAAATAGTATTCCGCGTATCCGCGCGCATCAGGGTTTTCCGGCGGACGCAAATGTTTCAGAGTTTCGCCTGAAGGTCAACAATGTTGATTTTTACAAAACCGTTTCCCGCAAGGGGGAGATGCTTCTGATAAACGATATAAAGAATGTGGAAAACTGGCAGCAACCAGAATGGCTGCCTCGCGACCGTTCATGGATGGGCGTGCCCCTGTATTCAAAGGACAAGGTGATCGGCCTGCTCGTGCTAAGCCGTTCGAAGAACTCTTTCAACGATGACGATGGTTTGCTTGCATCCACCTTTGCCATGCAGGCAATCGTCGCGCTTGAGAATGCCCGCTTATACGATGAAGTCACCAGCATCAATCAGATGATGGAACGCATGGTCGCCCAGCGTGTGGAAGAATTGAACAAAGCCTACAATACACTTGAAAAGCACGACAAAAATAAATCCGCGTTCATTCAAGTGGCCGCGCATGAATTACGCACACCGCTGACTGTCATCAAAGGCTATATCGGTATGCTGAAA
>JACRBH010000246.1 GCA_016234535.1 Chloroflexota bacterium
GCCGCTTGATTAATTTCTCTAATCCTTCTCGTTCTGCTTCTGACATATTTACTGCTGGCGCTTTGGGTCCTGGCATCTGCTTTTTTCCTATGTCTTTTTCCTTATCTTACCATAGCCTTATTTTCGCCTAAATGTACTAGTAGAAAACTTTCGTCAACTGATCCATTTTTTCTTTTGCATCATCATACGATTCAGGCGTGTTTATACTCAACACGTCACTTGAAGTAACATATCCATAAACGTTCTCATGATTAACAACTAACTTATTCAGCAATGTTTGAACCGACATTTTATCCTTCGTTATGTATTCAAAAACACCCGTGGTGAAGATCCAGAACGGCGCATAAATAAGATGGCTTTTTGTGCCTTCCGTCCGAAAAAAAGAATGCGTTATTCTACCCTTTTCATCTATCGCAGCCTGATCATAATTTAAGAGGAGTTTTTCGTCATGGATATATTTCAATGCGACCGTGCTAATCCCTTTCATTTTCTGGTGAAACGTCATGATCTTTTTATATTCAACAGTGGGCGCCAAATGATTTCCACTAAGTACTAGGAAATCAGAGTTGAGATATGATCTATTATACAAAAGAGAGGACGCGTTATTGAGTAGGTCATCCTCTACAGAAAAAATAAGTTGCAGACCGAAATCTTTTTTTGACAAATAGTCAATAAGATGCCCAGCATCATGATGAGCAGTGATAAGAACCTCACTAAAGCCAAAATAACTGAGCATCCTTATGCAATATTCTATCGGCGTTGCAGTTCCCAGCGGCAATAATTGTTTCGACGAACCGTTGGTCAATGCCTGCAACCGCGTTCCCATGCCTGCAGCTAAGATGATGGCTTTCATTTTCTTATGACCTTCAGATAAAATGATTTCCAAATTCCTCTTTGCCAAGATCAATCATGGCAGTGGGTTTTTGTCGGATTTATTCGTGTCCAAAACAAAATTCAGTACCTAATTTCACCCAACATTAGCAACAAATCATCGCAAGCGAATGAGAGGAGAAATCAGGACACACACGCACCTTCGTTCAACTTACTCTGTAGCCTAATTTTAGGCAGAATCTAGTGCTGAAATTATAGTGCATTGAACCTTTACAGTCTTTCTCATCAAGACCTATAGCGGAAACTGAGCTTATGATGTTCTTAACAGAGTCAGCGCGATACCGGTTCCATCAGGTATCATATTGGATTTTACGATTTCCAGTTCATGACCATGGCAAAATTTTTCTAACTCGTCAATTGTGGTTTCATGAGCATAATATGGTCGGAACCAATCAAGATTCTGCCAGTTATTTCTTTCAAGAGACAAGTCTTCACTATAGAACATCCTAACTAAATGTAAATGGATAAATCTTTGAAGATCAACTGGTCCAGCCTTAACACCTAGTAAGGGTATATCTTCTGGAATATCGAGGGTTACATTTAGGTTACTCAAATGAGCGCCCAATTTTGATAATGGAAGGAGAGTGTCAAAGGTGTCCGAGGGTGACAAATCTCTGATTGTTTTCCGGATATATTCATCTGATAAGCGGCGAACTGGTTGTTGCTGCCTGTACACCCACAATATAATTTTGCCGCCCTTTTTTACTTTGGATGTCAGATTGAATAGACTTAACCACATATTTTCAGTGTGATGAATCGCGCCAATTGAAATAACCAAGTCAAAAAAGTTTTCAGGTATCATCTTGCTATTGAAATCAGCCTGCCAGAAAACCGATTGATTGATACCCCTTCGCTGAAAGAATACAAGTGCTTTCTCAATCGCATCGGATGCGTCAACGCCCACATATCGGATATTCTTGAAGTGATCCTTTAATAAGGAAAACCCCATATATCCTCTACCGCATCCCGCGTCAAGGACCCACGCACTATTGGGTAGAAGATCTAATACGTCTCTGCCGATATCAGGATAATTATCTCTGACAAATCGATTGGTATGGATCAAATTATCGTCCTCGTCGCTAGCAGCTTCGTGATTCCATAGAAAATCATAGGTAGGAACACTCTTGAGCTGCCCATCAGAAAAGTCAATCTCTTCTTTAATAATTCCATTTTCGACAAAACAATTTTTGCTGCTTAGCGCATTGCGCTGCTGAATAATATCCTTGAAACTATTCAAAAGACTTGTTGACATTCTATCTCCTCGATAAATAACGAATTGGCATCATTCGGGAAATTTGTAGGCGAGATCAGCCAACATATTTCTCAGTTGATTTTACGAGTTACTTTCCTGTCGTTTTTGATTTAGGATGAAGAACTACTTTGCAGCAAAGGTCAGGCTAAGGATATTTAAGATTTGAATATATCTTTTTGCCACATTTAGGAAGGGTAAACTTTTCTGGTGCTTCATTAGGACATACTTCTTCAAACGTTTGTGGACGCTTTTTCAATAATATAGCTTCCCATTACCAGAACATCCATTTCGGAGTTCAAAAATACATCAATTGCATCATCTGGGGTACATGCAATCGGCTTACCTCGCAAATTGAGCGAAGTATTTAGAATTACCCCATCTCCTTGCAATTGCTTTACGAACTCAATGAGTTCATAAAATAGTGGATTAGTATTTTTGCGAACTATTTGAGGTCGCATGGTGTTATCATGGTGTACAACTGACGGTAGAGAATCTTTCACACCGTCCAACGCATCGGTGGCAACTATCATGAAAGGCAGTTCGCCGCCCTCAGCAGAATACTTTTGATATTCACTATCAAGTATGGATGGGCAAAAAGGTCGCCAAGGTTCCCTGAATTTTACCTTCTTATTAATAATATCTTTCATAAGAGGGTTTTTGGGATTCGCCAGGATGCTTCTATTACCAAGGGCCCTCATCCCGGCCTCCATTCGTCCTTGAAACCAACCCACCACCTTGTTATTGCAGATTTGTGTAGCTGTCTCCTGAGCAATATCCTGCGATTTCCTACTTCGGAGATTCCTTTTGTCTAAAGCATTTCCAATATCGAGATCCGAATATTCTGGTCCGTAATATGTATGGTTTAGCCGGCCTGACCAATCCCAACCCTTAGAGAGGTATACGGCAAGAGCCGCGCCTAATGAAATTCCATTGTCGCCTGCCAAAGGCTGTACGAACAGGTTGTCCGGACCAACCAATTGCGCAATCTTACCGTTTAATTTGCAATTCATAAAAGTTCCCCCGGCCAAGCACACTTTTTCAAATCCTGTTTGGGTAATCCCATGCGCTACCAACGCTAATCCGATTTTTTCCAAATTAAGCTGAACAGCAAAAGCTAAATCTTGATGATATTTAGAAAAGTTACTATCGTCTCTAACAGAACGTGGCTGGCCAAACATACTGATCCATTCCTCAGTATAGGGATTATTGTCATCAGTGAACTCTCCCAAAAAAAATCGTTGGCCTATTGCGTAAACATTGTTGTCACCTGTCAAATGCAAGACTTCTTGAACTTTTTCATCCAATTCCCTTTTATATTCGCCATATGCGGCCAAACCCATCAGCTTGCCTTCTCCATCATGTGGCTCAAATCCAAACCAGGACGTAAATTTCGTGTAATACCAGCCCAAGGAACTCGGGATATTCCATTCTTGAATGTGGGTTATTTTGTCCCCTTCTGCTGACCAAATATTAGTTGCATCCACCTCACCGCGTGCATCGGCTGTAACTACAGTTGCATTTGCGAATTCAGACAACATATAAGCGGAACAAGCATGAGCCAAATGATGTCGTACATAAATTATCTCGGGGTAATTCACCTTATCAATACCCCTGAACAGTTGCTGTTCCAATTGCTTCCTAAATAATTCTGGGGGATGTTGGCTGATTATTCTTGCATGGGCCTTGAGCGCCTGTGAACCTATTGGCTTGAAATTTTGCCATACTTGTAAGAAGTGCTCGGCGACTACTGTGGGAAAAGCAGGCACATCCCGACCTATCGCGATACAATCTATGTCGGTTACATTGATTCCGCCACGTGAAAGACAATACGATATTGCCTTTGATGGAAACTGATTAAAAGCATGTTTTATTTGAGAAAATCTCTCTTCCTCAGCTATCGCTACAATTTCATCATTTACGATAAGCGTAGCAGACGGATCAGAGCTATTAAAATGTAGACCAAGAATTATTCTGTCTTTCACGATAACATCCCATCATCTCCATAGTCTTTATCTAATAAACCATCTCAGCATCATTACGCGCTTTCTGTTGGGCTTAAGTTGTGGCTGAATTTCCCAGATCAATTTTGACTAAAATTTTACCATAATTAATATATTGCAACTCAGCCATTTCTGCCAACATCTGCGGCGCCTGATCTAGGGAGATAATTTGTGTGATAAGCCTATTGAGTGGATAGTACTGTGGAAATTCCTCAATGTAATTCATTACTGCTACAAAATCAAAGGAGTTTGATTCGTAAGTACCGCCAATTCTAAATTCTTTATCATGATGTCTTACTATCATCAATTCCTGCTGTCTACGTATTCGATCAAGTTCCAGATCTGTATCTGGAAACACTTCTCCTCGAGTAGTACCACCAAACAATAAAATGAGACCGTTGGGTTTAATCATATCTTCTGCAAAACGCATAACAGCGGGGTCTATATTAGAGGTAGCAGCAATCACAATATCGAATGTGGGGCTTACTTGCTCTCCAACAAGAAAAAGTTCGTTTTTGACAAAGACATTTCTCTCTTGTAGAAAATTTAGTCTTCCCATTGTGCGATTGAACACTGAGACTTTGGCACCAGCATGTTTGGATACGAGTCCTATTAGTGTTCCAGACATCCCCGCGCCAATAATCCCAATACTGAGCCCGTTAAGGCTAGTAAGTTTGAGATGAGAGCGCAACGACGAGATACAATGATAGGCACAGGATAATGGTTCTATAAAAACCAGGGTTTCAACAGGTGAATTGCCTACTACTCTTAGAATCGCTTTTGATAAGAGTGCTGGCTCACCTCTAGCAAATATCAATTCAGCAAAGCCTGAATTTCTTGAAATTGCAATATTCGGATTTATGCAAACGAGATCTCCCTTCAAATGGCTTTGCAACTTTCCTGCCCATTCAATTCTTCCAATCACCTCATGGCCAAAATCACTTCTATGCTTACGAATTCCTTGAATTTCTTTTATATCTGATCTGCAAATTCCGACTAGAAAAGGCCTTATGATAATGAGGTCTTCGGTGGGTTCTGGGCATCTTTTGAGAGTAAGAACGGGTTCTCCAGATCTTAGTTCAATCACCCTAAAAAAAGAATTCATAGAACCCTCATTCATTCAACGAATAGATCAGCTGCTCGTAAGTGAAAATCAAATGAGTGCATGCTAATAATTTTATCACAAAGCATAAATTCACACCCACGGATAAAGAACTCAATCACATGATTCGCGCGCATGAACTGAGCAAAAACAACTGCACACATGAATGGTATCATGTGTGCAGTTGTATGGTGAAGGGTAAACAAGTTCAGAAATCGAGAAAATCACATAAGGCCCCTTTACAAAACCGGTTGGGCCACCCAAGGATGCTAACCCAAACCTTCTTAGACAGCTTCATAGTACGCACCTTCCTCATACGCTAGAGCGTGGTATGAACTTCTTGGTGATAGTGAAATAAACTGTGCGTATGGGTCGAAAATAAAACCCCAGAGGGTAGCAAACGAAGGATTGGCTTTTGTTGCTCCATAACTTTGCATGTTACGCCTGCTGATGAGCAGTAGCGGGTCTTCAGGTCACAGCACTCTACTTATGGTCGATGATTGTTTTGTGCTGCCCAAAACGTCAGCAATCGGCAGACCTTCAAATTGTTGTGCAGCCCCTCCTTGATGAATACTCACATCACTTCATCATCCATCTGTACATGGCTCTTCTTAAATTGTGTCATCTCAGATCAAAACATCGTCATCGTGCTCCGCTTCTCGTACTATTGGTTTTACCAGAGCCCATAAATACTTGGAGGTGAATTCTTCTGCTCACAGAAAACGCACAATTTGTCATGAGTCACTTGCACTTCCTCGATTAGTGAAAGACTTATCGCTCTTGGGTAGCTAAAAAGGTGCTGAGCCAATAATCTATGTAATGCTTAAACCCTCTAATTGTTCTTTGTTCATGCACAACCCTCTGTGACTATATGGCGAGACAACTCCCCCCCCCCAATAATTTAGAGTAGAAGGCGGAGGAGAAAATGAGATGGTTACGGATCAAAATACTTTGTCACGCAATTTAGAAGTTAATGTAAAGGAAAAGATGGCCAGTACCGAAGTAGTAGCAAAGGCCAAACGCAAGCGATTCACAGCAGCAGAAAAACTGCGTCTGTTGCGGGAGATGGAAGCTTGCCGGAGTACAGGAGAAATTGGCGAGTTTTTGAGACGGGAAGGAATTTATGCATCCTATCTAACGACTTGGCGCAGGCAGCGCGCGAGCAGAGAATTGGATGGCTTGGAACCACAGAAACGTGGACCGGGGCCCAACCCTGAGGCAATCGAGCTAGCCAAACTGCGCCGCAAACATACCCGTTTGCAGAAACGCATGCGGCAGGCCGAATTAATTATTGAAGTCCAAAAAAGTTGTGCAGATGCTTAGGGCGACCTTGGATACACCCAACCTAGACGATCCGAAATGATTGCCACGACCGAGCAGTTGGCCCAAACCATTGGAGTCTCCTCGGCTTGTCAGGCGCTGAGCATGGTGAGAAGCAGCCTGTATTGCAAGCAGCACAACGCTGTGTCGCATCCGAAACCTGAGCGATGCCCCTCAGTTCGTGCGCTCCAACCGGCAGAGAAAGAAAACGTGCGCCAAGAATTAAACAGTGAGCGTTTTGCGGACCAAGCGCCGCGCGAAGTGTACGCCACCTTGATGGATGAAGGGAAATATCTATGCTCCTGGCGAACGATATATCGTATTCTGGATGAAAATCAAGAAATCCGGGAGCGCCGAAACCAGCTGAGGCACCCCCATTACGCCAAACCCGAGCTATTGGCCACAAAACCGAACCAGCTTTGGAGCTGGGATATCACCAAACTGCTGGGACCGACCAAGTGGACCTATTATTATCACTATAACATCCTAGATGTATTCAGCCGGTATTCCGTAGGTTGGATGATCGCCGAACGTGAATTGGCCAGTCTGGCTGAAACGCTGATCGCTGCCACTTGTGTTCGCCAGGGCATTCTGCCGGGGCAGCTCACCCTTCATGCAGATCGCGGTAGTTCGATGACTTCAAAACCCGTGGCCATGCTCATGGCAGATCTCGGAGTAACCAAAACGCATTCGCGTCCGCATGTCTCGAATGACAATCCGTTTTCTGAATCTGGTTTCAAAACGTTGAAATACAGCCCGGTTTATCCAACACTCATTGGTTGCCTTGCGGATGCTCGCAGTTGGGCGGGAGAATTTTTCCGCTGGTACAACTACGAACATCACCACAGCGGTATCGGACTTCTGACGCCTACTGACGTTCATTTCGGACGGACTCGGGCGATGTTGGATCAGCGCCAACAAGTTCTGCAGATTGCTTTTCAAAAGAATCCCGAGAGATTTGTGAAGGGCGTATCCATTCCGGCCCAATTACCATCTGCGGTCTGGATTACCCGCCGAAAACTACGGCCCCGGCAGAGGCATTCGTCCCCTCGCAGTCGTAGAGGCTGTGGGAGGGTGGGCGGTGATTTTCCACCCACTTATCCACAACCTTCCCGCTTAAAAGGAGTGCATATCTCTATCTACAAATACACAACCAGCCTACACTAATCTTTCAAACCAGTTGTCCCAAATCATTGCCACATTCCGCAATGGCTAAACCAATCATTGCAGGTGCGCGAGTATTGGTTGAGAATTCTATTGCAGGCGTCAAACGTTGTCGTATTGTTAAGGATATCCTTCGCAACACCAAAGAAGGTTTTTCTGATCTTGCCATGGAAATCGCTTGCGCTCTCTATAATCTTAGAATAGATTGCCGTCATCCCATTGCTCCTATTCCTTCACTAGTCCAACTGACCACATAGTATTATTGCCGATAATGTCTATTCTTTTGTGTGCCTCCTCCATTTTAAAGCTACATGAAAATCTTTATTTATAGCGAAATGACCATGCTGCCAGAAACAAGTAGCATGTCATTTTATTTTTTTAGGAAAATAGTGGTTTGCAGCAAAGCTAAAATTAAAATCGACCGAGTGCTGCGTTTGCTAAGTGTCAAATTCCTTTTGGAATTCAGAGTAATATTATTCTAAAGTTTCTTTTTGAGTGCTGATGGGTCAATTTTGACCTGGAATTTAACGGTTTTTTGGGCCCGGTATGACTATGCCCAATCCAAAAACACTTAACCCTACTAATATCTGCCATGCATTTTATTTGCAATCTTGAGATTGTCCAAACTATATAGTGTTTGCATTTCATATCGTGCATTTTCGATAAAATCAGAGCCAAATTCGTAGTGAAATGCAATGGTTTTTTGGGCATAACATGCTGATGGTCGGAAGCCCTGGAGCTGGGAAAACCTTACTTGCCCGTGCCATGCCCGGCATTCTCCCCGAAATGAGCATCGAAGAATCATTGGATGTCACCCGTATCTACTCAGTTGCAGATCAACTCCCCGCTGGCACACCGTTAATTCGTCACCGCCCGTTTCGTTCGCCGCATCACACCATTTCACACGCGGGGCTGGTCGGCGGCGGGAATATTCCCAAGCCCGGTGAAATTTCTCTCGCCCATCGCGGCGTGTTGTTCCTCGATGAATTCCCCGAATTCGGAACTCGTGTCCTCGAAGTCATGCGCCAGCCAATGGAAGACAAAGTCGTCACCATCAGCCGCGCCAAAGGCTCGCTGACATTCTCCGCAAACTTTCAACTCATTGCAGCCATGAATCCCTGCCCCTGCGGCTATTATGGCGACTCACTCAAGCCCTGCACTTGCGCGCCTGTTGTGGTCACCAAATATCAAAAGCGTATCTCGGGTCCGCTGCTTGATCGCATTGACATCCATATCGAAGTCCCGAGAGTTGATTATGAAAAGTTAAGTGGCAATAAAGTCAGTGAGTCGTCTGAATCCATTCGCCAGCGTGTGCAGGCTGCCCGTGAACGACAGCGACTTCGCTTCTTGAGTAACGGCTCATCAGACATCATCTGCAATGCCGATATGCGCATCGGGGAGATCAGGCAATTTTGTCAGTTGCAGGCCGAAGGTCAGAGCTTGATGCGTTCGGCTATGAGTCAATTGCAATTGTCAGCAAGAGCTTATCATCGCATTTTGAAACTATCCCGCACCATCGCGGATTTGGCAGGAAGCGAAGAGATCCAATCCACACATCTGGCCGAGGCGCTGCAATATCGCCCGAAAATTATGATGGGATGATAAAAAGGTAATAGCCGAAAATATAGCGGGGAATGATCGCATACAGGCGTAAGTTTAGGCCTGTGCAAATTGCAACTCGGTAGTATTTTCAAAGCAGACTGTTTATGTCATAATAAATCATGCTTCCGACAGCCACGCTTGGGCTCTGAGCGGCGCAAGCCACCCTGCTTTATGGCTTTGATAAATTCAGCAGATCACGAAAGCGTAGTAACGGCTTTAGTCGTTCGGGTAAAAAGCGACTAAAGCCGCCGCTACGAACATCTTTTCGTGAAGTACTGAAATTAAATTTATCGCGCCTGATCTGTTTGATCGACCCAGACAATATCGGCTCACAGAAGGTTGCTGAAAAGATCGGCATGGCTTTTGAAAGAGAAGCACAGGATGAGTTCAGTACGTTTTCAATTTCTTCGATCACAAGAAAATAACACAGCCAAATGGAAACCCTTGGAAAAAGATTCCGCAGCCTCCTGAACATCCACTCCGGTGAAGGCCGCATGGCTTTGCTCGTTATCAGCCTGATGCTGTTAACCTCTACGGGATTCACTTTGGGGAGCACAGGCATTGGAACATTATTCCTCACGCGTTATGGCGTGGAATATCTTCCTTACATGTATCTGCCGTTGGGTGTCATTTCCCTCATCACGTCATTGGGAATCACAGCCCTGCTTGGAAGAGTGCGGCGCGAAACGCTGTATATCTTCATTCCCATTGGCATTGCCGTTCTCACCATCATTGCCTGGTTAATGCTTTTCAGCGCATGGAAGAGCATCTACCCAATTTTGTGGCTCGGCAAGGAAGTCATCAATTCGCTTGTCAGTCTTGTAGTGTGGGGAATTGCAGGCACAGTCTGTGACACGCGCCAGTCAAAGCGGCTCTTTCCGCTATTCAATGCAGGAAGAATTCTCGGCGCAGTCATTGGCGGATTCGGCACAGGCTTTCTCGTAAATCAAATTGGCACACAAAACCTGTTACTGATTTGGGCTGGGATGCTGCTCCTTGCCTTTGTAGTCACCCGCGCCTTAATGAAAGAGCACCCCCCTGTTGAACAACCCCGTAAAACTCACCGCAAACAAAAACGACCTGCGTTAATTCAGGAAATACAGCAAGGCTTGCAATTCGTGCGCGGCTCTTCCCTGATGAAATGGGTTTCCATCGCAGCAATTCTTTTTTCCGTTTTATACCGCTGTATCGATCTGCCTTTTGCCCAGTCCGCTACGACCCAATATCTTGGGGAAGAAAAATCGCTGGCGGGCTTTCTCGGCCTTTTCGAAGGTCTCTGCACAGCCGCGGCGTTCCTTGCTTCAACATTCATTGCCAACCGTCTCTATATGCGCTTCGGCATTATGAACGCCATCCTTGCATTGCCCATCATCTACCTCATCGGCTTTGGCGGTCTTGCGATCTCAAACACTTTCGCAGTCATCATCGCATTTCGTTTCATGCAAATGCTCTGGCTTGCAGGCATTGCAGACTCAGCCTATCAAGCCATGTTCAATGCGATCCCACCTGCGCGCCGCGACCAGGTCCGCGCATTCATTGGCGGCATCCCAGAGCAGGCAGGGACATTCCTTGCGGGTCTCGTAACCATCGTATTCGCATCGCATCAACTTGCCCTCATTGGATTGGCATCCGCCATTCTTACAACTTTCATCATTTGGCGCGCAAGCCGCGCTTACAACTTCGCTCTCGTGGATTCACTGCGTAAGGGCCGTCCAACTGTTTTCAGCGATAACACGCGTCCCGATGCGGTCGCGATCAACACCGCGCTTGGCGGCATGAAACATCCCGACCCAATGGTTCGCCGCGTCTCGGCGGAAATTGTCAGTATTTATTCTTCATCAACCGACGCACTCGTTCACGCTCTTTCTGATGAAGACACCGACGTTCGCATTTCCGCGTTAAAGGGACTCATTCGCCTGCAAGCATCCTCCGCCCTGCTGGACATTGCATCGCTACTATCCGACCCTCAGCCTGCTCTCCGCGCCCAGGCAGTGGATTCCCTTCGGGCTTTGACTCCCTACCCGCGCGGCCTGAGTGCCCTGCTCGACCCGTTGCTCAATGATGAAGATTCCCAAGTCAAAGCGCGCACCGTTGTCGCATTGTTATCAATGGACGCATCCCACCCATCTCGAAATATACTCCGTCAAATGTCCGTACTCGGAAATGTGGACGACCGTGTGCTGGCGTTGAATGCATTGGCGGAAGTCGGCGACCCAAACGCGCTCGTTCTATTCTCAAACGAGTTGAACGATGAACATGCACCTATTGCCGCGCGATGCGCAGCCGCGTCTGCATTGGCAACTTGTGGCAATGCAGCCATTCTGGAATTGAAGAACGCATTGGCAACAGAACACTCTTCTCTTCAAGCCAGCGCCGCTGCTGCGTTGGGAAAGATCGGTGATGCGAGTCTGCCCGCAGTGATGGGCTCTTTAGCGGAACTTAATTCAGAGGAGGGAGCGCTTCTTGCGCTGAGTCAACTATCGGCGCGGAAAGAAGCGGGACGAATCCGCGAGTATGTCAACCGCCGCATCAACTCATCGCTCCGTTATGAAAATTTTCGCCTTGCCATACATCAAAATAAAAACGAGCGAATCCGATTGCTTGCGGATTCACTTCAAAGCCGCGCGCGCCGCGATGGCATCTTCGCGTTGAAAGCATTGAGCCTGCTGGTTGACCACAAAACGATTTCAATTGCCGTCGAAAATTTGAATAATCAGATTTCAAACGCGCTTGAAACCCTGGATTCGATTCGTGATGCGGCGCTCATTCGTCCCCTGTTTCGGGTTTGGGAACCGACCCAGGAAGCCAAATCTTTTCTGAGTTTGCAGGAAGTGATCGCGGAATTAATAAACGAAAAAGATGGCTGGCTGCGTACCTGTGCTGTTTTTGCAAAGGATGAACACATGGAAACTTTACCCGCTCTTTCAACGATGGAACGCGTTTTATTGTTACGCCGCGTGCGCCTGCTTGACGGTCTCTCCCCATCCGATTTACAACGTGTGGCCGCCATCGCTATGGAGCAGGATTTTATCGATGGCGAGATGATCTGCGAACAAGACGAGGCAGGTAATGAAATGTATGTGATCGTCTCTGGCGAAGTGCGGATTGTAGTGAACAACGAAGGGCGGCCTGAAAAAGAAATTGCCCGCCGCGCGGACGGAGATGTCGTCGGGGAGATGTCGCTCATCAGCGGCGACACGCGCATGGCTTCCGTTATCGCCATTGGTGAAGTGCGAACATTGTGTTTGGACCGAACGAATTTTGAGAGCATCCTGCGTGAACGTCCCGAGGTTTCTTTGGCTGTGATGCGTGAACTTTGCAATCGCTTGAGAGAACTTACATAATCTAACCACAAGAGGGAACTTTCATTCGCATCATTCTATTTGAGGATGCACCAAAAGTTTGTAGATAAATTTGCTCCCTTCGCCGTCCCCGGCGAAGGGTTTACTCGTAGAATGCCGCCGAGGAAGGCGGCTTGAGCCAGTTTGGCAATCCCCTCGCAATAATATCGAGATTGCTTCGCCGCCAAAAACCAGAGGCAGTGGCCCGCAACGACATTGCGGAAGTTAATAAAGACGTTATCGGAAATAACTTATATGCCACCATCCCGAAGGTTTGAGCGAGTAAATTTAATGCGAATAACAACATTCGGGACGTTTTTTCTAATTACAGATAATATCTAATGTACAAACCCTAATAGCTCCCGTTATGCCAATCCATAAGTAAATCTAATATCTGCATATTATCTTTATCACTTTCTTGTATGGGGGATCATGCTAATATTAATTGTGAATAAAAGCACAAATCATCGGAGCGCCATGATATACAAAAAAATTATTTTGCTTACATCCATCTTCCTCCTGACCGCATGTGGGCGTGTTGCTGCAGAAGAAGCTGCAACAGCTACTTCCCTGCCGGAAAAGACACCAGTAATTTCCAAGGTTATCGAGGAACCGATCCTTGATGAGTGCGAAAACTGCCATACAGATAAACAGAGATTAATTGATACGGCCAAGCCCGAAGAAGTAGTCGAGAAAGAATCATCCGGAACTGGCTGAGGTGGCGAAGTGGCTCCGTTGGAGCCCTGGCAGAAAGTTCTCGTAAACCGGGATGATTTCCTCACCGACCCGCACGGGCAACTGGCTTGCACGATGTGCCATGGCGGCGACAATACTTCAAACAATAAAGAGACCGCACACACGGAAATGACCGTCGATCCGAGTGAGCCGCCCGAGATGGTTTGCGATAATTGCCATTACGACACGGCAATGACCGGGACAGGGCTGCATTCCACGCTGGATGGTTACTGGACAACCCTTGAAGTGCGCGGCGCATCCAAACCCGAACACGATGCGGCACGAATTGAAATCTTGATGGAAACATATAATCAACATTGCGGATCCTGCCACACAGATTGCCAGGATTGTCATTATTTTCCGCCCAATACCGAAGAGGGAACAATCCTTGTTAAAGAGAATGTTATACAGGAAAAACTTTCACAAGTAAATCATCTGGCTGAAATAGAAGCTATGCGCGCTTCACCCGATCAGGAAGCCATACATAAAATGTTCGGCAATCATTGTTCAACCTGCCATGCTAGTTGCGGCGACTGCCACATCAGCCAGCCGAATAACGTGGGGGGCGGTTTTGTGCAGGGGCATGTCATCATGAAAACACCGTCCATGACACAAAACTGCACTGCCTGTCATGGGAGCCGCGTGGGAAATGAGTATTTAGGCAAGCATGAGGGAATCCCTGGCGATGCGCATTTCCGCCTTGAGCGAATGAATTGCATGGGCTGCCACAGCGGGGCGGAGATGCATAACCCGGGGACAACCTGTATGCAGTGTCACACGGAAGCTGAGGGCATTGAAAGAATGCAGGATACCAGCCGCTATGCCGGTGAACAGACTCCATCCTGCGAATCATGCCACCCTGAAATGGGCGCATGGAATGACGTCAATCAAAACCATGTGCTTCATAAGGATAAATTGGCCTGCCAGGTTTGCCACTCAGTATCTTATACAAACTGCGATGGCTGCCATGTAGCGATCAGCGATAAGACAGGAAATCCCTTTTACGAAACTGAAGGAGATTATTTGTCCTTCTTCATTGGCAAGAATCCAGACCCCAACTATCACCGTCCATATGAATACGTTGTCCTGCGCCACGTTCCAGCGTCGGCGGATGCATACAACTTCTATGGTGAAAATCTGCTCCCAACATTTGATTCAAAGCCCACATGGGTCTATTCCACCCCACACAACGTTCAAAAGATAACGCCGCAGAATTCTTCCTGTAATGCCTGTCACGGTAATGCGGCCATTTTCCTAACCGCTGACAAGTTAAACCCCGAGGAGGTACAAGCAAATCAAGATGTGATCGTTGATCAAGTTCCGTCCCCAGTTGAAGAACCATTGCCTTCCCAATAAATATAAGGAGAAATGAGAAATGAACAAGAAACTGTACCTACCATTCGTTTTGTTGCTGGTTGTTAGCATGTTGCTTGGAGCCTGCGGGTCGCCAGCTTCTGTGGAAGAACCTGTTGTAACCGAGGCCCCCGTTGTCGAGGCGCCTGTTGTCGTAACCGAAGCGCCTGTCGCATTGGATTACGCAGCATTGTTGACAGATTTTTGGGCATCAACCCCTGCTGATAAGGGATATAGCTCAGTCAAGGCGACAGCCCTAAACGAAGAGCTTGCCACTGATGCACCCTTCCTGATAGATGTGCGCGAAACTGCCGAACTCGAAGCCAACGGCTATATCGAAGGGGCAATTAATCTTCCGATTCGCACCCTGCTTGAAAATCTGGATAAACTCCCCGGGCTGGATGATCCTATTGTGATCTATTGTGCATCTGGTCACCGCGGCGGAATCGGCATGATGGCACTCAAGATGCTGGGCTATACAAATGTCCGCAATTTGAACGGCGGCTTGAATGGCTGGATCAAGGCAGAATTGCCCGTGGTAACTGGAAGCCTGCCTGAGGCTGCTGCGGCAACCAGCACACCGATCGTTGAGGACGAAGCGCTCTTCACAGTTCTCAATGATTTCCTGACCAATCTGCCGGAAGGCTTTTACTCGGTCAAAGCAGATGCTGCGACTGCAATGCTGGCCGAAAAGTCGCCGACAATCATCGACGTTCGCAGTCAGGCGGAATATGATAAGGATGGTTACATTGAAGGCGCAACCTTAATCCCATTTGCCGATTTTCTGAGCAATATGGATAAACTCCCTGCCGAGAAGGATGCTCCCATACTGGTGTATTGCGCCTCGGGACATCGCGGCGGTATGGCAATGATGGCCTTGCGCCTGCTTGGTTATACTGATGTTGTGAATCTGAATGGCGGGCTGAATGCCTGGAAAGCCGCCAGCATGCCGGTTGCCGGTTACGTAGATTGGGCAACAGTCATGGGTGAATTCGTGACCACTCTGCCGGCAGACCAGGGTTTCTACAGTATCAAAGCCGATAAACTTAATGAAATGCTGGCGGAAGCCCCGGTATTCATCGTAGATGTGCGCGAGCCTGCTGAGATTGAAACTGCTGGTTACATTGCCGGTTCTTTCAATATTCCAATTCGCGATCTGCTCAAGAACCTGGATAAGCTGCCAGCCAAAGATGAAAAGATTGTTGTCACATGCGCATCCGGTCACCGGGGAGCACTCGGCATGGCTGCCCTGCGCCTGCTTGGCTATACAGATGTGGTTAATCTAAACGGCGGCCTGAACGGTTGGATTAAATCCGAATTCCCGGTTGAACAAGGTGCACCCGAAGCGCCCTCAGCGATCTCGACCCCTGAGGTGGACGCAGCCCGACTCGCGGCATTGGATGCCTACTTGAGCGCCCTGCCTGAAGGTTTTAGCGGCGTAAAACCTGTTGACTTCAACACGGAGATTGCCGGCGGAACTGTCCCATTTATCCTGGATGTTCGTTCACAGGCCGAGTGGGATGCCGATGGTCATATTGACGGCGCGGTTCTAACTCAAATCACCGATGTGCCTGCAAGCCTTTCACAACTGCCCGCCGATAAAGCTGCGCCGATACTCGTTTTATGTAAATCCGGTCACCGTGGCGGCATATCCATGATGTATCTTAACTTCCTCGGCTACACAAATGTCCGCAACCTCAATGGCGGCATGAATGGCTGGATTGCAGCAGAATTGCCTGTGGCAAAATAGATTTTTGTAATTACAGGGAAACCGTGTCGTTACAAATCTCCTTCTCCGAATGAGTTTGCTTCACAAGGAATCCCCGCATTAACGTTTTCTCCTGCCCACGAGTAGTCCTCGTGGGCAGGTTTGGTTGTGGGGCATTCCCCCCACGCCATCACAATTATTTATTGATGTCTTTCACTGGCACACTTTATGAGAAGGACTTATTCTTATGGCATACTCTTATTATCACCACTTACTGAATACGGAGAGAAAGTTGATAGAAATATCCACCCTCAGAGTTTTCCTTGCTGCGGCAGAGGAAAAAAACTTCAGCAACGCTGCAAAACGCCTGCACCTATCACAATCTGCTGTCAGCCAGAATATACAATCCATGGAACGCGCTTATGGCGTGGATTTGTTCATTCGTCATGGGCGTGTTGTTGAATTAACTGAAGCAGGGCAATCCATTTTGCCCATGGCAAGAGATGTATTACGCGCTGCGCTCCTGCTCGAAGATGGGTTTCAGGAGATTACCCACCAGATTGGCGGCGAATTACTCATTGGCTGTTCAACTTCCGCAGGGAAATATCTTTTACCCGCCCTGCTCTCTGATTTTCAACGCGAATATCCGGCTGTTCATCCGCGTGTCAAAATAATGGGACGGGAGGGTGTGTATGAACGCCTGCTCAATCAGAGTATTCCCATTGGCGTATCCAGCAAATATTTTGACCACCGCGATCTTGAGAGTGTGCCCCTGTTTGATGATCGTATTTATTTGATTGTCCCGGCAAACCATTCCTGGGCAAATTATGGCAAAGCCGTACCTGATGATTTGTTGGACCAGCGCATCATCATGCGCGAAGAAATATCAGGCACCTGCGAAACAGTGATGCAGGGGTTGAAAAGTTACGGCATAACCCCCGATATGCTGGATGTGACAATGGAACTTGGCAACCCTGAGGCAATTGAAATGGCAGTGGAACGCGGTGTGGGTATTGGCTTCGTCTCGGAAATGGTGGCAGCCCGCGGGCTTGCCTTTGGCCGTGTAAAAAAAGTGGAATTACAGGGGCTGGATTTGAAACGAACAGTGTACATTGCGCGTCATTTGAATCATCCACTGACGCGCGCACAGTCCTTGTTTTGGGAATTTGCAAAATCAATGCGTGATAAATTGAATACAGAAATTTGGGATGGTCTGGTTAATTTTGAGGATGTTGCAAATCTGATGTAAGGGCGTTGAGCACAGTAAATTAAAAAGAACGAAATGATAAAGTGCGCCGGCTGTCAGATGCGACTGTTATACGAGAATACTGAGCTTTAATCACTCACCTTACGCGGTAACGCGAGATTTATCTCGCAAAATGGGCGACATAAATGTCGCGCTACTGGCTGGACTGCGTAACGTCAGTTATTTCAGTGCATTACAAAAAAGGACTCCGACAATGCCAGAGTCCTTTTTTGCTTCATACTACAAGTCATCTTTTTTCTTTATTCTTCGCAGCAATGAAATTGCCATCGAGATCAAGGTGAAGGCGATTGCCAGGCCTGTGCCAGCCAATGCCAGGATGCGCCAGTCAAGAGTTGTGGGTTGCGTCACGGTTTGCGGCGCTTGATGTGAGTTGTTTCCCTGCGCTGTTTGTCCAGCGGCTGGATTGGATGTTACCGTTGCGGGCTGCGGTGTGGGATTGGATTGAGTTGTTGTTGTTTGATTCCGCAGCCACGGCGGACCGCCTCCACCTGTGGTGAGGGGCTGCGCTACCTCGGGTGCGGTCGCCTCCCACTGACGGATGAATCCGACGATGGCTTGAATTTCGGCATCAGTCATACGGTCACCCCAGGTGGGCATGGCGGTTCCCGGTACACCGGACGTAATGATTTGCTGCAAGGCTTGGTCGCTGGTGGTAGTCAACAAACCTTTGACATTGAGTGACGGCGCGCGCGGCGTGCCCTGTCCTTCGGGGCCATGACAACGTGAGCAGTTGGCGGCATAAAGGTCACTGCCCAAAGCTATGCTTTCAACTGTGGTTGGGATGGAAACATCTGGAGCAGGGATGATGCCTGAGGGCACTTCGTCCCAACGTTGAACCAATATCACCATCGCGTTGATCTCCTCTGCGGTCAATGTATTACTCCAGCCCGCCATGAGTGTTCCGGCGCTGCCAAAGGTGACGGTGCGTGTAAGTTCTTCCGCGGTCTTTGCGCGGACAGTGGGATCATTCAAAGCCGGGGCAATGCCCGAGCCGAGTCCGTCTGCGCCGTGGCAGGCTACACAGCTCGATGCGAATATTTGGATGGCGGTTTGCAGAGTCAAGCCGTCGGGTAGATTCGCCACCTCGTCGAAGAGAGTAGGATTCGGGTCGGTGGTGAACGGAACGAGCGGGGCAAGTCCCAGATTGACCACGCGTTCGCCGGTCGCGTTCCAGTCTCCGTATTGAATCAAAGCCACCATTTCTTCAATTTGATAATCCCTGAGCGGGCCGCCGTCCTCCTTGCTCCAGGCGGGCATAGCGGTGTCGAAGCGGCCGCGTGAGATGGTTTTGTAGAGATCGTCGAAGGCCATTGTGACGAGGGAGGGATTGTTGAGCGCGGGTGTCGCACCGATGCCTTCGCCGTTCAGTCCGTGACAGACCGCGCAGTTTTCGGCGTAGAGCGTCATCGATTCGTCGAGCTGTGCGCTGAGGACTGCGGCTTGCGCTTCGTCGATGCGGTTGGCTTCGTTGAGCATGTACAGGCCGAGGGTTGTGACAATGATAAGCGTTGCGCCGAGGCCGATGAGCGCTTCGATTAAGTAGGTTCGTGTGTTGTTCATGAAGACTCCAATCTCGTCATTGCGAGGAGCGTTTTTTGCGACGAAACAATCTCAATCATGGAAAGGAGATTACTTCGGGCGAGAAAACATCGCCCTCGCAATGACGAGAGCTGTGTTACGGATAAACCACCTGTGCGGTTTCATAGGATTGGCGTTGGAGGATGGTGCCGGTGTCCACTTTGACTTCGCCGTTTTCAATGCTGACCGGGAACATGTCGAGCGGGCGCGGCGCGGGAGGATTCTCCACGAGTCCCTGCTGATCGAACTGCGAGTTATGACAGGGGCAGATGAATTTCTGCGCGGTCTGATCCCAGGGCACGGTGCAACCAAGATGAGTGCAGCGATGATAAACGGAGATAAATCCGCCATCGCCAAGGCGCACAATATAAAAGCGTCCGTTGGTGATATGCGTAACCGAGTTGGCCGGGAAATCGTCAACAAGGCCAGCGGTGATAATGGAACCAAATTCACCTTCGGCTAAACGCGGTTGAAGATAGGCAATGAACACGCCCGCGGTTTCGAGCAAGGCGACTCCGCCAAGGAATGCCCAGGCGATCTTGAGAAAGTCACGGCGGGAGAGATTTGGATCAGGAGAGGTAGTTTGTGTCATGGGAAGCTCCTAGGAATTTAGAATGCAGAATGCAGAGTGCAGAATAAATTCTTCATTCCTCATTCTGCATTTAATGTATGGGCATTGCCCACGGCCAGTAGAGGCTCATGCCGGGGCCGCGGAAGAAGATGCCGATGATGGTGAGAACGATAAAGGCAGTAAAGAGAAAAGTCGCGATGAAGAGCACTCGTTCCTCGGTATCTGCGTGAAAAGTTTTGTGCATCCACTCGTCGAGGAAGATCAGCGGAAGCAAAACAATTGCCAATGGAATCAATCCGTTCGAGATCAACATGTCCCACGCGGGAAGCCATGCGTTCCAGTTCAGCACATATTCATCGAGCAGAACCCAAAGCGGCGTGGCGATCAATGCGAGGCCAATGCCAAGCAAAGTCAGCGAACGTCCGCGCAGTGAGCGGAAATAAACGCCGACGCTCGTAAGGTTGATATCAAAGAACGGCAGCAGGAAGATGGCAAGGATCGCAAGCCCGGGCAAAATGATCGCGCCGAACAACGGATGGAAATGCAGCAGAAGTTCCTGCAAGCCCATGAAATACCACGGCGCCTTGGCAGGGTTGGGAGAAATGTCCGGGTTGGCGATTCCCTCCAACGGAGCAGGAACAAGCATGGCAAAGACAAGGATGATTGCGATCCACACGACGGCGAAGACAAATTCCCGGCGGACAAGGTGCGGGATCGTCGTCACGCGCTCAGGCTTGACCTGTGAGTCTGCTTCTGCTTTCTTTGGGAGAGTCAGCCCTCCATCTTTTCGGACGCGCCAAAAGTGATAGGACATCAGCCCGAAGATCAGCAGCGGAATAAACGAAATGTGCATCGAATAGAAATTGAGCAGTGTGTTTGCGCCGACCTCTGGTCCGCCGAGGATAAGTCGGCTGAGCCAGTTGCCGATCAACGGAATGTAACTGATGATGCTCGTGCCAACGGTGATCGCCCAATATGCCAGTTGATCCCACGGCAAAAGATAGCCCGTGAAGTTCGCTCCGATCACAAGCAGCAGCATCGCCACACCGATCAGCCAGTTCAATTCACGCGGCGGACGATATGCGCCCGTGACAAACACGCGGATAAGATGAAGCACCGACACCACGATCAGCAGGTTCGCGCTCCAGTGATGCAGGTTGCGAATCAGTTCGCCGAACCAGACGTTCGAGTTGAGTTCGAGAATATCAAGGTAAGCTTGCGGTGCAGAAGGGGTGTAATTGTTGATCAAGATAATTCCCGTCACCCCCAGGATCATCATCAATAAACCAGCGAGGCCGCCGAGGCCCCAGGTGTAGGTCCACTTTAAAGTAGTGACTTCCACTTTAGCGGGATGAATGTGGAGAATCAAGCTGTCCATCACCATGCGCATACGACCACGGTCATCGCTGGGCATCCCATCAGGGACGAGTCGCTCGCGCATTCGGTCGAGCACCGAAGGTTCAGGGTCTGGTTGTGGAGTTTGTTCAGTCATTGTTGCTCCTTACAAATAAAGAATGCTTGATTTTTATCAGCGCAAGTTGGCGGGAAGAAAAAGATGGTGTGAAGATTTGGTAAAGAAGAAAAAAGCTGTACCGCGACATTTATGTCGCTCCGCCAATCATGCGACATAAATGTCGCGGTACTGTTCCGTGAACCTTCGCAGACTCTTGAAGCAATATTTACATTCCCTTTACAAAGAAAAACTATCATGCTGCCATCGTTGAAATTACAACGAGCATCCATCAAAACAAGAAGTCACGCTGGAAGCGTGACCTACAAGGAGAAAAAATGTTCAAAAATCTAAAAAATATTTTGATCGGCGTCCTTTCAGCGGTCATCGTGATCGCCATCGGCGCAAGCGCATACAGCGCATTTGCATCCCCAAACAACAATACAACCATCACATCTGACACGGCTCTGCCGGGAAATGGCAACAATGGAAACACGGCTGGCGCTGCTTCACAAGATTCGAACGGACAAAGCAACGGCGCGCAAGGTTCCAATGGACAAGGGAGTGGTGGTCAGGGAACTGGCACAGGAATTCCCCAGGCAGATATCAGCGGCGCAACGACGGTACATGGTATCGTCAACAGCGTTGACCTCACTGGAATGAGCGTCACACTCGATGATGGCACGATCCTCTATGTTGACCTCGGCAACTCACGCTACATCCAATCCATCGGATTTGCCCCCACAATTGGTGAAGGCCTAGCCATCTACGGTTTCCAAGGCGATCAGGGACTGTACAGCGCCATCACCGTCACAGTTGACTCGACTAGTGCAATCTACACCTTCCGCAGTGAAACAGGTCAACCACTTTGGTCAGGCGGCAATGGAAATGGTCAAGGCGGCGGACATGGTAACGGAGGCGGAAACAGGCCATAGGTTAAGAACGAGGCGCAAAACAGGAGCGTGGAATCCCGCGCTCCTGTTTTGCATCCACCCGTATCTTTTGTTCATGCTCAACGTCATAAGAAATGAGACACCGTGATTTCAGAACTCGATCTATTAGTGCAGGCTCAAAAACTCGAACCCCGCGCGCTGGCAGAAATTTATGATCTGTACAGCCCGCGCTTGTATCGCTACGCCGTTCGATTGCTCGGCGACGCCTGCGCTGCTGAAGATTGCGTAGCCGAAACATTCAGCCGTTTCCTGCAAGCGGTGCGCGGCGGCAGGGGTCCGCGCGACTATCTGCAAGCGTATCTCTTTCGCACCGCGCATAACTTCGTTGTCGATCATTATCGTCATCAAAAGCCTGAAGGCATTCTCAATGACGATACGCCCGATTGCGAGAACACCGAAGAAAACGCCAGCTTGAATATCCGTCAACAACGCGTGCGTTTTGCCCTGGCTGAATTAACCAGCGAACAGCAGCAGGTGATTGCCCTGAAATTTCTCGAAGGCTGGGAGAACGATGAGATCGCGCGCGTATTGAACAAACCTGTTGGCGCGGTCAAATCCCTTCAACATCGTGGGCTGGCGCACTTGCAAAAAATTCTTTTGGACGAAGAGGCATGAACATGAATCAAGATGACAAGATCGACCCGCGTCTTGCGGCTTTGCTGGATGAATTAAAACCCGCTTCTGTTCGGGACCCGAAAGCTGCTGCCCGCGCAAGGAGCAGATTCTTAACTCAGGCCGTATCTGCAAGCGAAGAGCAGCGTCATAGCATATGGACAATCTTTCAACAAAAGGAGAAATTTGCTATGAACATAATCATGTCCTCACTCGTTGTACTCGGGTTGCTGTTTGGTGGAAGCGCCACTGTCTCTGCCGCGCAAGATGATCTTCCCACTCAACCGCTCTATCAGATCAAACTGGTGAGCGAAGATGCAAAAGTCTGGTTCGAATCTGATCCCACTCTGAAAATTGAAATGTTGATGGAGCAGGCCCAGACCCGCACGGAAGAAATGGCCGCGTTGACTCTGGCAGGCGTCACTCCTCCCGCTGATTTAGCCATCCGCGCACAGGATCGAATTCAACAGGCACTGCAATTGACAGCCACACTCGATGATGCCACAATGCTCGCCACGCTTGAACGAATCCGCACACACCTGCAAACACAGGATCAATTGATGCTCCAACTTCAAGATGGAACTTGCACCGAATGTGAACCGATCCTGCAACGAACACGCGATATGCTACACACTCAATTGGGGCAGGTCGAAGACAGCCTTGCCAATCCGAACCAATTCCGCAACCAGAATCAAAACCAAGTCCGCACCACGCAGACTCCGCTTGCAACTGGCAGCGCCGTTACACCGCAAACCTCCTGCACCCCTGCGCTGGATGGCACTGGTCAACAAAATGGGAATGGCAATCCGTCTGCTGGTACCCCCATGCCGCAGGATAATGGAAACAATCAGAATAACAACGATAATGGCAGCGGGAATGGAAATATGAACGAAAACAACAATGACAGTGGCGGCGGGGATGGTAACGGAAACGGGGCTGGAGATGGCTCCGCTTCCGACCCCGGTGGTCAGGGCGGAAAACCCTAACAAATCAAAAAACTCTCTGCAGAAATCTGCAGAGAGTTTTTTGATAATTAACTCACCTTACGCGGTAACGCGAGACGCTTCGCAGTCTCGCAAAATGGGCGACATAAACCCCCATACGGGGACAATGTGTCGCGCTACAGGCGGACTGCGTAAGGTGACTTATTTACAGACCCGTAAGTGTAACTTTTTTGGGACGTCTGCATCAAAACAGGAGCCATATTCTTATTTTCAAATGCCTTAGGAGGCTCAAATGAAACTGAACGAATCGAACGTTGACCGCATCATCCGTGTTCTTGCCGGTGTTGTGTTACTTTATCTGGGTTTTGGCGGCGCGCTCAGCGGCGCTTTGGCAGGTGTCGCGGATGTGCTGGGCGTGGTCATGCTGCTCACAGGCGCTCTTGGCTTCTGCCCGCTTTACGCCATATTCAAATTCAGCACGCTCACGAAATAAACCATCACAACGAGGAGCGAGGGAACGGTGATCGCCGCTCCCTCTGTTTACATTATGGACTCTCAAACATTTTTCGAAAAACTCAAACAAAACCCCAACCCGGTAGTGGTTGATTTATGGGCGCCCTGGTGCGGGCCATGCAAAATGGTTAAACCCATCCTTGAAAAACTGGCGCACGAATATGCCGGGCGCGTGGACCTGTGGCAAATCAATGCCGACGATAATCAGGATCTACTGCGCGAACTAAAAGTCTACGGCATCCCGACCCTGATTATCTACCGCAATGGAAAAGAGACACTCCGCCAGGTCGGGGCCAAACCCGCCGCCGCACTAAAATCGCTTTTCGAAAAGCTGGCCAACGGGGATGAGCCAACTCCGGCAGGCCTTTCAAACATGGATCGCTTCATCCGCATGGGGGCAGGTCTCGCTGTCGCCGCGATTGGTTGGGCGACTCACGCCAACTGGATATTGCTCGTCCTCGGCGGCGTTCTCATGTTCAGCGCCATTTATGACCGCTGCCCCATCTGGCGGGCGTTGACGAATCAATTCAAGAAACTGAATGGTCAAGCCTGAGGCTGACAAGGAAAACAACTTATGCCTTTATATGATTATCAATGTAACGAGTGCGGAGAAGTGTTTGAAATAATGGTTCGTTTTTCCGAAGTTGGCCAACCCCAACTATGCCCAAAATGCGAGAGCAGGAATACACAGAAAAAGCTTTCCATTGTCGCTTCCTTTAAAGTCTCATCCTCTGGATCGAGCAGTTCAAGCGGCAGTAGCTGCGGCTCCTCGGGAGGATACACCTGAGGCGGCTAATCATTAACGACCGTGCGTCGTTTTAAAAAAGTTATTCATCATACACTTTACAAGAAACCCTAAAGGTCTTTTTTTGTTATTCAGGTTTGCGCGAACGCCAGACAAACCTTTAGGATATGTGTGTATGGTAGAGAGGAAAAAAAGATACTTATCCAAATTAATAACATACAGGAGTCTCATGGGCACAGCAACGGTAAAATGGATCGAAGGCAGGCAATTTATTGGGGTGGATTCGACAAATCATTCGGTGGTTCTCTCCACACCAGGCGAAGGAATAGGAATCAAGCCGTCAGATTTATTGCTCATCGCAGTAGCATCCTGTTCGGCGGTGGATGTTGTTGAAATTCTGGAAAAGAAACGGATGACACTCACCCACCTTGAGATCAGTTCGAGCGGCGAGCAGGACCAGGATCCACCCTGGACATTTCGCAAAGTCCACATGCATTACAAGATTGGCGGCAAGAACCTGACAGAAAAAGCTGTGGCGCAGGCCATTCAACTTTCAGAGGAAAAATATTGCTCGGTTGCCGCCACCATTCGCGGTACGGCCCAGATCACCACTGATTTTGAAATCCTCGAAGAAGCGCTTGCTGAGGCAGTGTAATTTGCCCGAGCATATTCGTTAACATAAACATCCAAGGAGAACCTTATGTCTGAATTAGGATTCCAGTCAATACTCAACACGCCATATGAAATTGCTCTTGAAAAAGTGACCGAGGCACTCAAAGCTGAAGGTTTCGGCATACTGACGAACATCGATGTCAGGGAAACCATGAAAAAGAAACTGGATGTGGATTTCCGTAAATATTCGATTTTAGGCGCCTGCAATCCTCCTCTGGCACACAAGTCACTCACCGCCCGTCTGGATGTTGGTCTGCTTTTACCATGCAATATCATCGTGTATGAGGAAGGCGATGCGACCGTGATTAACATCATTGACCCAATGGCGATGATTAGCTTCATTCAAGACCCGGTGCTGGAGACAGTGGCCAGGGATGCCCACCAGCGGCTCAAACGGGTTTCAGAGGCCATTCAGCAATAAGAATCAAAATATTTTTCTCCTGCATAAAGTCGGCCTTCAGAATAGGGGCTTAGTGAGCAAGTAAGAGAACTGCAGCACATTATTTCAGAAGTTATATCCATTGTGCAGATCATAAGATACAGGGTATACATCATTACTTTCCTAAATCTTTACCACATCTTTATTCCATCTTTACAAAAAGTTCAATAAGCGCATGATAAGCTTTGGCCTTATTCACAAAAACAGGAGATTATCGTATGGCGAAGAAAACAGGGTTGATTGCAGGGTTGATTGCAGTTGTGATTTTGGTTGTGCTTGCCGTATTGGCGGTGTTTGTAATGAGCATGAGGCGTTCCCATATGATGATGGGCGGAGCAGGATCGCAACTTGAACTGGTGGCAGTCTCAGCGGATGGCACACAGATTCCCCCCTCAGCGGATGTGATCTCGGTCACGGGTGACTTGCCAAAGGGCGCCGCCGCTCAAAAATCAGGGGATATGATCGTTAAACTTGCCTTGAATCCATATCCACCCTCTGTGGGTCAGGGCGAATTTGATGTCACATTGACCGATCTCAACGGTCAGGCAATTGACGATGCCTCCATCAGCCTTGATATGACCATGCCTTCGATGAGAATGCCGCCGAACCAGCCGGTCATGGAGTTCGTGTCAAACGGCCAATATCATGTGGAGGCCTATTACACCATGCGCGGCTGGTGGCGCATCGAAGTAATCATCACACGCGGAAGCGAGAACCAATCCGTGTTTTTTGACCTGGGACTGTAACAGACATGCTGCTCAGTAATCTGGCACTCGCGTTCGTCACTGGGGTTATCAGCAGCTTCGGTCACTGCCTCGGAATGTGCGGCGGAATCGTTGCGATCTATTCAGCCCGTCAGGCGGCGCAAACTCCGCCGGGCGAGCCGCAACCGGGTTTGCTGGCGCGCATCGCAAGTTTCCTGCCGCTGCATCTTGGGCGCATTACAACCTATACATTCTTTGGCGCATTGATCGGGCTGGCGGGATCGCTCCTCGATCAAGCCAGCGGGATGATGGGCTGGCAGGGAATTTTTTCCGTTCTTGTGGGAATCATCATGCTATTGGTTTCACTCAGCTTAATGGGAATCTTGCCCCCCATAGAAGCGACATTGGTTTCGCTGACGAAAGGCAATACCCCCATGACGCGCATGCGCGGCCTCTTCGGCAAGCGCAGCTTTTTCGCGACGTTGACTCTCGGCATTTTATGGGGATTCCTTCCCTGCGGATTGGTGTTTGCCATGCTGGTGTTGGCGGCGCGCGCCCAATCCCTATTGGGTGGTGCGTTAACCATGCTGGCGTTCGGGTTGGGAACTGTGCCGACCCTGCTCGGGTTCGGTCTGGCCGCGAACCTGCTCAGCCCAAAACTACGCGGACGGCTGCAATCCTTTGCAGCGATCTTGTTAATGCTATTTGCAGTTCAAACTGTATTGCGCGGACTGGCGGTTGCGAACGTCATTCCCTCATTTTCATACGGACAGGTGATGTTATGGTAGACACGATCAAATGCGACCATTGCGGCGCACTGGGGAATGCAAAGTATGTGATCACAAAAGAATTCGACGGCAAGACCTTGAATTTCTGCTGCCGTGGATGCTTGCAGGTATATGAAATGCTGCACGAAGAGAATCAGCCTCAACAGCCCAAAGAAGAAAAAAAATAAAAATTATCGAACCCTGACAGAAGTCAGGGTTCGATAAAACTGCTTTGCCAGAGTCCAACAGCATCAGTAACGCCAATATATGCGTCGGGGAGATAAAGCAAGTTCAGAAAATCATGAATCTGCTACGGAGCTCGGACTTCAGTCCGCTTTGCCTGTGTAAAATTGCAGATAAAGTCTGCATTCCACTCAATCTGTGATTTACTGAATTTTGTCAGTTGCAGGCTTTCGTTTGAACAGGTTTTGATTTGAGCTGCGAGAAAAGCATTTCGCAGATTCCCGCCAGGATTTCATCCACAGCCACGCGGACAGGAAAACTGAGTTCGGCGCTGATCTCATTTTGTTGCGGTTGAATACCCAGCACTGCAACCTGGCATCCGATTTCCAAGTTGAGGTAGTATGCCAGCATGGAAAGTGGCAGGGAATGGGAGGATGCGCTCATGCCGTCAATGGCATCGAGCGGAATCCATTGGATCGTGCCGGGCGGCTCATCCATGTGGGCGGCATCAATGAACAGGGCAAGTTCAGGTTGGAAGGCGCGTATCTTGCCCGTGTGATTCTCAGGAGCGGGACCACCTTCCACAATGAGAAGGTGGGGCGCGCGCTCGAAGCGTTTATCATTCAGCAATGAGCGCGCCACCAGCAGCCCGGCGGAGTCGTCTCCGCGTAGATCACTGCCAATTCCCACGAGGCAGGTTCGGGGGAGAATGAAGCGGTTATCCCTCTTGAACTGGTTCAGCTTTAGAGACAGCGAATCTTTCCATGAAGGAGGCAATGTCTTCATCCTTTCCATAATTGACCGCGAATGAGTCTTTGTTGAGAGCGGCCAGTTCCCAATCATCGTTTGGCATGTCGAGGCATTTGAACTTGCACGATTGAATACATTGGGCGCAGTAAACGCAGCGATCCATGTTGTAGCGCGCGACGAATCGTTTGGCGGCGCGGTCGATGATGACGATCTCAATCGCGTTCGCGGGGCAGTCTTTCGAGCATAAATTGCAGCCTGTGCATTTGGATGGATCGAATGAGAGTTTGCCGCGGAAGCGAACGGCGGTTTCGGGTTTTTCAAAGGGATATTTTTCCGTAACCGGAGCCGAGAAGAACGATTTAATAACATCATTAAATATGGAACCAATTTTCATGCCAACCATCCTTTCAGAAGGATCAGAATTAGGATTTGCAGAAGTGCAAGCAAAGCTCCATAACGCCACCACAGGCCAACGGTCTGGTCGATGCGCAGGCGGGTGAGCATGGCCTGGAGCAAGGCCATCAAAAGTACGATTACCAATGTTTTGATCAAAAAGAGAAGCGGATTCCCAATGCCACCCAGATAGAAAGCGGTGACAAGGCTTACGGCAACCACCAACTCAACCGACTTACCAATATGGAATAGTGCGAGGCCTCGTCCGGAATATTCAGTCAATGCGCCGGCGACAATCTCGGTTTCAGCTTCGGGGGCATCGAAAGGAGGCAGTTCCAATTTGCCCATTAATCCGATCAGGGCGATGACGAAACCAACCGGCTGGGTAAGGATCATCCAATAATGACCTTCAGCATATGCGCTGACATCCTTGATTACCCAGGAATTGGCGGCCATGGCCGGACCAAGCAATGCCAGCAGAAAGGGCGCTTCGTAAGCAAAAAGTTGAGTGAATGAACGGGTCGCGCCGATCAAAGAAAAGCGGCTGGAACCATTCCAGCCTGCAAGCCCAATGCACATCGTCATCAGGGAAAGCATGTAGAGAGTAACGATGAGGTCGCCGGGGAAGGAGTATATGGGAGAAAAACCAAGGATGGGCGCGTAAAGCGCGGCGGTCAGTGCGCCGGTAAGCGCCACGATGGGCAGACCATAGAAGAGAAGGCTTTTCAAGCCCTGCGGTTTGATCTCCTCTTTTGTGAGCAATTTGATGGTATCCGCCAGAGGCTGGAACCAGCGCGGGCCGATGCGGTTCTGGAAACGCGCCACCAGTTTTCGGTCGGCCCATTCGTAGAGCATCCCGCTCAGGATGAGGGTGATGCCCGCGGGGAAAAACATGATTGATAGAAGAGCAGCAAGGGGTGTCATCTCGGTAGCAATCCTTATTTTCTTGGCCCGTATTTTTTAATTCCATACTCGCGCAACTCGGACCAGGTCATGGTATTCGAGTCGCTTTTCCTGCGAACGGTGACCATGCGGTCATTGCACGAGAAGCATGGGTCCATGCCGGCAATGAGCATGGGCACGTCGGCCAGTTGATGCCCGACCGCTTTATTCAATACCGAGGTCCAGTTACATATGCTTGGCGTGCGGATCTTGAGGCGTGTCGGACTTTCGCCGCCGCCGCTTTTGATGTAGTAGAAGGCTTCGCCGCGCGGCGCTTCCACGCGGCTGACAGTCTCACCTGCTGGGATTTTGCGTGGGAAGCGAGTGACAATTCCCCCGCCCGGCATGTTATCCACAATTGTGCGAATGGTGAAACAGGTGACGAGCAATTCTTTCATGCGGACAACGAAGCGCGCTTCCATATCGCCGCGATCATCCGTGATGATGCTGACGGGATAACGTTTATAAGCTCCGTAGGGCGCATCCAGACGCACATCGCGTTTGACACCGGATGCGCGTGCAACTGGGCCAAGGGTGCCAAAGCGTTTGGCTTCCTCCAGAGACATCATACCAATGCCGCGTGTGCGCTGTAAAAACCCGGAATCCGTGGTGGCAACGTCGAGGTAATATCGAATTCTTTCTTCGAGATAATCAAGCGCCTTGTGGATCGAGACGGAATGTTGCGCGCCAATATCATGTTTGACGCCACCCAGCACGCAGATGGAGTAATTGACGCGGTTGCCGGTTAATTCCTCCAGCAAATTCATAACAGTTTCGCGGTCACGCCAGGAATACATGAAGAGTGTGTCGAACCCGGCTTCGTGGGCGGCGACTCCCAGCCAAAGTAAATGGCTGTGAATGCGTTCGAGTCCGGCCACCAGTTCGCGGATCGCCAGCGCGCGTTCTGGAACTTCCACCTGAGCCAGTTTTTCAACTCCCTGACTATAGGCGCTGGTGTGAGTGTGCGAGCAAATACCACAGATGCGTTCGAGCAGGTATAAGTTCTGAATCCAGTTTCGTGCTTCGGTGGCCTTTTCAATGCCGCGATGGACATAACCCAGCCGCATACGCGCGCCGGTGATGATCTCTCCGTCAACGGAAAATTCAAAGTGGCCGGGTTCCTTCAGCGCGGGATGCTGCGGTCCGATTGGGACGATGAATTTATTCCCGGCCCAACCCCGTTCAGGAGTCTTATCCGGCTCGACAGCAGCAGCCTGCTCCTGTTTGAAATCCTGCCGCATTGGATAAATGCCAACGGGCCAGTCATCCGGCAAAAAGAGACGGGTCGGATCGGGCGTCCCGACCACTGTCACGCCGAGCATTTCACCGAGTTCGCGTTCGAAGAAAGATGCGGCCGGGATCTGGTCACTAATGGATGGGATTTCAGGGCAGCCCTCACGCGGCAAATGGATGCGCAGAGTTGTTACCGCCGCGCCCTCGCAGAAATGATAGAGCGCCTCAAGTTCGTTGGCTTCCGTGCCAAGGTCCATGCCGGTAATGGCGGCTAGATAACCCCACGAAGCATTCATCAACGCGGACGCCGCAGTTGGAAGGTCGCTGGCGGCAATTTGCACATCCAGGCGATTGGTTTCGGGATTGTTCGCGCCTTTGGCAAACGGAGCGAGGAGCTCCCCGGCACGCTGAAGTAAAGTTTCGGTGGTCATGCAGCCTCCTGAACGCCGGGCTTTATGACCAGGGCCGGGCGTGTGCCACGTTGAATATGTGCAAGTAATTTCACGATGCCATCAATGATCGCTTCCGGGCGCGGTGGGCATCCGGGAATGAATGCATCCACAGGCAGGACTTCGTTAATGTGACCAACGACGTTATAGCAGCCCTGAAACACCCCGCCTGAAATTCCACACGAGCCGACAACCACAACAAATTTTGGTTCCGGCATTTGCTCATAGGTACGGAGAAGTCTCTCGCGGGCCTGACGTGTGACCGGGCCGGTGCAGATCAGCACATCCGCGTGACGCGGACTGCCGCGCAATTTAATTCCGAAGCGTTCGATGTCGTAACGCGGAGTAAGCGTTGCCAGGATTTCAATGTCACATCCATTGCACGAACCGCTGTTGAAGTGAATCGCCCAGGGCGAATTGATTCGCGCCCAGGTGGTGATTTTTTCCATCAGTTGACTGACGTAATTTTGAGGAAAGTTCATAACCAGACTCCTAACCAAGAATGAGCGCCAACAGGGCAAGCATCAATCCACCGAGATAGACGAGACTCACCGGCGCCAGTCCGCTTGTGCCCAACATCAATACGCCGAGGTGCAAGACCGCAAAGAACAGGGCCGCCACAAAAAACGGACGGTAGCCCGGCGCAGCCGGTTCAGCATCATGTTCTTCGCCGCTGGCATAACTACTGGTCTTTTCATGGCTCGTCTTGCCGCGCATCGAAATCGCTTTGCTGGCCAGTGAAAGAATACCAACCAACACGCCATAAATGACGAAGGCAAAGAGCGGAGATAAAAGCGAATTTGTCATTTAATTTCTCCTTTTGAAGAAAAGCCTCAAACACGAAGGACACTAAGTACACAAAGGGGGAAAAGGCATTTCGCCTTAAGGTCTTAAACCTTCGTGACCGTTGTGTCCTTTGTGGTAAAAGAGCCTTTATTTTCCAAACATCACCAAGAACGCCTGCGCGGCTGGTTCTGTCAACCAGTTCATCAGCGAAGGCCACAAGCCAATGACAACTATCGCCAGGGCAAAGACTACCAGCGGAATGTTCATTGCCAGCGGAATGGGAGCGCCGCGTTCCACAACCTCTCCCATGTTGCGGCGATAAAGCATGTTGACGAGGGGCGCATAATAAGCCAGCGAAAGGACGCTGTTCAACGCCGCAAAAATCACCAATCCCATCAACCAGGCATTGGAACCCTGAAAGCCAGCCACGAATATCTGCCACTTGGACATAAAGCCCGCCAGCGGAGGCAAGCCGCCCAACGCCAGTAGCGCAATACTAAGCGCCAAAGCCGCCAGCGGATATTTCCGCGCGCCGCCTGCCAAATCCTTCACTTCAAGCGGACGATGGATTCCACTTTTATCCAACAGCGCAAACAAGAACGCGCCAGCCGCGAGAAAGGCCAGTCCCTTCATGACCATGTGATTGAAAAGATGAAAAGCCGCGCCTTGTGCCCCCGCAGGATTTCCATTGAACAGGGCAATTCCCAAACCAATCAAAATGTAACCAATATGACTCAAGCTGGAATACGCTAACATGCGCTTGACTTGTGTTTGCCGCAAAGCCATCAAGTTTCCAAAGAACATGTTCAACGCGCCGAACGCAAGCAGAAGAGTGCCCCATGAAATGGAAAATCCACCAAGCGTGGAAAGCGCGCGCAACATTGCCACCAATCCAGCTTCGATGACCACACCTGAAAGCATGGCGCTGATACCGCTCGGAGCCTGTGAATGCGCATCGGGCAACCACGTGTGCAAAGGTACGAACGCAACCTTGACGCCAAAGCCAATCACAAAGAGCGCGCCTGCCAGTAACAACCCAAATGGAGCCGCTGATTCACTGGATACCATCGCTCGGATTTTGTCCATATCGAGCGTGCCAGCGTTGCCAAGCACCAGCGCAATTCCCAACAAGACCAGCACCGACCCCGTCGCGCTCTGCACGAGATACTTCATCCCCGCCTCAAGCGAAGCAGAACGTTCGCGATAAAACGCCACCAGCAAATACGATGAAACCGCCATCGCCTCGAACCACATCCACAAGTTGAACAGGTCGTTGGCGCATCCCAGCCCGATCATGATACCCACAATGGCTAAAAGCATGGCGTAATATTTTTCCTCCCCCACTTCGCCAGCGATGTAGGGTCCTGAGAACAAGACCACAAACGTTCCTAATCCCAACACCATGGCCGCCAGCAAAAAACTCAACCCATCCGCATTTAGCCAAATGGATTCGAGATTGAATAGCAATTTTTCATTACGCGCTGTGAACTCCATCCAACTCAACACGAACAGCGCCCACGTCACCAACAGCGCCAACAAAGCCAGCCCGCGCACAAAAATCGAGCGTCCATTCAATTCCATTTTGTGCGAACCAAGCCGTCCCGCCAAATACACCAACGGCGAAACGCCCAACGGCACTGCGATCATCCACGGAAATAATGTCGGGTTCATATCATGCACTCCAGACCAGGAAAATCAAAACCGCCAGCAACGCACCGAGAATGCCCACCACATTCCAGCTCAACACCCCCGTCTGCGTTTTTTGTAAAACAGATGCAAATTGGACTGTCCGTTCAGCGACTTGACCATTCAGCCAATCGAAGCCGAAACTCTCACGGCTGAGGATGTCCATCCACGCTTCTGACTTAGCTGTAGCCTGCTTCCTGAACAACCAGAAGATAGCCAACCCGAGCGCGACCATCGCCAACGCGACGTAGGTTGCGGGCGCTGTGAAAATTTCATTCGCCAACTCTGAAAGATTCAAATTGTGAATGGAGTGAAACGGCAGAGTCTCATCTAACATTTCACCGAACGGACCTGCCAACAACCAGGTGGTCAACGTGCCCAAAGCGAGCAATCCGAGCGAGACCTTCATCGCCTTCCCCGCATCATGAACGTGGAGAGATTCACGCGCCTCGCCAAAGAAGACTATCCATGTCATTCGTAACGTGTAGAAGGCAGTCATCCCCGCGCCGAGCAACATGCCCACGTAAGCCCACAATGGACCTTCGCTCAAGCCCGCTTCGAGAATTAATTCCTTGCTCCAGAAACCGTTCAAAATCGGTAAGCCTGCCAGAGCCAGCGCACCGAGAATGAAAACATTGCGCACGAACGGCATTTGCTTCCCCAGCGCACCCATGCGACGCATGTCCCGCGTCCCCGCAGAATGGATGACCGCGCCTGCCGAAAGAAACAAAAGCGCCTTGAACACTGCATGGCTCAACAAATGGAACTGACTGGCGAACACTCCCCCAACCCCAATCGCGTACACCATGTATCCAAGTTGGCTGACGGTTGAATAAGCCAGCGCACGTTTTAAGTCTGTGGCAGTCAACGCCATGAAGGCAGTGATCAGCGCTGAGACTAAGCCAACGATTGTCACCGCCAACGTCCAACCAGCGACATGTTGAAAGGCTGGATAAAAACGTGCCAGCAGGTACACGCCTGCATTGACCATTGTCGCCGCGTGGATGAGGGCGCTGATCGGTGTAGGCGCTTCCATTGCATCGGGCAACCAGGTGTGAAATGGGAACTGCGCCGATTTAGCCGCCGCCGCAATTAAAAATCCAAAAGCAATCAGTGTGAGCAAACCTGCGGGCATTGTCTCTGCTTTCGCAAGCAAATCAGAAACTTGATAACTGCCAAGCACAGCATATGTTGTGAGCGCGCCTGCCAGCAATCCTACACCGCCCACTTGAGTAATAATCAAGGCTTTGATACCGCCCGCCACTGCCTTCGGATCATCGTTGTAGAAAGAGATCAAAGCGTAGGAACACAGCGCGGTAATTTCCCAGAAGAAGAACATGAAAAGCAGATTGCCGCTCAACACCAGTCCCGCCATTGCGCCGATGAAAAGCAACACGAAGGCGTAATAACGACTCAACTGTTCTTCGCCTTGCATGTAATCCACCGAGAAGATGACAGCCAGCGAACCGATCACACAGGCAATCGCTGTCAATGCAACGGCCAGACCGTCTGCGGTGAAAGTCAATTCGCCGAAGTAGTGTCCCATCGGAATGCTGATGGCTGTCTCAGCGGAGGCAAACGGGATCAAGGCCAGGGACGCGACTCCTGCCGCGATGGAAAAAGCAACTGCCAGCGTGTGTTGGAGGCGGGGATTTTCGTCCCGCGTCTGCCAGAGTACCAAGGCTCCCAACCAGGGGAGTCCGATCACAAGTCCAATTAATATTCCTGCCATGTTAGCCTCGCAGTGTTGAAATTTTTGACAGGTCAAGCGTGCCTGTATGCCTGCGGACTTGAACAGCCAGCGCGAGCGCAACAACAGCTACAACCGTATCGGCCACGATGACGGTCGCAGCGATGCTTTGACCAAGGCCAAGGTTCCCGCTTTGTTTGCCCGCCAGCACCAGCGCGATCACAACCGCTTTCACAAGCACCTGCAACACAAGCACGATCTTGATCAGGTTACGTGTAATGAGCAGGCCGTAAAAACCGACAGCCAGCAATAAGATCACGCCAAACAGAACGACGTTCAAAGAATTAAGAGTCATACGGGAATCTCCTGTTCCATCTGGATGGAAATCGCTTCATTCTCAACGGCGGTTTGATTCTCGTGCTTTGGCATTTCCTCCCTTTGAACTTTTTCTGAAAGCAAGCCAAGCACGCCCAGAACGCCCGAGAAGATCAACGCCACTTGTACCCAGACATCCAATGCGCGGTGTTTCCATAAAACATCCGCAAGTAATACTTCCCCATTTACTGCTGGTTGACTCGCCAGCGGATATGCCATCCATCCAACCATGACTGCGATGGCAGCCACCAGCAAAAACGCCAGAGGCTTGGGGATGATCGAAGCGGGGTCAAACGAATCGTCGCCGACCACACTGAGCGCATACACCAACAAAACGGTGACAAGCCCCGCGCCGACGCTCAATTCGATCACCGCCACTTCGTACGCTCCGAGCATGTAGAGGATCACGGTTGACAACGCGCTGACACAAGCCAGATACAACGCGGAAGGCAACAGGTGCCTGGATATCATCGCGCGGTAAGCGCAAAATGCTGCGCCGAGACTAAGAAGAAGATAGTATAGGATTTCAATCATATTAAGTTAGCTCCATTGGATATGAGTATATTTGTCTCTTTTCAGATTGATATGTGAAATTTGTCACAATAATAGCGACACATTTGTCCCTATTATCCAAAGGTTCGGATAATAGCTATGGCACGGTTATTTCAAAACTTCGGGGAGATGATCTCCCTCCACCCATTGCTCACTGTTTGGACCGAATTCCTTTTTCCAAACAGGGACGATTTCCTTGAGGCGGTCAATGCCATAACGTGCAGCGTCAAAGACTCCTGTATCACGATGAGGAGATGTGCAGGCGATTAGAACCGTTGGTGTGCGGGGATAAAGACGGCCTATTCGTTGAACAATGGCAATCCCTTCCACAGTGTTCCAGCGTGCCCGAATCTCATCAGCGACTTGTTTCATTTTTTCTTCGGCCATCGGTTTATAGGCCTCGTATTCCAGATAAACCGTTTCGTGCGGATTATCGCGGCTGGTGATTCCACGCACCATGCCAGCAAAGATAGCCGCGGCACCCGTGGAAGGAAGAGTGACATGAGCGACCAGATCGTTCAAGTCGATCTCTTCTTCGGTAATCAAAGCAATGGTTGGAAAATCGCTCAACTCAACCTCCAGAGACTGGGGGAAACAGCGCGATTTCCGCCCCCACAGGAATCTGGGATTCATCAAAGGCATATTCCTGGTTGATCGCCACCAGTGAACTCTCCACTAAACCATTCAGGGAGAGAAATTTCTGCCCCAAAATGGTTTTAAGATTAGCCACGGTCGCATCCGCAGGAATTTCCAAATGGGTGAACTTCATACCCGCCCGCTCGCGCAGGGTGGCAAAAAAGAAGACTGTAATATTTTTCATCGTCAATGATTACCTTTTATCAAACATATTATGGACAGCGGATGACGCCCTGTGCCCATAGACAGCCACCGCAGGCGAGTTCTGTATTGCCAAGGCAATCTTCCTGGTTATTGTCAGAAAGTCCGCACCCGTTACAAAAAGTGCAGGGAGAAAAGTCAAAACGCTGCACGCGCTCACGTAAATTTGAATACTCTTTGTCGTTCCAAATATCCAGCAGATTTCGCTCAAGGACGTTTCCAACTGCGTAAGCCTTGGAATGCCGTAAGCGCTTCTCGAAATAATTTTGATTGGTGTGTAAAAGCGGCAGGCACGGACAGACGCTTCCGTCCCAGCGGATGGCGGTGCTGCCCTGCTCGATGAACGGACAACTGTCCACGGCTCGGTTAACTTCATAGCCTGCCACTTCCAACTGATATTTCCGTCCGTAAATCTCTGCAAGTACATCTTTTGTAAGATCGTTCCAATCCATGCGCGCCAGGTTTATATGTGGGAAGGATGTGTTCAGGCGCGCGGCGTTATTAAAAATCGTGCGCTTGTAAAGAACCTGTTCATGCAACTCAGGTGTGTGAGCCAATACATTGCTAATCGAAAATTGTTTGGCTCCCAGGCTAATGCCCATTCGCAAAACTTCTGGCAGATCGGCGATATTGCTTTTCATCGCAACAAATGCGATACCAAGGTTCGGCTTGGAATTGTCAATATCGGTGGCCTTATAGCGGATCGTGCTCAGGGTCTTCAGGTTGTCAATCACTTTTGGAAGCGACGAACCCAGCCGCACATCCGCATAACTTTCCGGGGAGGAACCATCCAACGAAACCCAGAGCACATCCAGCCCGGCGCGGATGAACTGAAGCGAACGCTCTTCAGTGAGCAAAATGCCATTCGTGATTAATTCAACTCGTGCGCCAAGAGCTTTAATCCGCTGTACCCAGGTGACTATCTTTGGGTGAATGAGCGGCTCGCCGTAACCGCCGAAGAAAACAGTGGGCAATGGAAACATCGATTGCAACCCTTCAAAAATACGCTCGAAGGTCTCATCGCTCATCGTCCCTGCCGATTCACCCCATACATTTCTCATGCAGGTGACACAATCCAGATTGCATAGATTGGTCGGTTCAACGTAAATTTTAGCCAGGTGTGTCGTTGGCCTCAATAACCTGATCTCATTACTGCCTTCGTCCAAATGGATTTCAGTCCCCGGTTTGATCCCAAAGCGTGAAGCAATTTCAGGAGGGAATATCATTCGCCCGTCTTCATCGATGCGGGCTTTTGCAAGTTGCTTTTGATTCATGAATTCCCTTTTTACTATCCTCCAATCTGTGCCATGCGGCGGGATTCAGGATAGTGCTGCGAGAGTAACTCGTGTCCTTTTGGTTTGGCGTCTACGGCATTTTGGATCAATGGGAGCAGCGGCTCGTTCGCGCGTAATGCGCCGCGAACATTGACTTCACCGTCCAATAAAAGGCAGGGTCGAAGAAAACCATCTGCGGTGAGGCGCAGGCGGTTGCAGTTTTGACAAAAATGTTCGCCAAGCGGCGAGATAAATCCGACGGTACCCAACGCGCCAGGAATTTGGAATGTACGAGCGGGGCCGTTACCTGTAGGGGTCATGGCAGGTTCGAGTTCATAGTGCGAAAGGCGCGTTTGCATTTCCTGCACTGAAATGTAACGGTCAATCAACGAAGGAAAACCTGCGCCCCAATTCTGCGCGTTGCCCACAGGCATCAATTCAATGAAACGCACATGCCAGGGGTTTTCAATTGTCAGCCGCGCGAGAGCGGATAATTCGTCAGCGTTGAGTCCGTTCACGACAACGGTATTCAGCTTGATGGGCGAAAGATGCGCAGATTCGGCGGCGGCGATCCCGCGCCAGAGGCGGTCAATCTCCCCGCCGCGCGTGATGCGTTTGAACTTATCCGCATCCAGTGTGTCGAGGCTGATGTTCACCCGCTTCAAACCCGCATCGGCCAATGGCTGGGCAAGTTTTTCGAGAAGCATGGCATTGGTCGTGAGGCTGACCTCTTCAATGCCAGGGATGGATGCAAGCCGCGCCACAATCTCGACGATGTCCGCGCGAACAAGCGGCTCGCCGCCCGTGAGACGAATGCGCTTCACCCCGACCTGTGACATGCTTGCCGTTACCCGGGCAATTTCTTCCGCTGAAAGTTGATTCTCGCGCGCCTGCCATTCGATACCTTTTTCAGGCAGACAGTAAACACAGCGAAGATTGCAACGATCCGTGACTGAGATACGCAGGTATGTAATGGAACGTCCGAAGTGGTCGGTGAGAGTCATTTAGCCGCCTCCGACTGGAGGGAACAACCCAACGACATCGCCATCTTTGAGATTTGAATCGTGCTCCTCGATGATGTTGTTGACAAAAATGACATGCGTCTCTTGCGGTGGAATTTTCAACAGATCAATTAAATCCTTTACATGGGACCCATCGGGCAGATCAACTTCAAAGGGCTTGCCAGACTGGGAACCTTCGTTGAAACGAACGAGGGTTGCAAAAAGTTTTACGGTAACACGCATGTTCGTCTCATCCAGAATCAAGCTCAACTTATTTTGAAGACCACATTTGCCGGGCTTGAAGAGATCATCTTTTCGGAAATTTCGCTGGGCATAATTCCCAGGGTGATCTGTCTGTCACCTCTTCGCAACTGAATGCGGGCAAACCCAAGATCAGATGCCGGCAGAGGAAAGGGAATATATTCTGTAATTTCCCAATCGTGGGCTGGCAGTTCACGCAGATAAAAAGCCTGCAAGGCTCCAATCCCATCCGCGCCTGAATACGCACGCCATTGCTCGGGATCAGATACATCGGGCAGAATGCTTTTCGGGTCTACCACTGTGTAAGCTGGCGGCAGGGGCAGCCCTTCAGCGTTCGTTTCAATTCCCAGAATTCGTTCTGGAAAACGCAGGCTGGAAATGATCTTTGTCGCAACAGGCTCGAACTGTTCCCGCACTTCCTTGGGGTGAGTCACCATGAAATGAAAGACACGGAAATCACGCATCAGAATGCCGGTCCACAAGCGCTGGTTATCTTTTTTGGGAAGCACGATTTCCGCTTCAAGACCAGTTGCCTGTCCGATTTTCCATGGAGCAGACCCCACTTCCTTGGCCCCCAGCATTCCTGCCAGCATTCCGATATGTTTATTCCAAAGAGGCCCAATGGGTTGACCCGACCAATTCCACTCCCCTCGCACCAGCAATTGCCCGGCATCTTCTCCAAAATAATACGCATCCAACGCTTCGGGTATGGTCACAAAAGCATCCGCATCCTGCACCGTTTGATGAGTCCAGTGATCGGGATATGTAAGTTCATATCCCCAAAGGATGTGTCGGAATATAGTCATTGGCTAGTAGTATTTAGGGGGCGGCAGATCTGCCGCCCCCTAAAAATTTATTTTTCAGGCTTACTAGTTCTCATGCACCCAGCCAAAGACCGAGTCAAGTTGTTTGTCCGTGATGGTCCATTTGACGTTGTGAGGCGGCAGCGCTTCTTCGCGCATGAATTCCGGCGGGCGGTCATCCTCGGCAGTAAAGCCGGCTTTCTCGTTGAAGAGACGTTCCATCTTCAATATTTCCTTGCCAAGCGGAACTACATCCGCACCGGTGATGTTCAACCCGGTGACACCAGCGACTGACTCAGCCATTCCTTCCCAGCCCTTTGCAATATCGAGGATCGGGAAAGCGATGAACAGACAGTAACCGGAACTATCGATAAACGCTGTAGCTGCCTGGAAAGTGAGCGACAATTCAGCCTTGCCGTCATCAGACAACGGGTCCAACTTGCCACTGACGCCGGCAATTTCTGGCGCAATGGTGTAGCCAGCAGTATGGTCCGCACCCATGGGAGTTGTGGCGTACGTGACGCCAATGCCTTTGACGGCGCGCGGTTCATACGCTGGCATGGATTGGTGTTTGACAACCGGCACGCGGCTCACGCCGAAAGCTTTGGCTGTGGCTTCAACACCCTGTCCGAGAATACGGCCAAGCGGCGTTCCCTTGCGGATTTCATCGAAGGTCTTGAAAGCGCCTTCAGCATCACCGAATTCAAGCAAGCCGCCTTCCATTGCAATCGCGACAGTGTTTCCAGCCTCGATAGTATCCAGGCCGATGTCATTGCATTCGCGGGTCATTTTGGCGATGAAATCCAGGTTGTCAATTCCGCAGTTTGCGCCCATCGACCAGGTGGTTTCGTATTCGATGCAGGAGACAATCGCTTCGCCAGACTCGTTCGGGTAGATATTGGAGCATTTGATGATACAGCCGGGATGACAGCCATGTCCCATCGTCCCCTCGCCGCCGCGTTTCTCACATACTTCGGCTATTGCTTCGCCGGAGATTTTTGTCGCACCTTCAAACTGCCCGGCGCTGAAGTTACGGGTGGGCAAACCACCGGCTTCATTCAACAGGTTGACCAGGACGGCTGTGCCAAAGGAATTCAAAGCGCCGGCTTTCTTGGTCAGGCCATGTTCCTGAATCGATTCGGTCAATTTCTTGCGTCCCTGCTTGAAGAGTTCCTGGTTTTGAATCTCAACTCCAGGTCCACCGGCATCTACAATCACCATGGCTTTTACACCGCGCGCGCCCATGACCGCCCCCATGCCGCCGCGACCCGCATAGCGTCCCGGTTTATTTTCGGGATCATTGACCGAGATGCCTGCATTGGAGAGTTTCATTTCGCCGGCCTGTCCGATGCCGATGACGGCTGTCTTCGGATATTTCTTCCAAAGGAGTTCATCAACTTCGTACATGCCTTTGCCAAACAAGTCTGCGGCTGATTCGAACTTTACGCCATCCTTGCTGACAACGAGGGTGTACCATTCGCCTTTCGCCGGTGTACCTTCCACGATGATGGCTGCCAGGCCGAGCTTGGCGATCATTTGTCCGCTGAGACCGCCAGCGTTGGATTCCTTGATGCCCCCCGTGAGCGGGCTCTTCCCGCCGAAAGAGGTGCGTCCACTGCTGGGAGCTGCCGGTGAGCCAGTCACCCAGCCTGGAGCGATGACAACCTTGTTGTTCGGCCCGAGTGGATGGCACATCGGGTCAACCTCATCGCAGACGATTGCTGACGTCAGGCCACGACCAGCCCAACGCGACCACTTTTCAGGCACATCCTCATAGACGGCCTTCAGTTCGGTCATATTGATTCTTAGGATCTTCTTTGCCATTTCGGTTACTCCTTCAAGTTGATACAAGATTGGATTTTTTATGTACAAACAGTTTACAAGTCACTCATCCGGTCATTTATAAGAATGGCGCATGGCACCATGTTCCTCCAGCATTTTTCTCAATCCATCGGAAATGGGAAGTCCATCCCGGTATTGATATGGCACCAAACGGTCAACAGAGAATATTCCCACGTGGTCGCCATCCTTGAGCAATTCATTGGCTCCTGTTGATATGCCGGGGACTTCACATATCATTGCGTTGATGAACAGGTAGCCGCGTTCGTTTTCTGGAATGCCAAGTTGGCACAATAATTCAGCCTTCCCAGCGCCCTGTTCGAGCTCAACATCCATTTGCGCAACATAACGTCCGCTACCGAATCTAGCCAAAGAACCATATAAACTAACATTGATTTTGATCATGAAATTGTGAGGGCAATCACAAATAGTTTAGAACAAATTCCCCTTTAACAGGCTGTCTAAAGTACAGTCTTTACATCCAATTTCAGGAACCCCACTATACTTTCGGCCAGTTACCGCCCGACAGAATCAAAAGTCCCTGCGCCAAACAAAAAAGTGACAGTCAACTATGCGACTGTCACTCGAATAACGTTGGAAAAATCGATGTTGGATTGGCTAACGGGCGGGCAAATCTGAGATGGTCAGGTATGCCATGGTTTGGTTCAATAATTGATAGACCACTTCGCCAAAGGTGGTCGGCCCTGTGATTTCCCCGGTGCATTTTCCCTCAAGTTCCGAATACATGTAGTTTAGAATGCAATTACATGAAAAAGCGGGGTGTTCGCCCAGATGCAGTGGTATTTTCGAGGTGAATTGTTTAACGTAGTCTTCAAGGGGTTTTGCATGTTTATAGGAAACGCCTGCAAACACAGGCGCATATAGTTGAACTTCCTGTTTTGCCGTATCCACGTTTTGAAAACTAACATTGACCATGGATCCAAAATAATCAGCTACAAGCGGCAACCTTGTATCCAAGCTTTGGCGGGTCACATACTCTGCAAAGTTGGCCTCAACCCCATTGATATAAGCCTCGCGTATGCTGAAACCGTCTTCGGGAAACGTAATTGTATCGCCATCGCCTTGTTCAAAGATATTGATATAGTTGATTTCGGCGACCTGGGTCGGTGGTAACGCCGCGTGTATGACAACTGCTCCGTTTTCCAACACTGTTTGAGTTCGTCCGTCGAACACCTTTGGTGTGACCCTGCCAATGTCCTCGAGATGCACGCCTGCAATCCAGCCGATCAAAGGGCTGTGACCAAACCCCTTGTAGCGCGGAGCATGCAAGGCAAATTCAAAATGCGCCTGGGATGATGCGGGAATAACGATGAGGCTGAAACCATTCTCCGCCATATCAGCATAAACATCCGGAAGCGTTTCTGCATTGTAAGTCTTAATGGATATCTCAGTGACCCCTTCCGGCATTTCGGTAACGTAAACTTTATCCCGTGTAACCAAACCACCCGTTTCAGTCATGAAGTATGGGATTGACCCGCCAATCCATTTCCCAACTGGCAATTGCCTGAGAAGTTCTTCGTCTCCGGCCAGTAACAGTTTTTGACCATGCGCAATCTTTTCCTTGACTTCGGAAATGTCATACATATATCCATCCAATCTGTCCTTACCAAAGATTTGGAACAGATCCTTTTGCACACAAAATAAATCCATATTTCGGACGAACAGATCGCGAAGTTCATGTATGCATTTCTGGATTGTCTTCGGAGATGGATTTTCCTTAACTTGAAGCATCAAGAAACTCAACAGAAACTTCGTACCTAGAAACTCAAATTGGAACCTGCTTTTACCGGAAACAATATTGCTCCAGGCGGGATGCGAAATAGGCGGTATGTCCAAAACGTTCTCCTTTCCACAGTATCTTATTCTCCCTTCCAGGGATTCATAATCAAGACACCATGGCCAGCTACCGAACAATTCTATCCAATTAAACTGCCTGGAGTATGGTTGAAGGCAGGTATAAGTGGGGAGTCTTAGTATTATAAAAGAGTTAGCCCAAAACAACCTTACAATTCATTTAGAGAATATCAAGCTTAAAGTTATGATCCCTACGCTACTAATACGCCAGGTATTTAAAGAGAGCATTACAAGAACGCGCAATTAATATCGCACCTTCTCCGCAAGAGTATATCTCTTATAGTTTTTCTCGGCCTATTCTTAAGATCAGTTTTTCTGTGTACCAGGCAGGGAGCACCTGTACTTCTGACCAGACTGACTACTTCGAGCAAGCATAGGACCATAATACAAGTGATTCTGGGTCAATAAGAATGCGTCCCTCCCCTTTTTTGAGGAGGGACATTAACCCTTTATCAAGAAGTTTGATTATGCCCGCGCTGCACCAACGACTGCTTTTTTCTCCGGCATTAGCACACCGACAATCCAAAGCGATAACCAGGCGAGTATCTCACCGCAAAACAAAGGTATCAACGTGGCAATCGTCACGGTCACCGGGGCGGCAGTGGGCAACATCCCACTGACACCGAACCAGGCCGCTGCCCCACAGAATCCCGCCGGCACTGCAGCCCATAAGTTATTGAATCCGCTTAAGGCAGTGATGGGCCATGCAACAAGGAACACAAAGATTCCCAATACGATAAAGTTGGGATCAGTCACTTTCAACGCAGCATAGAGCCAGATGAATAGACCGGTCAAGATGGCCCCAGTGGAAAGTTGTATGAGACCATTGCGCATTCCGGTGCCATTAGCCCCCAGATAAAAGAACGCAGCCCAACCGATGAATGTCGGCCAAAGTACAAATGGGATGGAGCCAAAGCTTCCGACCTTCAGAACAACAATCGTCCAGATGCCCGCCAGTATAGCAATACTGGTTGCGAGTGCAAGTGTTTTTTTCATTGAAACATTCCTCTTATGAGCGTACTCAGATTTGGTGGAAATAACCAATGTCAGGCTCCGCGGTCAGGCCGCCGATATTTGAATGCCTTGAACCATACGGGCTTTTACAATCACAACATGCGATTCTATCGCTGGCGACAAAATGAGAGTATCCAAGCTTTGTTTTTCACCTCCAATCACCGTTTGGGCAAGGAGACAATACCCAGGAAAAGCGCGCTGAAAGATGCTTTTAAATTAACAATCAGGAATTTAGCAGGGTCAACAATTCCAATTGCGATTGATTTCGAAAACAGTATATTGCAAATGACCCGTCATAAATCTGCCCTAAAGTATGGTTTGTACTTACAATAAACAGGGGATGCCTGTACTTTTGGTCAGGCAAGTCGCGATGCGGAGGTGGTATGAATGCTGGAATTGGATTTCTTTTCAAAATCAGGTCGTTGATGGAATATCAGTAGCCCGTGAAGAATCCCCCAACTCGACACCCCCTCCAGTCGAATCAATAAAAATGGAACTTGTTTAAGTTGTATATTGGTATAAAGTGAAGGAAGAATCAGATTGACTTGCTGGAAGGCAGATCCGTGATGGTCAAATAGGCCATTGTTTGGTTCAACAGTTGATAGACCACCTCGCCGAATGTGGTTGGTCCTGTAATCTCTCCCGTCTTTTTTCCCTCCAATTCCGAATATAGATAATTCAGTATACAGTTACAGGAGAAAATCGGCTGTTTACTCAGGTGCTCCGGTAATTTTGCATTGAATTGCATAACATAACTTTCAAACGGTTTGGCATGTTTGTAAGATATGCCAGCGAAGACGGGAGCATAAAACTCAACTTCTTTCTTTGCCGCATCCACTTTTAGAAAACTTACATTAACCATGGCACCGAAATAATCAGCGACAAGCGGAAGCCTTGTATCAAGATTCCGACGGGTGACATAATCCGCAAAATTGGTCTTGACCCCATTGATATACACTTCACGCACCAAAAAGCCGTCCTTTGGAAAGGTAATCGTATCATCGTTGCCTTGTTCGAAGATATTGAGATAACCGATCTCGGCAACCTGGGAAGGCGGCAATGTAGCATGCATGACAATCGCCCTGTCTTCCAATATAGCCTGAGTCTGACCATTAAACACCTTTGGTTTGATCCTGCCTAAATCATCGAGATGAACCCCTGAGATCCAACCGATCAATGGGCTGTGTCCAAAACCCTGGTATTGTGGTGCGTGCAGCGCGAATTCAAGATGGGTTTTGGACGAGCATGGCATGATGATAATGCTGAAACCGTTTAAAGACATATCTGTATAAATATTTTCGAGCGTCGCCGGGTCGTAGACTCTAATTGACACATTTGAAACGGACTCTGGCAACTCGGTGACATAGATCTTTTGGCGCGTGGACAAGCCGCCTTGTTCAGTCATAAAGTAGGGAATCGACCCCCCGATCCAATTCCCGGCTGGCAATTGTTTAAGAAGGTTTTCATCTCCGGCCAGTAACAACTTTTCACCATGGGTGATCTTTGCTTTAACTTCGATGAGATCGTACATAAACCCCTTTATGATGTCCTTTCCAAAGATTTGCATTAGATCGCGTTGCACAGAGGGCAAATCTGCATTTCGGACGAAAATGTCATGCAATTCCTGGGCGGACCTCTGGATTGTCTCCGGCGATGAATCTCTCTCCACCCTGAGAGATAAATATCCAAGGAGAAATTTCGTACCCAGAAACTTAAATTGATACCTGCTTTTACCTGAAACAATATTCGTCCAGGCAGGGTGGGAAATGGGTGGTACATCCATAACGGTCTTCCTTTCAATCCTGTTGCCAGGTTCCCAAATCAGGCATACGTTCCAATAAAAAACTGGAAACCTTGATTTACGCTCCACATGCGGTGAAGTACCATGATGAGCTATTGGTATAAAGTATCAGACACACGTGTTATTTGTCAATGACATAAGGCACTTGTATCAGGTTACTTGAACTGGTTTATACCACCTGTACAGTGTAGCGCATTAATTAAGCGTTGTGTACATCTCTCGTGCATTTCAATTCTTTTTCGGGCGCACAGGCATGGCTACTAGTTTTTCCTGCAAAGCCAGCGACACCGCCTCTGCCCGATTTGAAACATTAAGTTTGGTAAGGATGGAACTGACATGAAACTTCGCCGTGGAAAGACTGATGACCAATTCCCTGGCCATTTCGGCATTGGTCATGCCGCTCATGATGCAGGCCAATACTTCTCTCTCACGCGTTGACAGGCTGTATTTTGAAAGCCGGGCCGGAGAGGATCGCCGGCCTCTGAGAATGTCTTGAATCTCAGGAGAGATCGTTGACTTGCCTTCGTTTGCATCACGGATGGCGCCAGCCAGTTCAGCAGCAGACACACTCTTCAAGAGGAAGCTGATTGCTCCAGCATCCATCATTCTCTGGATCATTTCAGGTTCATAGAAAGTGGTAAGACCGATAACCTGCGTATGCGGGAAATGAGAACGAATTTCACCTGTAGCCTGAATGCCATCCACAACCGGCATAACCATATCCATGAGGACAATATCGGGTTTTTCCCGATTACAAAGGCGGATGGCCTCATCCCCGTTCGCAGCTTCACCTATCATCTTTAAATCTTCGAAGGCTAATAAGAAAAGGCGCAAGCCGCTGCGTACCATCACATGATCGTCAGCGATAATGACACGGATCTGTTTTTTTTTCATGGCTCACTTCACCTCTTTAATATTCAAACTTGGGCCAATGGAGTGAAATCTCGGTGCCCTGGCCCGGTTCACTTCGAATGGATAAATTAAATTGCGTATTGGATGCGCGCTCTTGCATAATACCCAACCCCAGATGCTCACCTAACACAGATTTAGGGTCGAATCCGGAGCCGTTATCCCGGATCAGCATGAAAATAGATTGGGAAAATTGTTGTTGAACCAGGCCTGCCTGCCTTCGCTTCTTTGTGAGCAATGCAGGAATGGATATCAGCTCAATTTCCACCTTGTCGGCCCCGGAATGTTTGGATATATTATTCAAAGCTTCCTGGGCAATGCGATAAAAGGCAAGCTTTACATCGGTTGGAAGAACAGCCTCCCCTTCAATATGGACTTGTATATCTGCACGAATTCGTCCTGAAACGCCTTGAGTCAATTGCTTGATCAATTCCTCCAGCCGGGCTTCGGCCAGTCCGATCGGACGTAACTCGAGCAGCAATGTGCGCATCTCAGCAAGGGCGCCTCGGGTGAGCTTATGCAAATCATCCAGCCCGCGCTTGGCTTCATCCGCATTTAAGGTCCAGATCGTCGGCAATACTTCGGCGATCAAGTTGGCAGAAAAAATGGTCTGTGTAACCGAGTCGTGCAGTTCGCGTGCGATGCGGTTTCTTTCCGTGGTGACAGCTTCCTCCTGCGCTTGTTCACGCAGACGGGCATTTTCAATAGCCAGAGCGGTCTGGTCACAAAATGACACAGCCAGATCGATATCTTCCTGCTCAAAAACCCGTGAGTGGATATAGTAAAGATTCATGGTACCGACTATCTCTTGCTTAATGATGAGTGGCACGGAAAGCTCGGAACGAAAACGTTTGGCGAGAGTCTGTAGCAGCCTTACCATCTCCGGAGTGGGAGGTTGGAGCAATATCTCCGGGGCATGGCTTACATCGGTGATGGCGACCGGTTTGCCCTGGATCACAGCCTGCCCGGTGGCGCCCTGTCCCAAAGGGATGGTAGCCTGTGCCAGAAACTTCTTGCTCAAACCATGCGACGACTGAATACAAAGCAAATTTGTATCAACTTGCAGGCGGTAAATTGCAACAGCATCTGCTCCAAGAAGCCGGCGGGCATAAAGCGTAATGTAATCCAAAATTGCATCCAGGGGCTCATTGGAGTTCAAAACAGCCAGGATGCCACGAAATCCCTCTGCGATATACCGGCGATGCTCCCGTTCATCCAATTGTTCACGCGTGTTCTTGTCCATGATCAAAAAACCTTCGGCTGCATTTGATTTGATTTTGTGGGACGGGTATTTCATCTACCCCCTAATTGTACACCGCATACAATGGTGTAATTGATCATGGAATATAACTTCAGCAGCCGAGATAAGTGGCAAGTCACTTATGGCAACCAAAATGTAGCATATTTATCCCCGCTGTGTTGCCCGAAAGTCCAGTTTTATTTACGAACAAATAAAGAAGACCACTACTTTTAGTCAGGGCTGAATATAAAACTGTAAGCCCGCCACGCCAGTCTTGAACGCGGACATTATTTTCAGCTTTTTCAATTACGCAGAATGTTACCCGCAATCAAGATAACCTGTTTAGATAATTTCAGTAAATCACAGCCTGCATTCCAAAGCAAATCCGTGATTTACTGAATTTCGGTAGCATCAAAAATCAAACTTTTATCAACCGTCAAAACGTTAAAACTTTTACCTCTCTCGAATAACGGGTTATACGGCAATATCGCTAACGTCGATATACGCGTCGGGAGAGATTCGGCAATTTTGTCAATTGCAGTTATTTGCGCAGATTTAACAGGAAGCGAGGAGATACATCATTGGGGTTTGACCAATAACTTCTGGCACAGGCGCACTCCGGCCATGGCATCCTTGAGCCAGTAATCCGCGCCAACATATTGGCTGACCTGCTCATCAATCATTCCCCCACCGATCAAAATGGGAAAGGAAAGTTTGTTCTTTGCAGCCTCAGCGCGAAGCATCGAGACTGTTTCCTTCATCGGTTCAAAGGAGGCGGTGATGAGTCCTGATAGTCCGACAATATCGGGCTTGTTCTCCACTGCTTTTGCGGCAAACTCCGCAGGAGGCACATCCACTCCAAGATCGATGACCGTAAATCCATAGCAGGTAAGCAACATGCCAAGCATGTTTTTGCCGATGTCATGAATATCTCCTGCAACTGTCCCCACTAGAATCCGTCCCGATGATTTTTTATCAGCGGTCTTCACTAGTAGCGGCTGGATTATCTCGACCACTTCCCGAAAAATTTCGCCGGACATGATCAAACCCGCGATGTAATATTCGCCCTGTTCATATCGTTTTCCAACGATCTGCATCCCCTCGTTGCATTCTTCCAAAATTTGCATGAGATCGTCGCCTGCCGCGATGCGCTTCTGCACAAGTTCAAGGACGGCATCCTCCTCCAAGTCGGCGAGCAAATGGATGAGATGCTGATCGTTGTTATCGGTTTTCATGAGCGTTCCTTTCGATCCATTAGCAAGCCAACCTGGGTGGAAAATTTCAGGCAATCTGCGCGGCCGATAAACCAACCCCAACTGATGGGCTTATCGTCGAAATCGTAAAAGAGATGCTCGAAGCAAAAAGCAGCCATCGGCTGAGGCGCTTGCAGGATTTTTGCCTCTTCGTCAGTCAGGATGGTCGCTTCGAGGTTGATGTCGCCATGTTTGAGGATCGTTTCCCCCGTCCCGTTGAAGAGGCGTTGCAGAGCGGTAACCTCGAGTTCCGCCTCGACGATAGGGCGAAGCGGGTCATAGATGAGATACTCTCGATGATATAACACGGGCAGGCCATCGGTCCGCAAGAGGCGACGGATGTAGATTGTCCGCTCACCGCTGGAAATCTCCAGTTTTCGCGCCACACGTTCATCCGCGTCGACGATCCGCGCTTCGAGTACATGAACTGTCGTATGCTCTGAATCGTTGAAGAGAGTTTGCAAATCCCGCAACTGAAACGTTGCCGCGCCCATCGCTACCGGCTTGACAAATGTGCCGCGTCCCTGCTCGGCAACGACAAAGCCCTGATCAACGAGCAGGTTGATGGCACGTCGCACAGTCATTGGGCTGACATCATACCGCTCACATAGTTGCGCTTCGGAGGGAAGTTGGTTTCCGGGACGCAAAATCCCCGTCGCCATGCTTTGACGCAAAATGCCTGCCAGCTGAGCGTAGGCAGGTTCGTAAGAGGCGCGGTCTATGGATATGGTCTGGTCAAGTACCTGACTGTTTGGTTTTTGAGCCATTGCTACACCGATGCTTGCGAGTGACATTTGTCACTTGAGAACTTCCCTATATAAGTGTATAATTTTGAACAATTGCCGTGATTGTATCACGGCTAAAAGTTTATTTCCATCCTTTCGCCGAAGGCCCAGCAATTCTCATTATGAGCATGTCGCTGCGAGGCGCTTTTGGTTTTTGCCGAAGCAGTCTCCTTATAACTGGGGGATTGCTTCGGGCTACCGCCCTCGCAACGACATATTGAGAATTGCTGTCGAAGGCCAATGAACAATTTTTCTGAAGCCAATCAATGGGATTACCTTTATACGGCCCGCCGCCGTGTGATTGCCTGCGCAACGGTGATCGAGGAACTGTTACCTCTTCTGCCTGAGGATGTCGCTTCGGAAACCCTTGACTTTGGCCTGCATCTGCATCCTGACGATTTGAAGAGGGCCTTGCAGGAGAAGATTAACGAAGCCAGTCAACATGCTGATGTTCTTCTATTAGGCTACGGACTGTGCTCGATGGCAGTGGTTGGGCTTCATACCACAACTGCTCATGTGGTCATCCCGCGCGTGGACGATTGCATCGCCATCTTTTTAGGCTCCTGCAACGCTTACAAAGAACAGGCGAAAAAAGAGCCGGGCACGTACTATCTTACAAAAGGATGGATCGAAGTGGGGGATAGTCCGTTCGAGGAATACAAACGTCTTTCGGAAAAATTTGGCGAGTTGAAGGCCGGGCGGATAATCCGCTTGATGCTCAAGAATTACACAAGACTGGGTTTCATCAACACAGGCCAATATGAGATCGAGCGCTACCGCGAGTATGCCCGCAAGACCGCAGACAAGTTCAACCTGCGATTCGAGGAAATAGACGGGTCGCCCGCGCTTGTCAAAAAAATGGTTTTTGGCCCGTGGAACGAGGAGTTCCTGGTGATGAAACCCGGTCAAACAGTGAAATATACAGATTTTGTAAAACCCTAAAGGTCTCAGAGGCCTTTAGGGTTTGCGTTAATTCAATTTGAGAGAGTGAATATGAAAATCATTGGAGAAAAGATCAATGGAACCCGCAAACGCGTGGCGCAGGCCATCGCCGAAAGAGATGCGGAATTCATCAAGGACCTGGCAAAGAAGCAGTCAGATGCGGGGGCGGCCTGGTTGGATGTGAACGCGGGTACGCACCCTGATAAGGAGCCAGATGATCTCACCTGGTTGATCGAAAATGTTCAATCAGTGGTGGATACGCCGCTCTCGCTGGATAGCGCCAACCCAAAGGCGTTGAAAATTGCCATCAAAGCGGCGAACAAAACACCCATGATCAATTCGATCAGCGGCGAGTCAGAGCGGTTGACAAACATCCTCCCCATCGTTGCAGAACATGGCTGTCCGGTGATTGCACTTGCGATGGATGAGAAAAAAATCCCCGAGACGAGTGAGAAGCGTTTCGAGGTCATCACCAAGATCATCAAAGAGACACGCGCTCTCGGCATTCCCGATTCGAATCTCTATTTCGACCCGCTGGCGATGACCATCTCCACCAATACCAATAGCGCGGTCATCGCCTTCGAGACCATGCGGCGTGTGAGGAGTGAATATCCCGAAGCGCACCTGACCATTGGACTGAGCAATATATCCTTTGGGCTGCCGGCGCGCTCTTTTGTGAACCGCTACTTCCTTGGCATGGCAGTTCAAGCCGGGTTGGACAGCGCCATCCTCGACCCGCTCGACCGGGAAATGCAGGCAGCAATTTTGACCACCGAATTAATTTTGGGACGCGATAAACACTGCCTCAATTACATTCGCGCGTCCCGCAAGGGGCTTTTCGATAAACCTGCCGAATAAAAATTTTCATTTGAAGACCAATCCAAAAAGGAGAAACGTTATGTCCAAAGAATTGATAGATGCCATCGTTGATATGCGCGAGGAAGATGCCGTAAAAATCACCGCGCAATTATTGGATGGCGGCACAGACCCGCTCGTTGTATTGGATGCCTGCCGCGAGGCAATGGGCGTCATCGGTATGCGCTTTGAAACCGGCGAAAGTTTCATCTCCGAGTTGATTCTCGCGGGCGAGATACTCAGCCAGATTTCAGCGATTGTGAAGCCGCGCATTCAAAAGGGCGGCGCAGAAAAGAAGATTGGCAAAGTCATTCTCGGTACCGTGCAGGGCGACATCCACGATATTGCCAAAGACATTGTTGGGTTCATGCTGGATGTCAACGGTTTTGAAGTGACCAATCTCGGCGTGGATGTTCCGCCTGCGAAATTTGTCGAAGCGGTGAAGAGCAGCGGAGCCAAAATCGTAGGCCTGAGCGGATTCCTCACTCTGGCATTCGACCCAATGAAAGATACAGTAGCCGCCATCAAAGCCGCTGGGTTGAATGAAGTCAAGATCATGATCGGCGGCGGTCAGATCGATGAGAACATCCGCCAGTACACCGGCGCGGATGCCTATGGCAAAGATGCCATGGCTGCTGTCGCCCTCGCCAAGAGTTGGTCATAGGAGTGTGAACCATGTTTATTCGACCCGATAATTGGAATCAAATGTCCCCACTTGAAAGACGCAAAGCACGTCTGGATGCGTGGCAAAATGCCCCGGTGCCGTTCATCAACCCACAAGCGGAAGCAAACTACAAGGAACGTATCGAACGTCTGCGCAAAATCTACGATATGGAGCCGCATGATCGCCCTATAGCCGATCCTTTCATGGGCGCGAATGAATATATTGTGCGCCGCAAAGGGATCAACGGCAAAGATATGGTTTACAACCATGAAAAATTGCGCGAACCTCTCCTGGAATTCCACAACGAATTCCAACCAGATACGTCTGCCATGCCCCTTCCCTATCCAGGCAAGGTGATGGATATGTTGGATTACAAATCCTATATTTGGGGCGGGCAAAAGCTGCCCGATAATCTGACGATACAGGCTGTTGAAGGCGAATACATGACGGGCGATGAATATAAAGAGTTCGCTGCCGATCCAACCAATTTTTGGATGAAAAAATACCTGCCGCGCGTGATGCCTACGCTCGCGCCGCTGGCAATGCTGACAGAGTTCCCACGCGTCTCGGAGAATGTAGACATCATCGATCTGATGGTACCCTTTGGGTTGCCGCCTTTCCAGGCTATGTTGAAAACCTTGATGGAAGCTGGCGATGAATTGATGAAGATGCTGGCGATCGTAGGTCAGACAGGTGCCATGATCGCTGGCGCGGGTTTTCCCGGCATGGGCTTCAATATTGTCAAAACTCCCTTTGACTATCTTGGCGATACCGTGCGCGGCACAAAGGGTATTCTTACGGATATGTACCGCCGTCCGAATGATTTGCTGGCAGCTTGTGAAGCCTATGTGCCCGTTCTGATCAACGCAGTTATCAGTGCCAGCGATCGGAATGGCGCTCCCTGTGCGCTCTATGTACTGCACAAAGGCGCGGATGGTTTCATGTCGCAGGCGCAGTTCGAGAAGTTCTACTGGTCCACCTGGAAACAGGTCATGCTGGCGCTGTATGAAGAAGGTATAACCAGTTACCTGTTCATTGAAGGGTCATATAACAATCGCCTGGAAAACCTGGCCCAGATGCCCGAAAAGTCACTGGTCTGCCACTTCGACAAGACCGACATGCGCAGGGTGAAGGAAGTCTTGAGCGATAAATTTATCATCGCCGGAAATGTTCCCGCCTCCCTGATGACGGCTGGCACAGTTGATGAAGTTCGCGCCTACTGTGCTGATCTGGTGGAGTTATTCGAAGGTTCATCGTATATCATGACTCATGGATGCTACTTCGAAAATACCACCGATGAAAAGCTGCGCGCTTTCATAGATTCGGTCAAGAAGTAATCTTGCCTGGAAGTCTTCGACGAAAAATCGCTAAGTGATCCAACCCGTTTGCCAGAATATGGGTTCAAGTCTAAACTTGAACCCATATTCTTAATGATCATCTCACACTGATCTGGAATCGACATGACCAACCTCCAATCTGTCCCCGCCCAAGAAAAATCCCCAATCCTCCCTTATGCCTGGGTCATTCTCGCCGTTGTCTATTTCGCGAGCGTCGTTGCGCCGTTCAACCAGTTTAAGATTCCACCGCTCATGCCTGTTTTGATGCAGACATTTCAGATCGACCTGACGCAGGCGGGACTGCTCATGTCCATCATCGCTATGATCGGATTGGTGCTGGCACTTCCAACGGGGATCATCCTGCAACGGCTGGGACCTAAAGTCACCCTGCTCATTTCTCTTGGCCTCATGGCAATTGGCTCGAGCATCGGCGCTTTCTCAAATAATTTTGCAGCCCTATTGGGCAGCCGCGTCATCGAGGGACTTGGCATCGGTTTGATGGGAGTCACCGCGCCCGCCACCATTGCCATGTGGTTTCCCCCTGAGCGTCAGGGAACGCCAATGGGACTTTGGGCAACCTGGGTGCCAATCGGCTCGGTGATGATCTACAACCTCTCTCCAGCAATGGCGGCTTCGTTCGGATGGCAGTCCATTTGGTGGGCGGGAGTGGGATTCGCGGCGTTGATGATAATTGTCTCTGGCTGGCTCGTCACGAGTCCGCCAAAGGTAGGTCAAGCCAGTTCGCAAACGCACCATGCGTCAGGGCTGAAAGAAGCGTTGTCAAATCGAAGCATCTGGCTGTTAGCTTTGGAATTCGCCTGCATGAACTTTGTCATGGTTTCCGTCGGCACGTATTACCCCACATTCCTCAACGAAGTGCGCGGTTATCCGCTGGGACAGGCCGCCTTTTTATCCAGCATAACAACGTTAGTGGTTTTATTTTCAGCGCCCGCCGCGGGATGGTTCTCCGACCGAGTCGGCTCCCGTCGCCTGGTTTTCTCCCTGCCTTTTTTGGCAGTGGCAGTATTACTCATCTTTCCCTTTCACGTGACTGGCTCGCAAATCATCGTCATCATGGTACTACAAGGATTAATTGTGGGAGCCATTCCAACCGCAACATTTGCCGCCGCGCCAGAAGTGATGCAGAAACCAGAATGGGCAGGCCTGGGTCTGGCGGTTATATTGATCGGACAGAATTTCGGTCAACTGCTGGGACCAATCTTCTTCAGTAAGATGATAGAAAGTATGGGCTGGGCCACGGCGGGATACCTGTTGATTCCATTTTGCCTCGTTGGATTCATCAGCGCCTGGAAAGTGAAAGTTCGATAATCAAGATATACTTGCCAAAGAGGAGCATTGATTTGTTCAACGTTGATTTTGAACCCGTAGGTCGGCGCGGTCCCTGCGCCAGCGATCAATCGCTTTTGGATTGTGCGCGCCAATTGAGCGTGGATCTCGTCAGCATTTGTGGCGGCATCGGCAATTGCGATCACTGCAAAGTGCAGGTTATCTCTGGCAGAGTGTCAAACCCTACTCTCGAAGAAGAAGCCTCTCTCAGCAAAAGCGAACTCGAACAGGGATATCGCCTCGCCTGTCAGGCTTATCCGTTGAGCGAAATCAAATTACACGTCCCGCCTGAATCGTTGACCGCGCCTCAGCGGACTCAGGTCGAAGGCTTGGAAGTGGATGTTCTCCCCGAGCCTCCCATCCGTGGACTGGAAGCGCATCTTTCCGCCCCGACGCTTGATTCTCCCATCTCAGACGACTCAAACCTTTGGGCATCTCTCCACTTACCTATCGGGACAATTGACTTCCAAGTCCAGCAGACACTCTCTAAAACATTGCGTGACTTGAATTGGAACATCTGCGTGGCTTTGCGTGAAAACGAAATCATCGCCCTCGGCGCGCCAGATACCAAATGGCTCGGCCTCGCCGTGGACATCGGCACAACAAAAATCGCTGGCTATCTTCTGGACATGGAAAGCGGCAAAACGCTGGCATCCAAAGGGATGATGAACCCGCAGATTTCCTATGGTGAAGATGTCATCTCCCGTATCGTTGCCTCCAGCAAATCCCCAGAGAATGCCATCAAATTACAGACCCTGCTGACTGACGCGCTCAGCCAGCTTGCCGTTGACCTGTGCGCCGAAATCAGCGCTGACCCGACAAACATTGTCGAGGCAGTGGTTGTTGGTAATACTGCCATTCATCATCTCTTCTTGCGCCTGCCAGTCAAACAGTTGGGACTCGCTCCGTACATTCCCGCCATGCGTTCTTCTGTAGATATCAAAGCACGTGAGCTTGGCTTGAAAATCGCTCCTGGCGCTTATGTTCACCTGTTGCCAAATATTGCTGGTTACGTTGGCGCGGATCACGTTGCGATGTTACTTGCCACCCGCATTACCGAAGCTGACAAAACCACTCTCGCGATTGACATCGGCACCAACACCGAGATTTGTCTCAATCACCGCGGGCGAATGACGAGTGTCTCATGTGCCTCGGGGCCAGCCTTCGAGGGCGCGCACATCAAGTTTGGGATGCGCGCCGCGCCTGGGGCAATCGAGCATGTCCGTCTGTTGGATGGAAAATTAGAGATTCAAACCATTGGAGGCGAAGCGCCTGTCGGCATCTGCGGCTCAGGTCTGTTGGATGTGGTTGCTCAACTTCGCTTGAACAATGTGCTGGATAAAAATGGAAAAATGGGCGAGCATCCACTCCTCCGCAAGCAAAACGGTTCAACGGAATTTGTCCTTGCTGAACGCGACGGGCAGGAGCCGATCACCCTTTCACAAAAGGATGTCCGCGAATTGCAATTGGCAAAAGCAGCCATCCGCCTTGGGATTCAAGCGCTGGTTCAAGCCGAGGGAATTGAAGAAGGCGACATCGAACAGGTCATCATTGCTGGCGCATTTGGCACATTCATTGACGTGAAAAGCGCCATTACGATTGCCATGTTACCCCCGCTTCCACTGGAACGATTCAAACAAGTTGGCAATGCCGCAGGGACAGGCGCGCGGCTGGCGTTAATCTCACAAAGTCAGCGTACGAAAGCAAATCAGATTGCTGAACAGGACGGCTACATTGAACTGGCCGCCGTGCCAAACTTCAACCGAAAATTCGCAGAAGCAACATACCTGTGACCTTCGGCCGCGCAGATAAATCTCCTCCTGCGGCAGGATGCGAGCCAACGTAACTGCCCTCCAGCAAAAACAACAGCGTGATCGGTTTGCCACAAATCCAGCAGGGGCAAAATGAATGTTCCGCTGCAATTAGTAGGGGCCTGGGGTATGGCTGTAGCAAGGTCACTTGATGTGGTACTGAATTCATGGCGTCGTTTTAACGCGAACGCCGCGAAAAGAACGAAAGAGCGCGAATTTTTCCTTTTTCGCGTCCATTCGCTCTTTTCGCATATTTGTGTTAAGTTTTTCCTGGCTTTGCTACAGCCATGGAGGCTTGGGAATAAGGGTCGGGAATAAGGACTGGGAGCACTCAAAGGTTTTAGACAAACAGGCTCAAGCCGCCGTCCTCGGCGGCATTCGCGAGGGAATCCTTCGCCGGGGACGGCGAAGGGAGCAAACTCATCTACAAACTTTTAATACACCCACCCTAAGGACTTGACTCTGACATGGAAACTTGCTAGAATGTTATCGATAACGGGAACGATAACATGCGACAAAAAGCAGTCCGTTCAACCATTAAGGAAGTTGCATCTGTGGCGGGAGTATCCACACAGACGGTTTCCCGCGTTATTAATGATAGACCTGATGTTTCCCCTGAAACCCGAAAGCGAATTCAAAATGTAATTGATAAATTGGGGTACCAGCCCAGCGCCCTCGCGCGCAGCCTGATCCGGCAACGCAGCCATACAGTAGGAGTGGTTACTGCTGGCCTGAAATATATTGGACCATCCCGCACGTTGAGCGGTATTGCCTTGGCTGCTGAAGAAGCCGGGTATTCCTTGCTCTTAAAGGAACTCCCCCGCTTTGATACCAATGATGTTGCGCCAATTTTTCAGGCGCTTCTTTCCCGTCATGTAGATGGGATTATTTGGGCCGTTCCAGAAATTGGTGAAAACCGAAAATGGGTGAACAACCTGCCTTTTGATGTGGGAGTCCCCATTGTTTATCTTACGATGAATCCGCAAGAGAATATTCCTGTTGTTTCAATAGATAATTACGCCGGCGGAAAAATGGCAGTATCGCACCTGCTCGAACAGGGATATCGAAACATTGGGCACATCTCGGGGCCAGTGGATTGGTGGGAGGCTCGCCAGCGTATGATGGCCTGGAAAGATACTTTGAAAGACTCTGGCTTTGAAGTCGGGGATAATCAATGGGCAGAGGGAAATTGGTCATCCGCAAGTGGCATCCAGGCTGTTGAAAAGCTTTTTGAACAATATCCAGAAATGGATTCGATTTTTGTTGCGAATGACCAAATGGCGTTAAGTGTTTTGAAGGCTGTAACAAAAAAAGGTTTGAGAATTCCTGATGATATAGGAATTGTTGGTTTTGATAATATGCCCGAGTCTGCCTATTTCCGGCCACCGCTGACCACAATCCAGCAGGATCAATATAATGTTGCCAGAGTAGCAGTGGAAGAAATGATCAAAATTATCGAAGCGGACTGGCAGGGACTGGATCGTATTACTCCAAAGTCCATTATGTCGCCGCCTACCCTGGTTGTAAGACAAAGTTCTTTACGATTGGCAATAACGAGCAGCCTGCCTAACTAATAGGGTTGCCGTTCGCCCGCACGAAAATTACAGTGCAAGCCTTCGGAGGCTTCCATTCTTCCTGGCAGGGATTGCATTCAGCATTTCCCTGCTCTCCAATTATGGAGGATATGCTCCGGGATGCTGATCTTTATCGGAAACTATATGAAGAAAAAACCATGAGCACAAATCCAGTCACCACTGTATCGGAGTTCAACACCAAATTGGAGCGCATTCGCAAACTGCTTGTCCAATCTGGTCTGGACGCGCTTCTGCTGCGGCAGACAAATAATTTCGCCTGGGCAACCTGCGGCGCATCCTCCTATATCAACCGCGCAGATCCGATGGGCGTTGCATCTTTATTGATCACGCTGTCAAATCATTATGTGATTACCAATAATATCGAGGCTGCTCGATTGGCACAGGAAGAGGGGCTTGACAATCAGAATTGGGAATTTCAAGTTACGCCGTGGTACGAGCAAAAAGATGTGATTTCAGAATTGACCGGCGGAATGAAGTTGGGCGCAGATACTTTCCTCCCCAACGCATTGGATATTTCCAGCGAAATAGCGCTGCTGCGTTCACAATTGACCTCCGAGGAGGGCGGACGCTTTAGGGAATTAGGGATGTTATGCGCTCAGAGTATGCAGGATGCTGTCGATGGGGTGCGCCCGGGGATGACCGAATATGAAATTGCCGGGCTGCTGTCACAGGCAGTTGAAAACAGGGGTGCGCAAGCCATTGTCAACTTGATCGCCACCGATGAACGTATCTCATCCTTTCGCCACCCTCTTCCAACTTCCAAAAAACTTCAGCAGTATGTCATGTTGATTTTGTGCGGACGCAAGTGGGGATTGATCTGTTCAGTGACTCGCTTGATTCATTTTGGCAAACTACCGGAAGAAATCCGCCGCAGGGGACAGGCTGTTGCTGAAATCGATGCTGTCATGATCGCCGCAACCCGCCCCGGCAATACGCTGGGAGATGTATTCCATAAAGCACAGGCGATGTATGCCACTACTGGATTCCCTGATGAATGGCAAAAGCATCATCAAGGCGGGTCGGCTGGGTATGCGCCGCGTGAAGTTACCGCCACCCCATTATCAACTCAACCCATAGTGGAGGGACAGGCTTTTGCGTGGAACCCGTCCGTTGCGGGTGCAAAATCAGAAGATTCGATTTTGGTGGGCAGGCAATCCAATGAAATCCTGACCGAAATGACGGATTGGCCGGCCATTGACGTTCAAGTCGGCGGCCAAATTATTCGTCGTCCCGCCATCCTGGAAAAATATTAAATGAAATTTATTCGTTTACATGAGATCGAAGATTTACAAGTCCATGAAGAACCTGTCGCTGTTGAAGGCGGGAAGTTAATCCGCATAAAGTCTGTGGGCGGGATTGGCAATGCGAATCTGGGTCAGCCCATTGCAAGGGATGATCTCCCCCACCGCGCGGAAGCGGCAAAAACTTGCAGGGCTGACCATGCTTTCGTAACAGCGGCCAACTCTCGGTCAGGTGAGATGCGAGCGGCAACTCAGGGACGAGGTGTTGATATCGCGTTTGAATCGGACGGGGTGCAGGAAACTGTCGACGAGTCTACTGCCGCTGTTGTCTCTTGTGGAAAAAATAATTATGGCGGTATTCCTGACGACAAGACTTCGTTGTCTGCATCAACTGTGCGGCGCGAAGGTTTAATAATCATCATTGAGGTGTGAAATGGCGAATACCCAAAAAGCAATCGAGAGTGGGAAGACTGTTCTTGGCATCGAGCTTGGCTCGACCCGCATCAAAGCGGTGCTGATCAGCGAGGATCATATGCCGATCGCATCGGGAAGCTATGAGTGGGAAAACCGATATGAGAGCGGCGTTTGGACGTATGGTCTCGAAGCTGTGTGGACGGGCTTGCAGGAAAGCTATCGGAATCTACGCAACGATGTTTTGGAAAAGTTCAACACCCCGCTCCAGACCATTGGCGCCATCGGTTTCAGCGGCATGATGCATGGCTATATGGCATTCGACAAGGATGGAAAGCTGCTTGTTCCATTCCGCACCTGGCGCAATACCATGACAGGCCAAGCCGCAGAGAGACTCACCGACCTCTTCCAATTCAACATTCCCCAGCGATGGAGTATTGCCCATCTCTATCAGGCGATCTTGAATAGGGAATCCCATGTCAAAGACATTAGCCATCAGACCACGCTTGCAGGCTATGTCCATTGGAAATTGACGGGGCAAAAGGTATTGGGTGTGGGCGAAGCTTCAGGCATGTTCCCCATTGACAGCAAGGCCAATGACTACGATGCGCGCATGATCGAACAGTTCAATGCACAACTTAAAGTTGAAAATCTCCCGTGGAAACTGCGAGACATTCTGCCCAAAGTCCTTGTCGCAGGGGATTCCGCAGGCGTTCTGACCGAGGAAGGCGCAATACTGCTCGACCCTACGGGACAGTTACAAGCGGGCATTCCGCTTTGTCCGCCTGAGGGTGATGCTGGTACGGGCATGGTGGCAACCAACAGCGTGGCCGAGCGAACGGGCAATGTATCCGCTGGGACATCCGTCTTTGCCATGATCGTTCTGGAAAAGGCGCTGTCAAAACTTTATCCCGAGATCGACATGGTGACGACGCCTACAGGCAAACCTGTGGCGATGGTACATGCCAATAACTGCACATCTGATCTCAATGCCTGGGTTGATCTGTTCAAGGAATTCACCGATGCGCTTGGGGTGGAGATGAGTGAATCCAAGTTGTTTGAAATGTTGTTTAAAAAGGCGCTCTCAGGTGATGCGGACGGCGGCGGACTACTTGCCTACAATTATTTTTCCGGCGAGTCGATCACGCGGTTTGAAGAGGGACGTCCATTGTTCATCCGCACACCCGAAAGCCGTTTCACGCTTTCGAACTTCATGCGCGTGCATTTGTTCTCTGCGCTCGGCACATTGAAGATCGGTATGGATATCCTCTTCGAGCAGGAAAAGGTAAGGATCGACCAACTCCTTGGGCACGGTGGTTTTTTCAAAACAAAGGAAGTCGGTCAAAAGATGATGGCGGTGGCGATGAATGTCCCTGTTTCTGTGATGGAAACCGCAGGCGAGGGCGGCGCATGGGGAATTGCATTGCTCGCATCCCACATGCTCCACAAGTCGGAAAATCAACCTTTGGAAGCCTATCTCGCTGATAGAGTCTTTGCAGACGAAAAAAGCATTAGGCTCGCACCAGACCAGGCGGATATAGATGGCTTTACTGCCTTCATGGAACGCTACAAAAAAGGTCTTGTCATCGAAAGAGCCGCAGTGGATGCACTGAGGTAGAAGATTTACGACAAAAAATGAGGAAGTGATTGGTAATCACCAATTACTCTTTTGGAGGAACCATGCTCAAGAAACTAAGAGAAGAACTGGCGGAGCTGCACCAAGAACTCCCCAAAAACAATTTAGTAATGTGGACGGGCGGCAACGTCAGCGCGCGCGACCCAGAAACCGGGCTGATCGTCATCAAAGCCAGCGGCATCCGCTACGAAGAGATGAAACCCAAACATATGGTCGTGATGGACATGGACGGCAAGATCGTTGATGGTAAATTCAAACCCTCCTCCGATGTCTACAGCCATTTGCACATTTACAAACATCGCCCCGATGTGTTCGGCGTGGTCCACACCCACTCGCGCTACGCAACAGCATTTGCGGCAGTTGGGAAGGAAATACCCTGCGTGTTGACTGCGATTGCAGATGAGTTTGGCGGGGCGATCCCCTGCGGTGGGTTTGCTCTGATCGGCGATGAAGCCATCGGCAAAGTAGTTGTGGACAGCATTGGCAAGTCGCCAGCGGTTCTGCTCAAAAATCATGGTGTGTTCACCGTCGGTAAAAGCGCGACGGCTGCGGTAAAAGCTGCCGTGATGACCGAGGATGTCGCCGCCACAGTATGGATGGCAATGCAGCTTGGCACACCCGATGTAATTCCACAGGAAGATGTGGATAAGTTGCACGCGCGATATACCAATGTGTATGGGCAATAAATAAATTATCCGTCATTGCGAGGAGGGCAATTGCTCTTCCCGACGAAGCAATCTCCTCGTAACAGGGGATTGCTTCGGGCGAAGAACAAGAGCGCCCTCGCAACGACATAGAAATCATATAAGGAGACGCAATTATGATCGATCTAAAACAATATGAAATCTGGTTTGTAACAGGCAGCCAACATTTGTATGGCCCAAAGACGCTCGAAACTGTAGCGGAACATTCGCGTGCCATTGCGGCGGCGTTTGACGCTTCATCGCACATACCTGTGAAAGTGGTGTTCAAGCCAGTCCTCACCACGCCGGATGCGATCCGCGAGTTATGTTTGGAAGCCAATTCATCCAAGAGCTGCATTGGGCTTATCACCTGGATGCACACCTTCTCCCCCGCCAAAATGTGGATCGCTGGTTTGACATTGCTTAAAAAGCCTTTTGCACACTTGCACACACAATATAGCCGCGAGATTCCGTGGTCAACGATTGATATGGATTTTATGAATCTGAATCAGTCTGCGCATGGCGACCGTGAGTTTGGTTTCATCGGCAGCCGCCTGCGACTGGAACGCAAGGTCGTAGTGGGTCATTGGCAGGATGACGAAGTGCAGTCGCAGTTGGGCGTGTGGGCGCGAGCCGCGTCTGCATGGGCTGATTGGCAGGGTGCCAAAATCGCGCGCTTTGGCGATAACATGCGCGATGTAGCCGTGACAGAAGGCGATAAGGTCGAAGCGCAAATCAAGTTTGGATACGATGTGTACGGCTACGGTATCGGCGATTTGGTCAAGGCGGTCAACGAAGCAAATGAAGCAGATGTTGAAAAGATGGTGCAGGCTTACCTTGATGAATACGATGTTATGCCATCACTTCAACCTGGCGGCGAGCGCAATGCATCCCTGAGAGAAGGAGCTCGCATCGAAGTTGGTATGCGTAACTTCCTGCAAGCTGGCAACTTCAAAGCCTTCACTACCACGTTTGAAGACCTTCACGGACTGGCTCAACTACCGGGCCTGGCTGTCCAACGTTTGATGCGCGATGGCTACGGCTTCGGCGCGGAAGGCGACTGGAAAACATCTGCCCTTGTCCGCGCGATGAAAGTGATGAGTGAAGGAATGAAGGGCGGCGTCAGTTTCATGGAAGATTACACTTATCATTTCAGCGCCAGCGGCGACAAAGTTCTCGGCGCGCACATGCTTGAGATTTGCGAATCAATCGCAGCCCCCTTCGGGAAGCCAAAACTGGAAATTCTTCCGCTCTCCATCGGCGGGAAAGCTGATCCTGTCCGATTGATATTCGACTCGCTGACAGGCCCCGCGATTGGCGCCTCCATCATGGATATGGGTCAACGCTTCCGCATGGTTGCCAATGTTGTGGATGTTATCCCGACCGATGAACCGCTTCCCAACTTACCTGTAGCGCGCGCTTTATGGCTGCCACGCCCGAATCTCAAAGTTGCCGCCGCCGCATGGATTTACGCTGGTGGCGCGCATCACACCAGTTTCAGTTATTCGGTCACAGCGGAGCATTTACAAGACTTTGCAGACATGGCAGGCATCGAATTCCTATTGATCGATGAAAATACCCGCGTGCAGGAGTTCAAGGAAAAATTGCGCTGGAACGATTTGTATTTTCACTTGAGTAAGGGATTGTGATAGAAAGCCGTGCAGCGTGAAGCGTGTTCCGTTTTGGGATTACGCAATACGCAACACGCTGCAAAAAATAAAGAACTAAATTTAAAAGGAATAAATCATGCAATATCGTGAACTTGGCCGTACTGGCTGGAAGGTTTCAACTGTTTCTTTTGGCGCCTGGGCAATTGGCGGTTCATGGGGCAGCGTGGATGATAAAGACTCGCTGGCCGCCCTGCACCGTTCCATTGATTTGGGAGTCAACTTTATCGATACTGCCGACGTTTACGGCGATGGCCGTTCGGAGCGTCTGGTGGCGCAGCTTCGCAAAGAGCGAAGGGAAAACATCTATGTGGCTACCAAGGCCGGGCGGCGGCTTGATCCGCATGTGGCGGGTGGATACAACCGCGCGAATCTTACCGCTTTCGTGGAGCGCAGCTTGAAGAATCTCGATACCGAAGCCGTCGATCTTTTACAACTGCATTGTCCTCCGGCTGAAGTTTATTACATGCCTGAAACCTTTGGCGTGTTGGATGATCTGGTTCACGCTGGCAAGCTGCGGCATTACGGTGTGAGCGTTGAGAAAGTGGAGGAAGCGCTCAAGGCCATTGAATATCCCAACGTACAGACTGTGCAGATCATTTTTAATATCTTCCGTCAGCGGCCTGCTGAATTATTTTTTGCCGAGGCCCTACGCCGCAAGATTGGAATCCTGGCACGTGTACCGCTCGCCAGTGGAATGTTGACAGGTAAGTTGACGGCCCAATCCAATTTTGAAGCGGATGACCATCGCGCTTTTAATCGTCACGGTGAATCCTTTGACCGTGGCGAGACCTTCTCAGGTGTGGATTATGAAACTGGCTTGAAAGCCGTCGATGAATTGCGCGCGCTTGTCCCCGCGGGCTGGTCCATGCCCCAGTTTGCACTGCGCTGGGTTTTGATGTTCGATGCTGTAACATGCGCCATTCCTGGAGCAAAGAATCCTGTTCAAGCTGAAGATAATGCCAAATCAGCGGATATGCCCGCGCTGGATTCTGCCACGATGGGAAAAGTCCGCACGATCTATGATTCTCATATCCGCAATCTGGTACACAATTACTGGTAATCTTTTGGGTGTGTTTCATTTCAGTTGAAACCGTCCCGAAGGTTGGCTAAAACAACAAAATTTTCTCGACAAAACCTTCGGGACGTTCTTTCCTTCACATCATTTGAAACACACCCTAATCTTTTGCAATTAACTTTGCCGGGTACGTTTCAGGGAATGAAGATATCCAATCCGCGCATCTGATGGAGACGCGGATGTTCTAAAATTCCCCAAAATGAACGAATGCAATTTCATGCTTCTGCCAGAGTATCCCCACTTTCGGGGCCGTTCCTTGGTGTGCATGTCATCCCCCTGCTTACAAAAATTTACCCTCCTGCCTTTCGTTGAGATTCTTCACGGAGGGCAAGCATTACCGCGCGCAGGTCGAGGCCGCGCTTGCAGGCGCCGCGTGAAGCCTCCAGCGCAGAATCAGACCAAAGGGTCCGGCATTGAAGCGCTTCTTCATCATTCAACAGGATGAGCTGAACCAGACTGGATAGCGGAATATCCATATCTTCACGCGTGCCAATGTCACAATCATTACAGGCCTGACAAAGGTAAATATCCTGGCCGGTTGCCTTCTTAACAAAGCCGCGCAATGTCATGCTTAGAATTCATCCGTTTTCGTCCGCAAATGCAGCATCATTAAAACGATGTCACAAAAATCGCCGTCGGGGAACATGAAATAGTCATCCAATACACACATGGATTTGAAGCCAAGCTGTTCGAAGGCTTTGACAAATTTTGTGAAGTCAGTAATGATCTCAGCCGTTAGAATGCTCAGGCCCTGTTTGCGCGCGAGGTCTATCATGGCGCGGATCATCTTCATGCCGAGGCCGCGCTTGCGGAAATCCTTGGCGAGGAAGAGACGCATTTCGCCGACGTGGCGTTTGGGGCCGTCAAAAAAATGCAGGGATGCGCTTCCTACAACGCGGTCTTTTGAAAGGGCCAGCAGCGGCAGGACTTTTCCGTAGTCCAGATTGTCGCACCATTCCTGAATCAATTGGTGATCTTTGACATGATCGCGGAAGTAACGCAGGTCTTCATCGCTTACGGATGAATAATATTCGACAAGGCGCTGCTTGTCTTCAGGAACCATTGGGCGCAGGAGGATGTACGCTCCATCTTTGAGCGTGACCATTTCACGAAATGTTTTGATTTGTTCAGGAAACATGTTCTCTCCGGGGGTGTATCTGTAGCGCGATATTTATGTCGCTTTACATATTGGCGACATAAATGTCGCGCTACTTTTTCTTTACGCGGGAACCATTTCGCCTTTGGGTTCAGGTCTGGCGAATCCTTTTGGCAGCATATCCGCTTCGGTGACGATGCGCGGGACGATGTCTTCCCAGCCGACGGGCATGATGTGCAGTCCGTGGATGCCTTGATTCTCGTAGCTCTTGATCTTGCGCGCGAGTTCGAGCGCGATCTGCACGCCTTCCTCTTGCGCGTTGCCTGCCTTGTCAGCAGCTTCCATGCGGTCGAGGATGGTTTGCGGCACGACTACGCCGGGCACCTGGGTCATGAACCTGGCCATCTTGAAACTCTTGAGCGGGGTGATGCCGATCATGATGTAGACCTTGTCGAGGATGTCCCGCTTGGCAAGTTCGTTGAGCCAGATTTCCATGCGCTCGATATCGTAGACGAGATTTGTCTGGAAGAATTGCGCGCCTGCATTGACCTTCTTCTGCTCGCGCAATGCCTGGAACTTCGGCTCGGACGCAAAGGGTGAGCCTGCCGCGCCGAGGAAGAATTTCGGCGGGAACTTGATCTCGCGCCCGTCAAGGTAGTGACCTTCGTCTCTCATGCGGCGCAGAATCCAGATCATTTGGATGGCGTCCATGTCGTTGATGTCCATGCGGCCACGCGGCTGCGGCGCGAGCACGGGGCTATCGCCGGTGACGCACAATACATTTCGCACGCCCATGGCTGTCGCGCCGAGGATTTCACCCTGCAGGCTGGCGCGTGTTCTGTCGCGCGCGGCAATCTGCATGACAGGCTCCGCGCCATTCTCGATGGCAAATTTACTGCACGCCCATGAGGTCATGCGCGGAGTGGCGGAGGCGTTGTCGGTGAAGTTGATGGCGGTCACATACGGCTTGACGAGTTTGATGTTCTCGATCAATTTTTTCGTGGACATGCTCAACGGAGGCGCGATCTCGCACGCGACGACGAATTCTCCAGATTTGAATCCTCTCTCGAGATCAGAAACAGGTTCGGTGTAGGCGGGAGCGTGGTACTTGTCATCGCCCTGCCACCAGTCAGGCTGGCGCACTTTGCGGAAGATCAAATCCCAGGTCTTCCAGCGATCTTCACCCTGATTGAGGACGAGACTCTTCATCACTTTGCCTGTACCGTTGACTTTGATGCAGTTGATTACATCGTGCCATGTTTCTTCGCCGACTTTTTCCCAATCGAGAGGCGGAAGGACTTCGAGTAATTTTTCCTCGCGTCCCATCGCAAATGATCGTTCGAAAATTTTGTACCAGATGCATGGGCGCGTTTTATCCACATAACAATGCTCGGGGGTCGAGCCGCCGCAGGGACCGTTGCGCAGTCCCTTCGGACATTCCATGGGACAGATGAACGCGGTCTCCTGCAACATGCAGTTGCCGCACATACGGCAGCCAAAGAGAGGACCTTTGAGCATGTACTCAAAATCCTCCATCAATTTATGGCTGAGCGGTTCTTCCTTGAAAGGCGAGTAGGCTGGCTGCCAGCGACGACCTGGGGTAAAGATTGGCATGGGGGACTCCTTCGGAGAGACGATGGACGGTGTGAACGATCTACTGTCTATCGTCTATGGTCTAGTTATTTAGATACGCATCCGCGTAAATGACCTTGTTCAATAAAATCTGCGTGGTCTTCCAAATGGCGGACTGATCGGGGTCTTTCAAATCGAAGTCTTCCATTTGCGGTTCTTCGCTGTTCGCGGTGCGTTCCGCGATCTTGTTATAGACTCTTGCAAGCGGCGTGGACATGTCTTTTGACTCGATCCATTTGATGACGTCGTTCTGCTCTTTGTCGAACGGATTCGCGATCATCATCTGCAAACCGACGCCCATCAACATGGATAGATACACGCGATTAATGAGCGGACGATTTTCATTCGGCACAGCATTGGACACATTTGAAAGTCCGACAGAAATTTGCGGCGCAGGGTCCCACGCATATTGCAACATGCGGACAGTTTCGATCAGGTGCGGACAATATTGCTGGCATCCGCTGGTGGTCAACACAAGCGGATCAATAATGAGGTCGCTCATGTTGAAGCCGATTTCCATCATGTGCGGGATGAGAGTCTCCACCGCAATGTTGACTCGCGCATCCGCTTCGACGGGAATGCCGCTCGTGCCCATCGTCAGCGCGATGACCTTGGCGTTGTATTTCTTCGCCAGCGCGGGAATCTTTTCCAGCCGCTCAGGCTCCGCCGATGTTGAATTCAAGATGGCCTGATTCTTCTTGATGGTCTTGAGCGCGGCTTCCATGCCGTCCACGTTGGTTGTGTCAATCGAAAGCGGCACATCCACCACTGTTTCAACTGTTTCAACGATCCACGGGAAGACCTCCGCCCAATCCTTTTTGCGCGGCCCAAGATTGATGTCAACCGCCTTCGCCCCCGCCTCCACCTGCCTCACCGCCAGGTCCATGAAAAATTCGCGGTCGCGATTGGTCAATGCTTCCTTGACTTTCTCCGAAATGATGTGAATATTTTCGCCAATGATATACATGTGTGTCTCCTTTGAGTCAAAAGTCAAAGGTCAAAAGTCTCCAGGTCAATCCGACGTTCGACCTTCAACTTTTGACGATAATGCTTCCGCCACACTCGGAAACCTGCTCATATCCGTGTGCGGCAAAAATAACGCGGACGTGAATGCGTCGTAAAAACTATTGTCCGCAGAAAGTTCAACATAAGTCATGCGTTTTGCAATTTCGGTAATGCGGTCGCGCATACGCCAATCGAGCAGCGCGGCGTATGCGCCCTTCACCGATGTGTTCCCAAGAAATTCAAAACGACTCCATTCCATATCTGGCAGTAAACCGATCTGCACGGCCTTTTCCACATTGATATATTTTCCAAACGACCCGCCCACCAAAACGCGATCCGCCATTTCAAGCGGGACTCCGACCGTATCTGCCAGAATGCTAAAGCCCGCGTAGATGGCGGCTTTGGCGCGCAGCAAGTTGTCGATGTCGACGCGCGTGATGACGATATCTTCACCCGATTCGGATTCAGCGCCGCGGACAATGACATACTCCCCGCCGTGCGATCCCTCCCTGACCCGCGAACTGCCTGCCATCAAATTAACATTCCCAGCCTTGTCAATGACTCCCGTCAGGAACGCCTCTGCCAGCAGGGATATCAACCCCGAGCCGCAGATTCCCTTTGGCTTGCCTCCGCCAATGACGCGGTATGTCGGTTCAAAAGTCTCGCCGTTGATCCACACTTCCTCAATTGCGCCCTGCGTTGCGCGCATCCCGTTGACCACGCCCGCGCCTTCAAAGGCTGGCCCCGCCGAACACGCGCAAGTGACCAACCAGTCGCGGTTGCCCAAAACGATCTCGCCGTTCGTGCCAACGTCGATGAACAGCGTGACATGCTCCGCGTGTTCCAATCCCGAAGAAAGCACGCCCGCCGTAATATCCGCGCCGACGTAGCTTGCCACACCGGGCAGGCAATCCACCGCGCCTTCGTGATGGATGTTGATTCCGACTTCCTTGGCCAGCATCACAGGCGGATGATTGACCGCGGTGATGAACGGCGAAAGCCGAATACTTCCCGCAGGGATTCCAAGCAGAAGATGCATCATCGTGCTGTTGCCCGCGATGGTTGCCTTCATCACATCTTCAGGCCTGGCTTTGACCCGCTTGCAGGCGGTCTCGAGCAAATCATTGATCGTATCCAGCACGAGCTGACGCATTTCCTGCTCACCGCCCGCCTTGCCCGAGTAGATGATTCTCGAAATGACATCTTCGCCGCGCGCGATCTGCCCGTTGTATTCCGCAACCTGCGCCCGGACATGCCCGCTGACGAGATCCACCAGCCAGAGCGAGACAGTCGTCGTGCCAATGTCGATGGCACAGCCCCAAAGCGGAGAGTAATCATCCACACGGCCGGGGAATACTTCGATCAGACGCACTGGTTTTTCGGGAAATTCCATATCACTGTCAACAACAACTGTGACACGCCATTCGCCATCCCGTAATGTTTTTCCCAAAGTTTGCAGGAGATGCAGCGAGCAAATAACTTCCGGGATATTCGCCTGAGTCCGCAGGACAGTTTGCAGGCGCGCCCAGTCGTCGGTTTGATCTTCCATTGTCGGCGGAGTCAGTTCGAGATAAACGCGGTGAATGCTTTGGTGCTGGTCAAAATCATAATCCAGCGGGACAGTGACTTCGGCAACGACTCTGTCAGTCGTGAGTCGTCGTTCGATCTTTTCCTGCGGCGGGACATTGATGACAACATCGCCTTCCACAACGCTCTGACAGGCGAGCGCATATCCCTGCTCAACATCGGCGGGTGATAACCTCAGCGTGCTTCGCCGCCGAACATTTCCACCCGTCACCAGCACCGCGCAGCGACCGCAGCGTCCCTGCCCGCCGCACGGTTGACCGATCTCAACACCTGCAAGGTGCGCGGCATCAGACAGCATCGTCCCGGTGGGGACAGAAACGCTGGATTGTTTTTCGTTGTGGGTGAAGGAGATGGTGTGTTGCATAAGTTCTCACCGTCATTGCGAGGAGGGTGTTCGTCCCGACGAAGCAATCTCAATTGTGCTGGGGATTGCTTCGGGCAAACGCCCTCGCAATGACGATCAGTTCAAAACCTGTTTCATAAACGCGGGCAAATCCACCGCTTCGCGCGGACCAACGCGGATTTCCCAGCCGGCGAGTTCCTCTTCGAGTTCGCCGGAGAGAACTGCCACATGACCGGGCAAAACAATTCGCTTCTTATTGATCTTGCTGGCGACATCGAAGCCTTTGATGGCTTTGGCGATCCGTTCCGCATCAAATTTGCCTGCCGCCCACGCTGTCAGCACAGACATGCCTTCCGCATCCGTGACGACGAGCCAGGCGGGCAAGCCCGATCCTTCCACTTCGTTTGCAACAGAGAAGTAGGTGATGCTGAAGTTGGTCGTGACCAGCACAGGGCTGTCTGCATTGGGCGAGTTGATCTCGTAAATGCCGGGCTGAACCTGAATCGGTTTTTGCGGGTCAGTGTAAATATTTTCGCGCAAGACCAGCAATGCGTATGCAAGTTCGGGCGTGAAGGTATCCAGCACAACGAAGCCAGCATATTTCGCGATGGCCTGCGCCGCATAGACGGCTTCTTTCTCGGGTCCGCTTTGTCCCGCGAAGAAAATAGTCGGATAACCCAGCGCGCGTTGATTGGCTTTGATGGCAAGCCTGCGTGCCTGCGTGGAACGCGCCAGCCACTCGCCCAAATTTTTGCCGCCCAAATCCAGCACCATGTCTTCCACACCTTTGGCCTGCACTTTTTGCGTGAGGTCGGCGAACGCATCGAACGAGTCCGCTTTGAGGACGAGCGCGGCTTTGTATTTCTTTGCTACATCTGCGAGGGCTTCGTAGTTGGATGAGTTGGCAGCGTAGATCAATGCCGATTCGCCAGCGAGCAGACTCAAGGCGGAGTCAAGAAGCGCCGCGTCATCTGCGATCAAAATTAACGGACGCCTGGTCATGTTCCGAACGGCTTTCACCGCCCCGACGAAGTCCCCGCCATCCGCTTCGACGGCGAATCCATCAACTGTGAAATCCATGCCCACGTAATTAACTTTGTAGGCGTCTGCCTTTGCAGCTTTCGCGGCGAGTTCGGGGTCAGATGCTTTGACGCGCACGAACAAGCCGGGCTTGTTGTAAAAAGTTTTTTCGTGACGGAACATCACGACTTCGTTGCCCGCTTTGACTTCGGTGCCGGCCTTCAACGTGATGAGTCGAATCGGCGGCGCGGCGGATTCAGCAAGCTGTTTTTTGGATGCGTCGCTGACATACGGACACGAACCGAGTTCAACCTGCTTGGCGGCGAGTTTCATCGCAAAGGCGAGGCAGGTGGGAAAACCGCATTCCTTGCAGTTGGTCTGCGGGAGGAGTTTGTAGATTTGAATTCCTGATAGTGCCATGTGTATCTCCTTCGTAGTCGGTAATTGGTAAATGGTAATTACCACTTACTAATTACACAGTAACGAGTTCCTCAATCGTATCCTTGACTCGTTTCACCGATTCAGGATGCCGCAGAACGATAATATCCGCACCTGATTCGACAAGCGCAATCGCAGTCAGTGTTTCCCAATGAATGGCGCGGGCTTTCCAATCGCCCCATGCTTCGGGCACACCTTCACCGACTTTGGATTCCTTCGCCTTCCACGCTTCGAAGCCAGGCGTGACGATCATCGGAAGTTGAGTCATTGCATCGCCCTGCAAGGCGGCGAGTCGCAGACGTTCCATCACTGAATAACCGTATTCAATTCCATAGCCGAGCGCGCCCGTTGTCGGGTCCATCATGATGCGGTCGGCGGGCAGGCCCATGTCGGTAATGAGGATGTTAAGCTGCTTGGCAAGGTTCACATCCATTGGCGTGCGCGCCTGAATGACGTGACCATTCGCCATCGCGGCCGCAACAATGGTGCGATAGTTTTTATCTTCGCAGATGCCGAGCATGAGCTTCTCGCCCTTGGTCGCTTCGGCAACCGGCACGAGCAGGTCGTTATCTTTTTCAGCCTGTCCCGGTCCCCAGACGATGAGTGGGAGTCCCGTCGCGCCTAATACGGATTTGACAACCTTGACAGCGTCGTCGGGTGAATCAGCCAGCGTCAACGCGAGGACGATCAGGTCTGCTCCTGCTTCTTCGGCTTTCTGCGCCCATCGAGCGGGATCGTTCATCGCATCGCCCCAGATTTCCGCCAGCAGCGGCGACCAGTCGTCGGGCTTGTGCGATTTGATCTCGATGGCAATGAGCGGCTTGTTGGGAGTCGGCGCTTCAAAATGCAAGTAGGGCAGGGTTGTCTCTCCGCCGACAGTGACGCTTTTGGCGCGCGTACCGCCCTCCGCGCTCGTCCCACCAAGAGTAACTTTCTTGATGCTTCCGGGCCATTTGTCTTTTGGTATTTCGATAGGCATTTGTTCCTCCAGTGTTTGTAGTCAGGTATACAAGTATTGCAAGTCACGTGTCTACATGTCTACGTGTTTACATTAATCCTGCTTTCTTCCTTGCTTCATCTCTTCTTTCAATAAATTGCTCGATCGGCGACTTACGTTCCGCCGTAAGACCGAGGTCTTTTAATTCCTTTTCATCCTTGGCCGCCATGTGACGCAGGATATGCCGATAGGAAATAAATGCCGCAGGGTAAATGATCCCTGCGGAGTTGTGCAGCATATATGCGATTCGAATCCCCTTGTCCTTCATCATTTGCGCGGCCAGGGAGAGAGGGATATCTGTAGGCAATTCGGGCACGCCTTCGCTCATAATGTCTTCGGCGGCCAGCGTTTCATATCCTTCGCGTGCATACGCCCAAACCAGTTCATCTGCACTCACCACGCCAATGCCGTGGCCTTCCGCGTCCAGCACACACATCGCTTCGACATTCTTTTCCAAAAGGAAACGCGCAATATCAACGATGGGAACATCCCATTTGCAGGTCGGGACTCCGACAGTCATAAGGTCACGGACAAGATACTGTTTTTTACCCATACAAACGCCTAATTACAATCCGACAATCCTTCGCCTTGCTGCAATTCTTCGCTAAGCGGCGTGAAATGAAGCCCGGCTTTTGGATATGGAAAGCGTTTCAATTCGTCTTCATTAACTAATTCGAGCATGCCTCTCTTACCGGCTCTTTCTCCGCCTGAGAATCGGATGACTTGTAATACAACCGCTTCCCGATAAAGAATTGAATTGCTGGCTGCGCTTTCCTGGAGGCTATAGAATTTGTGCTGCAAGTCTTTATTAATTACAAAATCCTCCTGCCAACCCTTGCCTATATGACTGTAATAATCCTGCGCAGTAAATCGGCGCATCGAAAACGATACGATCAAATCGGACATTGGCAACAGTCCATATTGTTGAACAGGTTGTCCGGGTTCATCCACAGCTACACAAATACTGGTTACGCCCTCCCCGGAAAGAGTTTGGATAATCCCGGGAATGAAAATCTCCTGCTTTGCGCACAAAGGAAACCGCGCCGAAATTTGATCCAGGCTATTGAACATTACAGTTAAATGACTGCCCTGTCTTTTCAGGCGGTGAACGCTGATAAACATGCGGTGAAAAAATTCTTCCGGAGTAATATACCCTGGAGGAAAATAAAGGACCTCAAGGTGATTATCCTTTTCAATACCATCTAATCTAACCTGGTCGCAATTGAATTCCTGTTTCGCAATGTTTTGCAATGTCCTTTTGGTTGTCCCCTCATCCTCGCGCAGTGACACAATCAGGCAGCTTTCGCCTGTATGATTTATCACCCGGTTAAGCAGATGCAAATACACAAGATGGCTTTTATGCCCGCCGCGGGCACCAATAAAAGCGGTACAACGGCCCTTGGGAATTTGGATAATGTCATTTAATTTTTCCGGATATGTATCATCCCTGGGGGGCGCATCTGAACGAGTCGTCTTTTCTGAGTGTGCAGGCACTTCCAATAGTGTTTTTCGTTTATAGATCGAAAGGTAGGAATGTATGGAAGGAAAAATGAACACCCCGCCCGTCGTCCGGTACGGATGGGAACGTTTCATCATCGTGTTATATTCGCGCACGCGATCCACATTCGTTTCATCCGGTTTGGCCAGGGGCTTTGGGTTGGCATAAATCTTAAGTTGGTGTTTCCCCCACCAGTGAGACTGATAACGGGCCTTCACGACCTCTATATTACGGACATAATAGTCGTGAATATAATGATGATCCAATTGCACCACAATATCGCTAAAATATTCCCACAGCTTATGCTCCTGGTTTTCGATGCCGGTATTTAATACAAAGATAACCAGCCTGGTTGCCTTGCAAGCCTTGACAAATGATTGGAAGAATTTCATTTGTCCTTCCGGATTCAAAATATTCAGGCTGTCCACTACCAAGATATCCGGAATGTATTTTTCGTCGTTAACGACAATCGTCCCGCCAGATGCCTTTTCAATGGGGTCATTGGCAAACGTATACTTCAATCTTTTCATAATATTGGCAGGCGCATTTGCTTTTAATACCCATCTATCCAATGAGGTTACAGCAGCCTCAATCATTGAGGAGAGCATATCCTGTTTCTCGATTGTTTTTAGAAATTTCTCCCGCCCCCACACAGCGATCATGGATTTTAGCCCTTCCCTCAATTTGGGATGGGCATCGTCAGGGTCAAATGGGATAAAGTACTCTTTCGCCCTCCCCCAACCCAGATCACAGGCATTATCTATCATGCGGCCAGTTTCGGCGTCTGTGGAGATGTAGAGGGTGGAGAGCGCTTTATCATTCCCCTGTTCATTGACTGCCAGACGATAACACAATTCTGTTATTAATGTCGTTTTACCGCATCCTGGAGGCCCGGAGACCAACATTGTCATGGGTCGAAGAACATTGCTGTTGCCTTTGGGCAGTAAAATGCCTCCTTCAAATAATTTATCAAACCATGAGAGGTTTTGTTTGTTGGCAGTGTCGAAGGCAAGTTCCGCCGCTTGAAATTTGGCAAGAGTATCGCTTGTATCACACCAATAAGCCTGCGATATGCCGCTCTTTATTTTGACAAGTTCATCTGTTTCCATGGTTCTTACTCCTGCAGAGATGCTGGCCATAATCAGAGGGCTTCCCAACCAATAATTAGTTGGACACCCGATTTCTACGGCAGATTGGGATTTAGGGTTATTCATTTCCCAGACCCCAATCTATTAACTCAACTTAGAACATCGGCTCCATCGCCATGGCGGGATGATTGTGCGCCTCGAGCCACGCGAGCAACTCATCAACCGTTGTCGCGCTGCGGTCGTCGGCTATTTTGTCCATAAAATCGGGGTCGCCTTCGCGGATGCAGACTGCCTTAAATTCATCGGCCATGCTGTTCTTCAGCACAGATGACATCCATACGATGCGCTTGAATCCGCCATCCGAGGAGATGAACTTGGGACTGATCAGATAGAACTTACCCACGCCCATCACGCCCGGGGTTTGCATCCCGCCGCCCGCGATGCCCGCGAGTGTCGAGAAGGTCATGCCAGCGGGGGTCATTGCCGTGTCTTCGCGGCTGAGAACCATCACCCCGTTGGCTTCGGGGATGAGCATGACGATACATTCGAAGCATCCGCAAGCGGTCATTGGATTTTCCATGATGGAATACATCGACACTTCCTGCACTACGCCATGTGAGCCCATCGCCGCGTAATCATTGGTGCCTTGCCAATAGCCTTTTCTATCATCAATTAGTTTGCCGAGTTTGATCGGTTGATTGGGTCCCGTTGGATTGATGCTGAACGAGGCTTTGCAGTCCAGCCAGTTATATGCGCCGCACAAGCCAAGGCGTTCGGGCGAGACCACACAGACGTGATTCGGCGCGAACGATTGACAGAGCGTGCAGGAATAGAATTCATCCACCTTGTCATCGGTCAGATCGGCGAGGCGTTTATTGCGGAAGTCGTACGCGGCGCGCGCCTTCTCCAGCCATTCAGCATGGAGCGCAGGGTCGGTGACAATGGTGACTTGAACCTTATCCACGATTGCGCCGAAGTCTTCATGGAATCTCGCGTGCAGGATTTTGCCAAACGATTCAAGGCTGAACCCTTTATCTGCTGCGGCATTCGAGATGCGAATCCACGCGATGTCACGCTGACCGACATGCTGAATTCCGCTCGCGCCGTTCACAAAATAGTGGACTTGACGCTCAAGCACAGGCTCGAAATCCTGCTGCATTTGCCTGCCCGCCACTTTGATGACGATGCCCATGTCCATGTAACCTTGTGGCGCGACCTGTGAGAAATCGGGTCCGATAACTTCGATCTTGCCGTCGGTGACATCATCGAGTTTTGCCATGTGCAGGTATTCATAACAACGGGCGTGCTTGCCGCCGAACTCCACGCGCAGATCCGCCTTGCGGACAACTTCACCTTCGAAGGCGGAGCCATACGGCACGGGCACATCCACGTTGGATACTTTGACTTTCACGCCGCGCACTTCGATGCACTTCTGCACCAGGCGCTCGGCTTTTTCGAGATCATCTTTGCCGTCAATTGCATCGAACGGCATGGAGACGACGTGCTCATAAGTCGTCACGCCTGTCGGTAAAATTTCAGGGATGACCGTATCTGCAATGACGGGGAAACCAAAGTTGATCGCGCCAGCCGCCGCCGCGTATTTCAGGTCGTCCACTTCGCCGAGGGCAAGCACGAAGGCGAAGACGCGTTCCTTGTTGTAAAGCAGAATCTCGCGCGACATACCGGGTTTCATTCCGCCGAATGTCAAAGCGGAGCGGGTGGCAAAGCCTAAAGCATAAATAGCGGATATGGTATCTGTACCAAATGGGACTGTATATGTGTCGTAGCCAAGTTCCACACCTTCTTCCTGCAATTGATGGATGATGCTTCGTCCATTCACATTGCCGGAGAGGAAGGTGAGAATGTTGCGGCGCTGCAACTCACGCACGATCTTCACGGCGGTTGCGTTGTTCTTTGCGCAGCCAACGATTGCAGCGAAGCCGGGCATACGCCCATCAACGAGTTGAATACCCCACGAGCGCAGTTGAATATCATCAATCGGCCCATTGAGATGACCATGTCCATTGGCGCCGCCGTAGTTCGTGCCTCCAGCGAGGACAAAGTCATCGGAAACAGATTCAGGCTGAAGTCCATAAATGAAGCGGATGGCCTCGATCGTTTCAGCCGCGAGCAGAGTCGCCATTCCCGAATCCAATGTCTCGCCCAAATAAGGAGTCCACTTTGAACCGGCAGGAATCGGATGAAGCATATCCCGCGCCTGTTTCATCACCGATTGCAAATCGCCGATCTTTTCAATGGACTTGCCGGTCATGCCGAGAATGGTCGGCAGATAATATGCCGTATTCGGAAACGACACAGGCGTGTCGGCTCCTTTTTCAGCAAGCGCTTTATGCAGCATGACATCGGCTTCGGTAACGAGCGCGTTCGCGCCGCGGATTGCTCTGGTTGCGATATATTTTGACATGGTTTCCTCCAACGGAACATGCAACACGAATCGTGTGGTGAGTGTTCCGTGTTCCGTTTAGTCTGCCGCGACTCCGTAAATTGCTTCGCGCCTCTTTGCAATCGGCAGCGCTTCAAGTTCATTCATCTTCGCGTCGCCGCTCCTGCCAAACTTATCCTTCTCCCATGCGGGCAGGCCGAGCGCGGCGCGTTTCTTATCGATGTGGTCAAGTGATCGTTTGATCATCTCTTCGGGCGACGGCACAAACTCCAACTTGCCGCCATAAAGTTTTTCCCAACCCTCGCTGATGTAATGCAGCACCACATCGCTGTCATTGATTCGATCCGGCATACCGCTCACAGGCGACGCGCCGCCAAAGATGACATACGCGCCAGACGCAACACAATACGTCGCAATCGCAAGCGCCTTCTCGCTCATCCATTCGGGCGCGAGACCCACCGCGGGAACCTGGTCAATATCATCGCCAAGGCCGCCCTCTTCAACCATTTGCGTGAGAACGGTCAGGATGCGGGTATTGTCAACACATGAACCCATGTGGAGGACTGGAGGGATTCCCACCGTCTCACAGATTTCCTGCAACCCGCTTCCGACTTCGCTCAGGCCTGCTTCGCCCAACATGAGTCCGAGCTTCGCTGACGATATTGCGCCGCACCCCGTTTGCACAACGAGCACATCCTGCTTCAACAGTTCAGCGACAACTTTGTTGTGCAGATAATCCTGCGATGAACGCGGATTGTTGCAGCCGACAATCGCCGCCACGCCGCGAATACGTCCCGTCATAATGGCGTCATTCAATGGGCGGAAGGACGCGCGGTATGAACCGCCCAGCATGTAGTTGATGTATTCATGCGAGAAGCCGGGGATCAAGTCTTCCTTGATCTGCGGAATGCGTGTCTTTGCATTGTCGCGATTCTTGAAGTTATCAATCGCGGTTTTCAAAATGGTTTTTGCAATGGTGAGAGCATGGTGTTCATCGAACTCAATATGCGTTGCCCCTTTGATCTTCACTTTTGACGAAGTCGTAATGATCTTCGTGTGGAAATTCTGCGCCAGACCAACCAAGGCCTGCATGATGCACTGCACATCCACAACCATCGCTTCGACAGCGCCAGTCATAATGGAGAGTTCCTGATGCAGGAAGTTCCCCGCCGCAGGGATGCCCTGCCGCATGAGAATTTCATTCGCCGTACAACAAATGCCCGAGAGTTGAATCCCTTTTGCGCCCGCGGCTTTTGCATATTCAATCATGTCGGGAGATTGTGACGCAGCGACCAGCATTTCGCTCATGCTTGGCTCGTGTCCATGCACGACGATGTTGACCATGTCTTCCTTGATCACACCGAGGTTTGCCTGCCCCAATATCGGAGCGGGTGTGCCGAATAGAATATCTGAAATATCGGTGGCGATCATCGAGCCAGCCCAGCCATCCGCAAGTGACGTGCGGATCGCGTGGTTTAAAATATGCTCGGGGTCCTGGTCATCGCCGATATGGGTACGATGCAGCGCCTCGACCACTTCACGATCCACGCCGCGCGGCCAGACGTTTTGCTCGCGCCAGATTTGCTGTCGCTTCTTCGGCGCGCGCCTCGCAGGCGCGACCTCCCCGCGCTGCTGACCAAACTGTGAAATGTAAAGATCGGCGAGGTCATTTGCAATTTCCTGCGGTGAGCGTTTCTCGATGGGAATATCATAGAAAGCCGCAACCATTCTCAGCTTGGCGATGTCGCGGATTTCATATCCTTCCGCTTCGCCTTGCGCGGCCGCCTTTAATAAGAAAGCCATGTCGCGTCCGTGATCGGAGTGCGCGGCAGCGCCTGCGGCAATCGAGCGGGTCAAATTGCGCGCCTGAATGGTATCCATGGTCGCGCCGCATACGCCCGTCTCGCCGCTCTTCGTTAATCGGCAGGGACCCATCCCGCATTGCTTGCAGCACATCCCCGCGCCGCCGATGTTGCAGGGAACCATATTGTCGGCGCGCGTGAAAGCTGTTCCAATTCCCAATTCCTCCGCGCGGATCAACATCTGCTGCGCGGCTGGGTCGGTTGAATAATCTTTAATTTCCCGTTTCTTTGGCATGGCTCATCTCCTTTAAGGAGTGCAAAGTCTCCAGACTTTGCACATACATGCCGACGACTGGAGTCGTCGGACTCCTCTGCGAATTATTCTTCCTCGACCTTCACCGCGCCCAGGCCCGGGCAGGGCCAAAGCGGACGCCCCGTATAATTCACGCGCTGCGCGAACGAGACGGTTCGCTTCACAGTTTCGTACGTGGCAGTATGCCTGAAGAAATTATCCCCTTCCTTTTTCTCCGCCGCCACGCCCGTCTCTGTCAGCATCGGGACATCGCCGAGATAACCCGCCTCTTCCAAACGCGCGGTAATATCTTCAGCGCTGACCTTTTCGGGGTCGAACTTAACTTCGATGATCTGAAATGCACTGCTCGCGTAAACATCACTGACCCCCGTCAACTCCAACAAAATGCGCCGCACTTCCGTAACATGATGGTCCGCAAACAGCGCGGGCGCTTCGAACGTTTTAGTCTCCATACAAACACCTCCTCGAACAGGGTGATGACTTGCGCGAAGACACCTTTAAAGGTTGGACTCTTATTCATATCATTTTAGCATCTCGCCTGTGCAACCCACTTGTGCATATTGTCACTTGAAATGCGGATAAATGTTATTAGTGTCATCCAATTCGAGGAAGAATAGCCGATTTCTTTAATGAATAAAGGTTGTAAGATATAACCATGAAACTTGCGATCACAGGAAAAGGCGGCGTGGGGAAAACCACGCTGACAGCATTACTTGCTCAAACATATGCGGCTCAAGGCCGGGACGTTCTGGCCGTGGACGCAGACCCAAGCCCCTGCCTCGCTGGAGCATTGGGATTCCCAGACGAATTGCGCGCTCAACTCCACCCCATCGCCGAAATGGATGAACTCATCGAAGAACGCACTGGCGCGAAACCCGGCACCGTCGGCGGCTTCTTCACCATCAACCCGCGCGTGGATGACATCCCCGAACGCTTCAGCATTCTCCATCGCGGCGTGCGCCTGCTCGAAATGGGAAGTGTGGAGCTTGGCGGCTCTGGCTGTATCTGTCCCGAAGCTGCGATGCTGAAAACCCTGTTCACACATCTGCTCTTCCGCAATGATGAAGTCCTTCTCCTCGATATGTACGCGGGCGTCGAACACCTCGGCCGCGCCACCGTGGACTTTGTGGATGCAATGCTTGTTGTCGTTGAACCCACCCGTCGAAGTCTTGGCACAGCCACGCAGATCAAAAAACTCGCCAACGATATTGGCCTATCGCGCTTATATCTGGTCGGGAACAAAGTCCGCAATGACGATGAAGCAAAATTCCTGGAAACTGAAACTCCCGATATCCCCCTGCTGGGCTGCCTCCCCGCTGACTTGAAAGTACAGGAAGCCGACAGACTCAACATTCCCGTTTATGACCATGTGCCGGCGCTGCGTGAATCCGCACAAGCGATCATCCAAAAAATCAACCAGTTGACCGACGATGATGAGGTAATCCTATGAGCACCACCATCGCACTCGCAGGTAAAGGCGGCGTTGGAAAAACCACCATCGCGGGCATGGTCATCAAATATCTTGCCCAGAATCAACCCGGCAGCATCCTTGCCATTGACGCCGACCCCGCCTCCAACTTGAACATGGTTCTCGGCCTCGATCTTGATTGGACAGTTGGCGATATCCGCGAAGGCATGTTGGATCAAGTCAAAACGTCCCTGACCAACGGCGGCGCGGCCATGGGCACCATGCCCGGCGGAGCGAGCAAACGTGAATATCTCGATTATCACATCCGCTCATCGCTGGCGGAAGGCTCCCGCTTCGACCTCATCGCAATGGGGCGCGGCGAAGGTCAAGGCTGCTACTGCGCAGTCAACCACAATTTGCGCGAAGTGATTGACGACTTAAGTCGTCACTACAGTTATGTGGTCATTGATAACGAAGCGGGCATGGAACATCTCTCGCGCCGCACCACGCGCGATGTGCAGCATCTGCTTGTTGTCAGCGACCCAACCCAGCGCGGTTTGGTCACCGCCCAGCGCATCGCCGACATGCGCAAGGAACTCGATATCCGAATCGAGAACGCGCATCTCATCGTCAATCGTTTGCGCGGAGCGATGCCTGTTGAGTTAAAAACTTTTATAGATAAAATGGATGTGCCATTGCTTGGCTCGATCCCCGCAGATGAGACCCTCTCCGAATTCGAATATTCTGGCAGGCCTCTCGTTGAGCTGGGAGATGAATCGGTTGTGTATCAGGCCATCGCAGGCATGATGCGTCAAATCCTCGCTTAACTCAGCCGCTCTGCAAAATTTTCCCCGTTTCAAAAATCGTCTCAAACACACGATCCGCCACTTCTATGGATGTGGATCCCAGCCCGCACGCAGGAGCAATCAAACTGCGACTTGCGAACTCTTCGGCATTGATCTTCACCCCGCGCAGCGCCGCTTTCTCGACCGTTAGCCTGATCCCGTTTCTCAATCTTTCAGCAAGCTGACGCGGACTCTCATTAAAGATGAGTTCATTGTTCGGCACAATGCCCCAGCAAATACTCCCGCCTCGATCAAGATACTCTCTCAACTCAACAGGATACAACGCAAGATTCTCGATGAAGCCATAGGCATCGAGATTCAGGATATCCACTTTTGTCGCGAGTAACACGCCCCAATCCGTATTCGCACAACAATGGATGCCCGTCACGCCGCCCTCAGTGTGAATGGCGTCAAATACTTCATCCAAATATGCAATGGCCTGCTCGCGGCTCAAACTGATGAACGCCGACCCAAACGCCGCCATGTACGGCTCATCCAAAAACATAATCACGTTTGGACGCACTGACTTCAATTGGCGAATCTGCCAGCGCGCGTTCATCACTGTATTCTTGACGATTGCATCCGCAAGCAGATCATCATACAAGCTGGCGCGCAAATTCTGGTCAGTGACGGTTAACCCAAACGAGATGGGTCCTGTCACCTGTCCCTTTGCCCACTCCCCTTTTGTCTTCTGCAGCCTCTCGAACATGGAAAAATATCCGCTGGCATATTCGGGGCGCAGGGCAAAGGCATCTACATCATCAGCAATGATGGGAGTGTAGAAAATCTCAAGCGCTTCGGTCAGGTCAATGCTGGTATCGAAGTAAACCTTCTCCTTCGCTTCATCCACGATCAACCCCGGCAGGGCGGACGAATACTGCACATACATGCTTTCACGGAAGGAACTGCGCGGCAATTGAGGCCAGGCAGGCACATCGAGAAGGTTGGAGAGTTTTTCAGCGACATCATTCACCGCGAGGTGAGGAATACTGCCAACGTGAGTGGTGAGGAATTTGAAATCATTCATGGGAAGGGGTTATTATGTGATCCTTATAGATGTCTCGTTATTAGACGTTATCGGTAATTAGAAAAAACGTCCCGAAGGTTGTTATTCGGCATTAAATTTACTTGCTCAAACCTTCGGGACGGTGGCATATAAGTTATTTCCGATAACGTCTATTGTACACATAACAAAACCATGAGTCAGGTGTCAAACATCATATTGCAGGGATAACAAAGCCTATTTGACCTCTTTCATAAGTGAGCGCATTAGCCACAGAGAGCACAGAGCTTTTTGAGGTAACCCACTTAAAAACTCAAGGTTTTCTCTGTGAACTCCGTGGCAAAAAAGACTTTTGGATGTGATTGTAAAAACGTCATCGTTCTCACAACAGCCCCCTTTGCGCGGCGACTGCGATGGCGGCGGCGCGCGAATCGACTCCCAATTTATTATAAATACTTGCGAGATGGGCCTTCACCGTCCGCTCAGAGATGCCTAGGTGGGAAGCAATTTCTTTACTTCGTTCGCCGCGCGCGACAGCTTTGAGCACTTCCTGTTCACGCTCGGTGAGATTGATCAATTCAGTTGTTTTAGTTTCTGTTGCTGATGGTGTATGCGCCCGCGACAAAACACGCGCCATGATCTCAGGTTTGAGCAATGTCTCGCCGCGCACCGCGGCACGGATGGTATCAAACAAAGCTACACGACCGGTATCTTTCAACAAGTAGCCGCGTGCGCCGGCTTGAAGTCCGCGAAACATAAGATCATCTTCGTTGAAGGTGGTCAGGATGACAACTGCGATTTCGGGTTGTTCCACGCGCAATTTTTCGATGGCGGTCAAACCGTCCATGTTGGGCATGCGCAGGTCCATCAGCACAATATCAGGCTTTAATTTTTTGCAAAGGCTCAGTGCCTCCGCGCCATCCGACGCTTCGCCTACGAGTTCAAAATCATTTTCGGTTTCGAGAATCAGGCGCAGACCCTGACGAATAATAAGATGATCGTCGGCGATGAGGATTTTTATCATAGCGGTATCTGAATTTTCAAAATCGTGCCATTATCGTTTTGGATTTCAAAACTGCCGTTGATCAGGCGCACTCGTTCGCGGATTCCCAACAAACCATAATGACCAGATGGAATTGCGGACGCGTCAAACCCTATACCGTCGTCTTGAATCGTGACCAACAGGTTTTTGTCGTTGCTCTGAATATTGACTGCCACATTCCGCGCGTGGGCATGATGCGCAATATTGGTAAGCGCTTCTGTCACAGCGCGGAGAACTGTCTCTTTAACGGGATCAGCTATCGGCTGAGTCTGATCCGAGTGGTAATCGCACGGGATGCCGGTTGCGTCTGTGAAGCGGGAAATTTCAAGGCGCAGAGCAGAGTCCAGATCATCCAAAGAAGGTTGACGAAGATCATCAATCGCGCGGCGCGCATCTGTCAGAGTTGCGCGGGCCTGTTCCATTGCATTGGAAATGATCGCGCGAACCTTTTCGGTATGGTTGTTCATAAGATGGGCATCGGCGGCCTCGAGTTGAAGGATGAGACCTGCGAGACCTTGCGAGAGTGTATCGTGAAGTTCACGCGCCATGCGCTGGCGTTCAGCGGCAATGGTGAGATCCTCGACGCGCGCGGCGTATTCTGTTAATTGCTGATTGGCGGTTTCCAATTTTTCCGCGAGCGCCTGTGCCTTCTCACGCGCTTCCATCTGACGCAGGTAAAGTGTTACATACATACCCACAAAAATCACGACTGGGATGATTGTGAGCAGCCAATAAATGGCGCTGTCCATATTGGTGAATAGTACAAAATTAAAAAGCGAGAGGGATAAATAATACAATGCGGAGAGCACGCCCTTGCGGCTGATGCCGAGGAAACCAATGGTTTCGCCAATCAGAGCCATGTAAAGCGAGAAGACCATCCCCGTGTTTTGCGATAGATACGTGATGATAAACGCCAGCAATCCCTGTCCAATAATGTAAAGTGTTTTACGAGACGGAACTTGAATGATGCGGATTACCATCAAGTGAAGACCAACATGCACAACCATGAGAATTGTAAACAGCACAGCGTTCCAGAACTGATGCAGGGCAGGATTCGTCATGATTGACATGACATACATGCCGATCATGATCAGGGTCATGAATGCAAAAAAGATGCGGTAGTCCTGTTCGATTTTAAATGGAGATTCTTTTGGGGGTTTCATGGCAAGGTGATTGTATCGCAGAAGCTATTTTGTACCATTGTTCCAACGGACAATGTACGAAAGGACAGGGGCTGTCTTCCCAAAGGCGCAATGGTTACAAAATGATATTGTTCGTATACTTGGGCACGATAAAGAGCCATCCACATTGGCAATAGTTTTAGACCGATACAAATCAGGAGTGTCTATGAATGCAATCGAAGTCAAGAATCTAAAAAAATCATTTGGCGATTTTCAAGCCGTGCAGGATGCAACCTTCAGTGCAAATGCAGGTGAAGTGTTAAGCCTGCTTGGCCCCAACGGTGCTGGCAAGAGCACAACCATTTCCATGCTCTCGGGATTGCTCACACCCACCGGCGGTGACGCATCCATTATGGGGCATTCGGTTACGAAAGAGCCAGAGTTGGCAAAAGCATCCCTTGGCGTGGTGCCGCAGGATATTGCGCTGTATCCCGATCTTTCGGCGCGCGAGAATTTGGTCTTTTGGGGAAAGATGTATGGCCTGCGCGGCGCGGCGTTAAAGTCACGCGTGGATGAAGTGTTGGAAATCATCGGACTCACCGACCGCCAAAAGGATCACGTTGGCAAGTTTTCAGGCGGCATGAAGCGGCGCGTAAACATCGGCGCGGCCTTGCTGCATAAGCCTGATGTCATCATCATGGATGAGCCAACAGTTGGCATCGACCCGCAGTCGCGCCGTCACATTTTGGATAATGTCAAAGAATTAAATCGGCAAGGCATGACCGTACTTTACACCACACATTACATGGAAGAAGCCGCGGAACTCTCGAATCACATTGCCATTATGGACAAGGGCAGGGTCATCGCCTATGGTTCGCATGATGAATTGATCAAGATGGTCGGCCAGGAAACGCGCATTGACGTGACACTCAATGCTGAGGCGGAGAAAATATTGGATGCGTGGCGGGCAACTGAAGGTGTGGCGAGAATCGATTCACTCGACGGGAAGATCACTGCGCTGGTAGATGATTCCAATCGCGTGCTGCCGCGCCTGTTCGATGCCGCATCTAAACATGGTGTGCGGATTACGTCTGTGGATATTCAGGAGCCGAATCTTGAGACGGTATTTTTGCACCTGACAGGAAGAGCGTTGAGAGATTAGGTAGATACGTAAACAAGTAGACAGGAAAACACGGAACACGACTGTATACCTGTGTACTTGTTTCCCTGTTTACCTCATACGGAGATAACCATGAAAATTTTAGCTATTGCAATCAAGGATTTGACCCGTTCATTCCGCAGCGCGTTCGCCATCGGGATGATGGTGGTCGCGCCGTTGATGTTGACAGGACTGATCTACTTCGCATTTGGAAGCATGTCCAGCGGAGATGTGAGCATGACCGCCATCAAAGTGGGCGTGGTCAATGCGGATAAACTGCCTGATAACTCTGTACTCAACGTGCCAATCGGAGATAACATCCGCTCGATGTTTTTTGATGAAAGCGTGAAGTCATGGATCGAAGCGAGTGACTATGCGGATGAAGCATCCGTTCGCGCGGCTGTTGATAAACAGGAAATTGGTGTGGCGGTCATCATCCCTCAGAATTTTACTGAACGCTATTTGAGCGGCAAAAAAGATGTTCAGGTTCTCATCGTCAGTGACCCAACCTTATCCATTGGTCCCGCGGTTGTTGAAGATATGGTCACGATGATGGTGGATGGAGTCGCGGGCGGCGGCATTGCAATCGAAACCATTATGGAACGATTACAGGCAAACGGCATTCAACCCAACCCAACACAAATCCCTTCATGGATCGAGCGTTATACCAATTGGTATGCAGACTTTCAACGCAATCTTTTTCACCATCCAGACAAAGCTGTGCTTGTGTTGGTCGCGCCTGCGGCTGATGAAACCAAAACTGCCAACCCGCTCGCGCAGATGATGGGTTTAACCATGGTGGGCCAGATGATCTTCTTTGCCTTTTTCACTGGCAGCAATTCGATGATGTCCATTTTGCGTGAAGATGAAGAAGGCACACTCGCAAGGCTTTTCACCACTCCGACCAACCGCACCAATATTTTGATCGGTAAATTTCTGGCGGTATTCTTCACTGTCTTTTTGCAGGGAATGGTATTGATGGCCGCGGGTCGCTTCGCATTTGGCATTCAATGGGGTCAACCTGCCAGTGTTGCTTTGGCGTTCGCGGCTCAAATGATCGCTGCGGTAGGGTTGGGCGTTCTGCTCATTTCCTTCGTCAAGAACACCAAACAAGGCGGGCCCGTTTTGGGCGGCGGATTGACAATCCTTGGAATGTTGGGCGGTTTGTTCACAGCCAATATCCCCGGTGGAATGCCCGAAGCCTTCAATGTAATCGGAAACTTCATTCCGCAAGGCTGGGTGCTCAAAGGCTGGCGCATGGCTTTGGATGGCAGCGCGGCTGGCGATTTGCTGATTCCATTTTTTATAACAATCACAATGGGCATCGTTATGTTTGCCATTGGTGCGATGATGTTCCGCAAACGATATGCGTAATATTTTGTAGGGGCGGGGTAACCCCGCCCCTACAAATGGAGAAATTATTATGAGAATACTTGATCTTGCCCTAAAAGATTTATCACAAATGCTGCGCGACAAACGCTCGCTGTTTTTTATCGTTGTGATGCCGATCATCTTCACGCTTTTTATGGGATTTGCCTTTCGTGGAATTTCCCAAAGCGACGAAGAAGTGGATAATCGCATACCGCTCGCTCTTGTCGACCCGCAGCCTGATTCCCGTTTAAATAAAATGTTCTTTACCCGACTGGATTCCTCGGGCGCAATCAAAGTTATGGTGATGAATGAAAACGAAGCAATGGATGCTTTTCGCAAAGGCGAAGTGGCCGGGGTGTTGGTCATCCCTGACGGGTTCAGCGAGCAGGTTGAGGCGGGGAATGAAGCGCAGTTGAATCTGATTGCGGAAACTTCATCCAGTGAAGGTCAATCCATTTATCAGTTGCTGCGAGTCCCAATATCCCAATTGATGAGCGCAGTTGAAATTGCACGCATCAGCGCGGACCTGCAATCGAATCCTGCTGAATATTCTCCAGCAATTGAATTGGCCTGGAGCAAATGGGACGAGAATTCGAAGTTAAGTTTGGTGAGTGTGGAACAAGCCGCCACAGAAAAATCATCTGATTGGACGGGTGGCAATCCATACAACCAGGCTTCGCCTGGAATTCTGGTGCAGTTCGCGATCTTTGGGCTGATCACTTCCGCGCAAATTCTGGTACAGGAACGCAAGACGCGCACACTTCAACGATTGATGACAACGGCCATGAAACCGTGGGAGATCGTCGCGGGACATTTGCTGGCGATGTTCACATTGACCTTTTTACAGACGATATTACTTGTGGTGTTTGGTCAACTTGCATTGAATGTGAATTACATGCGCGAACCGCTTGGCACGCTGTTTGTCTGTGTTGCGTTGGGGTTGTGGGTCGCATCGATGGGGTTGCTGATCGGTGTGATCGCAAAAGTTGACGAGCAGGTAATTCTATTCTCAATGATCGCGATGTTCCTTTTCTCCGCGCTCGGCGGGCTGTGGTTCCCATTGGAAGCTGCAGGTGGTGCGTTTGCCGCGATCGGCAAGGCAATGCCTTCAGCCTGGGCAATGAATGGTTTGCAAAATATTTTGATCCGCGGCCTGGGTTTGGAATCCGTTTGGATGGCAGTTGGGATGTTGTCTGCTTATGCGTTGGGATTCTTTTTGCTGGCAGTCTGGCGTTTTGGAAAGATGGATGTGTAATGTTGTGCCGGTAATCAATTATTCGAATTGATTACCGGCACATTCACGAACTCCTGCGTGAAGCATAACCAAAAAGTTGGGGGAACTTGCGGAGAATTCATATGGTGTGAAATTCGGCATTGGGAATTCTTGTAAATCCTTCGCCGGGAATGGCGAAGGGAGCAAGCTAATCTACAAACTTTTGTACCCCAAATTCAGAAACCTGTTGACAGCCCAATAAATTTGTGCAATAATAGCGGCGGCGGTATCGTTACCGGTATTGATACCGACAATTTCGTTTTTCAGCTTTTTCAAGGCAAATATGAAAAATAAAAAGCGAGCAATCACAATTCAAAACGTTGCCAGGGCTGCCGGTGTTTCGGTTTCGACGGTTTCCCGCGTGTTAAATGGAAAAGCTGATGTAGCTAGCGACACTCAGGATCGTATCCGCGCTGTTATTGAAAAAATGGGATATACGTCAAATTTGGCGGCCCGGAGTATGCGCAGTCATAAAAAGAACTTGATTGGGCTGGTTGTCCCGGATATTGGCCTGTATTCTGTTGAGATCATGAGGGGAGTTAATCGGGCAATTGCTGAATCGAAATTCGATTTATTAGTCTACACAACCGGGGATGCTCAGAAAAATGGCGCAATTTTACATGAACAACACTATGTTTCCCTGCTTAGTAATTCCGTTACTGACGGCGTAATTATTGTAGCTTCTGCCACGGCAGAATTCATTGCAGACGCCCCCATTGTGGCAGTGGACCCCCATATCATTAATCCGAATTACCCATCCGTCCAGGGAATGAACTATCACGGCGCTTTGGAAGTGATGGAATATCTTATCGAGTTGGGGCATCGTCGGATAGGTTTTATCTGCGGGCTGGCGGAGATCGGAAGCTCACAAAGGCGTTTGCAGGGATACAAGGATGCGCTGGTGAAAGCCGGCATTGAATTGGATGAAACTCTCATTACCCCCGGTGACTTTACTCAAAAGACCGCCTATAAGTATGCCCGTCAATTACTCGCCCTGGAAAATCGGCCAACGGCGATCTTTGCCGCCAATGATCAATCTGCATTTGGCGTATATCAGGCGGCGGAAGAGATGGGGCTAAGCATTCCAAACGATCTGTCTGTTGTTGGATTCGATAATATTTCAGAAGCCAAATATCTGGGACTTACAACGGTTGACCAGTTTCTTTCAGAAATGGGTTACGTTGCAGTGCAAATGCTGATTAAGATAATTACCGGTGAGCCACTCGAACTTGAAATCCATAAGATGCAAACAAAACTGGTTAAACGAACTTCCTGTCAGAGATTAATCCAGGCTGTCTAATTGCACATGGACGGCAAATGGATTTTTTTTGCGCATCTTCGGTAACGTTACCGGAAACATGTAGGATTTATTGACTAAAAGCGAATCCAGGAAACCACCCCATGATACTGAGCTTATGCCCCGGAACTCTTCGGCTCAGCATAAGAGAAGTAAGAAAAGACTGGTCTCATTTGAGCGTCTTTTCCAGAAATGCAGAAACCATTTTGCAAGGAGGTGCGAGACAAGTATATAGGAACATCCTTCGACTGTTCGAAAAGTGACGTCCGATATCCAAACGAATACCGGACGCCGTTGAGTGGAGACCTGCACTCCATGACAGGTAAGCAGATCTCCAACTCCGAAATATACCATAACAAAAAAGGAGTAAGAAGATGAAACGTTTATCTTTCGTTCTATCAATTTTAGTGGCGCTGAGCATGCTGCTTGCTGCGTGTGCGCCTGCTGCCACCGAAGCCCCCGTTGCAACTGATGCGCCTGCTGCCACCGATGCCCCCGCCGCAACTGATGCGCCTGCTGCCACCGATGCCCCCGCCGCTGAGCTGGAAGGCACTCTTAATGTCTGGTCATTCACCAATGAAATAAAGACCATGGCAATCGCCTTTCAAGGCAGGCACCCCAAGGTAAAAGTCGTTTACACAATGATCCCAATGACCAATGGCGAATATCAGACCAAGGTCAAGGCTGCCGCTGGCACCGCCGATTCCCCTGATGTCGTTGCTCTCGAAGCTGCTTTCGTAAAAGAGTGGGTTGAATCCGATCTGTTGGCAGATTTGAATGATTTGGTCCCCCTGACCGAGACTCTCCAGACCTACCCGGCCGTTGTTGAAGTTGGCACATACGAAGGCGTTACAAAAGGCTTTTCATATCAGGCTACCCCTGGCGCTTTCTTCTATCGCCGCAGCATCGCGAAAGAATGCCTTGGCACCGATGATCTCGCCGAAGTACAGGCCATGGTCGCTGACATGGACAAATTCGTTGAAACCGCTGCCAAGATCAAGGAATGTGGTACAGGCGACTACTATACAGTTGGCACCGGCGGCGAAATGTTCCTGCCCTTCCTGTCCAATCGCTCTGAACCCTGGATCGTTGATGGCTCCCTGGTCATTGATCCCAAGATCGTAGAATATGTCCATTTCGCCAAAATGATGCGCGATAACGGCTACGAATCCGGCGCTACCCAGTGGACTGAAGGTTGGTTCGCCGGCATGAACGACACTTTGAAGGATGCCAATGGCACTCCCAAGAAAGTCTTCAGCTACTTCCTGCCCACCTGGGGTCTTCCCTATGTTTTGAGCCCCAATTCCACACCCAAAGACAGCACTGTCGGTACCGGCGGTGACTGGGCCATGATCAACGGCCCGCTTTCTTATCAATGGGGCGGTACCTGGGTTGGCGCTTTGGATGGCAGCCCGAACTCCGAATTGGCTAAAGAATTCGTCAAATTCGTTGCCCTCGATGAAGAGAACCTGACCAATTGGGCCACCGGTGTATATACCAATGAATACCTGAAAGCCATTGATCCAACCACTCCTGACGATCAGGCCCAGGCCGCTGGTGACTTTGTCTCCAGCCAGGTTGTAGTTGAGAAGATCACAAGCAGCTTCGATGACTCAACACTTGCCACCTTCCTCGGTGGAGAGAACTCCTACGGAGCTTTCGCAGCAGCGGCCCCGAGCGTCAACGGTGCCTTGTTAACTGGCTCAGATGATGCCATTCAGCGCGCCCTCAATGACCCATTGGCTGCTTACCTCAGCGGCACCATGACTGAAGCAGAAATGTGGGCCGCATGGCTCGATGCTGTTCGGAATGAATTCCCCGACCTGATCATCCCCGACGCGCCTGTACAATAATCTTGTTCTGATAGTTTTGTGGGTCAGCGCATTCAATATGCGTTGACCCATCCATATTTTTGAGAATACCTTTTTCATAATTAAACGGAGGCAGCATGAATCTTGCCAAACTTAAGAAAAATTCCACCGGGTACTTGTTTCTTGCGCCGTTCATTATTGGCTTTCTCATTTTTGGCTTATACCCGGTGATTAATACATTAACGCTTAGCTTCACAGATGCCACCCTGATGTCGAAAAGCAGCCATTTTGTTGGCATCGCCAATTTCAAGCGTTTATTTGCCGATGAAGTTTTTATGAGGGCAGTGGGGAATACCTGGCTGATCTGGATCTTAAATTTTATTCCTCAGATCGGTATTGCATTGTTATTATCTGTTTTGTTCACAAGCGCCCGGCTCAAGATCAAGGCGGTCGGAGTTTGGCGGGCAATATATTTTTTACCAAACCTGTTGATGCCAGCTGCGGTGGCGGCATTGTTTAATGCGCTGTTTGCCTATTACGGCCCCGTGAATCAATTCATGGTCAGGGCCGATTTGTTGAGTGAAGCCATGAGGTTTTTAGAGTCGATCACGGTGACACGCGGGTTGGTGGTCTTCATCCAATGGTGGACGTGGTTTGGGCAAACAATGATCATCTTGATGGCCGGTATGACCTCGATCCCCCTCCCGCTTTACGAAGCAGCCATGGTGGATGGCGCAAGCGTCTGGCAAATGTTTACGCGGATCACGTTGCCGCTCTTGAAGCCCATTTTGATCTTCATCTTCGTTACCTCGCTGGTGGGTGGGATGCAGATGTTTGACATCCCATTCCTGTTGACAGATGGCAGGGGTTCTCCATTAAGTTCAATCCAAACGAACAATATCCTTATGTATATGAAATTTGCCAGCAGTAAAGGGCATATAGGGGCGGCCTCCTCGGTTGGCGTTTTGATATTCTTCATGACCAGCATTTGTGCTCTGGGCATCTTCTATTTCCTGCGCGATAAGGATATGGATGATAAAAAACCAGCCAAAAAATCGCTCTTCAAAAAGAACACAGTGAGGCCGCAATCATGATTAACAACTATAAATTTGGCACCTATGTGATGCGCTTTTTTGTCTACACCTTGCTGGTCATTTTGTTGATTCTCACTCTTGTCCCGATCTGGTTATTGATCGTGAATTCAACCCGCTCCACAACCGAAATTCAACAGGGCATCAGTATGCTGCCGAGCACGCACCTGATTGAAAACTACAATCTACTGCTCAGCAAGGGTTTGAACCTGCCAAGAGGCTTCGCAAACAGCTTTTTTCTTGCCATTACCTCAACGGTCGTCACGGTTTACTTTTCGTTGTTGACAGCTTACGGCGTGGTTGTTTATGACTTTGCAGGAAAAAAACTATTCTCCAACTTTGTCATCGTATTGGTCATGATCCCCATGCAGCTTTCCATTATTGGTTTCTATCAATATATGTCGAAATTGGGGCTTACCGATAATTATGCATCCTTGATTCTGCCTCTTGTCGCAAATGCAGGCGCTGTTTTCTTCGGCAAGCAATACCTTGAATCAATGGTGATTCATGACCTGATTGATGCCGGCAGGATCGATGGCGCCAGCGAGTTAGGCATTTTTCACACCATCATGCTGCCTCTTGCAGTTCCGGGCGCTGTCACCATGGGCATTTTCGCATTTGTTGCATCCTGGAATAATTTTTTCACCCCCTTCATTCTGATCTCATCCATCGAAAAATACACTCTGCCAATGCTGGTCCAGACCCTGCGTGGAGATGTGTATCGAACCGAATACGGCGCGATTTATTTGGGCCTTGCGCTGACCATTGTGCCAATCATTATCATTTATGCCATTTTCTCCCGCTACATTATCAGCGGTATTGCTCTGGGCGCAGTAAAGGAATAACCAACGCCTATTGCGTGTCCGTCTTCTTTCGTTACAGCCGTTTTTTTCTAAATAGTTTTTCTCCTCCTCTCCTTTTTACACCTCACCTCTCTCAGAGAGGTGAGGCAAAGAGAGGTGTTAATCCATCCTGTAAGCACATTAGATACAAGGAGTAACTCATGTCTGACTATTCCCCCAAGCCCGAAAATAAATTTACCTTTGGACTATGGACAGTTGGAAATCGCGGCGCTGACCCGTTCGGATCGGCCACCCGTGAGCACAAATCACCCGCTGAATTGGTACGCCTGCTCGGGGAAGTCGGCGCGTATGGAGTCAACTTCCACGATAACGATTTGATTCCAATAGACGCCACACCCGCTGACCGGGACCGCATCATTCGGGACTTCAAAGCTGCTCTCTCCGAAACCGGCATTATCGTCCCGATGGCGACCACCAACCTGTTCAGCGAGCCAGTCTTCAAGGATGGCGCGTTCACCTCCAACGACCCGAAAGTCCGCGCCTATGCTCTTCAAAAGACAATGAATGCCATCGACCTGGGTATGGAGTTTGACGCAAAGACTTACGTCTTCTGGGGCGGACGCGAAGGCACCGAATCCGACTCTAGCAAAAGCGCCGTGGAATCCATCAAACGTTCGCGTGAAGCCATGAACTTCCTGTGCGAATATGTGCTGGACAAAAAATACGACCTGAAATTTGCGCTCGAAGCCAAACCCAATGAACCGCGCGGCGATATTTACAACGCCACCACCGGACACATGCTGGCTTTCATTGGAACACTTGATCATCCTGAAATGGTGGGAGTCAATCCCGAAGTTGCACATGAGCACATGTCAGGACTCAATTTCATGCACGGCGTTGCCCAGGCCTGGGAAGCTGGAAAGTTATTCCATATCGATCTCAATGACCAGTACCCGGGCCGCTACGATCAGGACTTGCGTTTTGGTTCACGCGACATCAAGGCCGCCTTCTATCTTGTCAAATTCCTCGAAGATGTGAAATACGATGGCTCGCGTCATTTCGATGCTCATGCCTATCGCACCGAAGATTACGAAGGCGTAAAAGACTTTGCCCGCGGCTGTATGCGCACTTATATGATCCTGAAGGAAAAAGCCGCACAATTTAATGCGGACAAGGAAGTGCAGGCTGTTTTGGCAGAGATCAATGCAAACGACGGTTCCACGGATAAATTCTTTGGAAAATACAGCTCCGAAAAAGCATCTTCTCTTAAAGCCGAATCCTTTGACCGCGCCGCTCTTGGCAAGCGCGGATTGAAATACGAACACCTCGATCAGTTGACCATCGATATCTTGCTCGGCGCACGGTGATCTTTTTCTACGAGAGCCTTTCTTAAGTAGTTTGAGCCGCCTTAATGATTGCATTGCAAACCCTTTTGGACACGGATTTGACGGATTACACGGACAAACGCAGATTATTTAACTGATTACGCACTTTACCTAAAAGTTGATGTCGTTGCGAGCCGCGCTCTTGGTTTTCGCGGCGAAGCAATCTCTTAGTCGGCAGGGGATTGCTTCGGACAAAGAACAAAGGTGTCCTCGCAAAGACATGCCGCGACTGCGTAACATCAGTTATTTAACTCACCTTACGCGGTGCGCGAGACGCTTCGCAGTCTCGCAAAATGGGCGACATAAATGTCGCGCTACAGGCTGGACTGCGTAACGTCAGTTATTTAATAGATTTATCAGTGAGAATCCGTGACATTGTGCCCGTAGGGTAAAATCCGTGCCTTCCGTGTACAGAAAAGCTTAAAGAACAGTCACTAAAGTCGATTATTTTGCCAGCATTCCGAAGGAGCATTTCATGAGCAGCACCAGCGCCCCCGAAAAACAAATATACCTTGATACTTCACTTCCTTTTTCTGAGCGAGTAAAGGACCTGATCGCGCAGCTCACCCTTGATGAAAAAGTCAGCATGATGAATCACCCGGCACAGGGCGTGCCGCGTCTAAACATTCCCGGTTACAACTATTGGAGTGAAGCGTTGCACGGAATTGCCCGCAATGGACGCGCCACTGTGTTTCCGCAGGCGATTGGCATGGCGGCGACCTGGGATAAGGAACTGATTCATCAAGTGGCATCCGCCATCAGCGACGAAGGACGCGCAAAATATCACGCCGCATTGCGCCGCAACGGATATACCGATCAATATCAGGGATTAACCTTTTGGTCGCCGAATGTGAATATTTTCCGTGACCCGCGCTGGGGGCGTGGACAGGAAACCTGGGGCGAAGACCCATTCTTTACCGGTGAAATGGCCTCGGCCTTCGTGAAGGGATTGCAGGGAGATGATCCCAAATACCTGAAAACGGCAGCCTGTGCCAAACATTTTGCAGTTCATTCGGGGCCGGAGAAAGATCGTCATACCTTCAATGCGGTTGTGACAAAACGCGAGTTGTACGACACCTACCTGCCTGCCTTCAAAAAACTGGTGACCGAAGCCAAAGTCGAATCGGTCATGGGCGCATACAACCGCACTCTCGATGAAGTCTGCTGTGCCAGCAAACTTTTGCTTGAAGATATTCTGCGGGGCGAATGGGGCTTTGAAGGTCACGTCGTCTCAGATTGTATGGCTCTGTCAGATTTTCATCTCCATCACAAGGTCACGAAAGATGCGGCAGAATCAGCCGCGCTCGCTTTGCAGCACGGATGCGATATCGGCTGCGACCACGTCTTCAATGAAATTCCTGAAGCCATCGCGCGCGGACTCATCACCGAAGCGGATGTTGATCGCGCTCTTGAGCGCACGCTTGGCACTCGCTTCAAACTCGGCATGTTCGACCCTGCTGAAGATGTTCCGTTTGCATCCATCACTACCGATGTGGTTGCCTGTGACGCGCATCGTCAACTGGCGTATCGAACGGCAACTGAAGCGGTGGTTCTGCTCAAGAATAAAAATAACATCCTGCCGATCAAACCATCCACGAAAAAGATATTTGTCACAGGCCCCACAGCCACGAGCATGGAAGTTTTACTTGGCAACTATTACGGTTTCAACAACCAGATGGTCACCCTGCTTGAAGGTATTACGGGCCGCCTCCCCGAAGGCATGGGCATGGAATATACATCTGGCGCAATGCTGAAACATCCGCGCGAGATCAAGAATACATGGGCGCCCGATATGGCGCAGTCCGCCGATTTCGCAATTGTTTGCGCCGGGCTTTCCTCATTCCTTGAAGGCGAGGAAGGTGAGTCGCTTCTCTCTCCGCAAAACGGCGACCGTGAAAGTATCTCGCTTCCTGAAAGTCAAATCAATTACATCAAGGAACTTGCGATACACGGAGTGAAGATCGTGCTCGTGGTTACAGGTGGCAGCCCCATTGCGCTGGGTGAAGTGGAGGACATGGTGGATGCCATCCTCTTTGTTTGGTATCCCGGCATGGAGGGCGGCAAGGCCGTTGCGGATGTTCTCTTCGGCGATGTTTCACCCTCGGGCAAACTTCCGCTCACTTTCCCCAAGTCCCTCGATCAACTCCCCGCCTTCGACGATTACAGCATGAAGGGCCGCACCTATCGCTACATGACCGAAGAACCTTTGTATCCATTTGGTTTTGGCCTGAGCTACAGCCGCTTTGAATATTCGGAATTACAACTCGATAAAACGAATCTTACGCCTGGAGATTCTCTCAACGTGAGCCTGACCCTGCGCAACAGCGGCGCTTCGGACTCAGCCGAAGTTGTTCAGTTTTACCTGAGCGATATCCACGCTGCAAGCATTGTCCCCTACCATCACCTCGTTGGCTTTGAAAGAGTCACGCTCAAGGCAGGCGAAAGCCGCACATTGAAATTTACCATCACCCCGGAAATGATGTCCTTCTTCAACGATGACGGCAAACTAACTCTCGAACCCGGTGAATTCCGTTTGGAAGTCGGTGGATGTTCACCCGGCAAACGCGGTCAGGAATTGGGAGCGCCTGTGCCGTTGATCGCGCTGTTCCAGGTAAAGTAAAAACAAATAGGATCTTCGCCTGGACTGCAAAATCTCCTGGTTTTGCGTCAAAGTCAGGAGATTTTGGACACCGAAGCGAAAGCCCTGACAAAATGAACGAGATCTAAACTCTTTTGAAGAGATAAAACTGTCGTTGGAGTTTACATTAATGGATACTGTGAATTTTATGGGGCACGAATGCGTCTCATTGGAAAACGAAATAATACAACTGCTGATTTCCCGTTCCATAGGACCGCGCATTCTCTCCTTAAGATTTGCAGGCGCTGAAAACGTATTGGCGGAACTGCCCGATTTTGTAACAGATTGCCCCGGTTCTGGAACCTATCATTTCTATGGCGGACATCGTTTGTGGCACGCACCGGAAATCCCAAGCCGTACCTACCAACCAGATGATGCCCCTGTCGAGATTTGCCCTGCTGAAAATGGACTGGTTGTCACGCAGAACGTGGAATCCAAAACAGGTATGCAAAAATCGATGGAGATTTATTTGCCGAGTGATGCTCCGCAAGTTGTCATTACTCATCGCTTGTCCAATCATGGTTTGTGGCCGGTGACAAGCGCACCGTGGGCCATCACACAATTAAGACCTGGCGGTGTGGCGATCCTTCCGCAATCTCATGCAGAGACTCGGGAGTTGCCCAACCGCACGTTGACTCTCTGGCCGTACACGAGTTTATCCAACCCCAATGTGAGTTTTGGAAGGCATCATATTTTAGTGCGTGCAGAAATGAATGAAGCGTTCAAAGTCGGTTTTCCAAATCCGCGCGGTTGGCTGGCATATTGGTTGGATGGAGTACTTTTTGTAAAACGCGCCAATTATGAAGCACGGTCTGCTTATTTTGATTTCGGCAGTTCGAGTGAATGTTATTGCAACGACCAATTTATTGAATTGGAAACACTGGCCCCCATCAGCACAATTGAACCTGGCGCGACTGTTGCCCACGTGGAGACTTGGGAGCTTTTCAAGGACATCGATCCTCCGCGTGAAGAGAAAGATGTACAAGTTCTGGTTGAAAAATTAGGTTTGGAGAAATGACCATGGATTACTTTCTCGGCATTGATACATCCACAACTTCCAGCAAGGCCTTGTTGATCGACTCAAATGGCGAAGTGATCGCAGTCGCATCTTCGCCGCACACATTGCAAACGCCGAAGCCGCTCTGGTCGGAACAGAATCCGCTGGAGTGGTGGGATGCGGTGTCAGCGAGTATTAAGTCCGTTTTGGAAAAAGCAGGCGTGAGCGGGGAAAGAGTCGTCGCAGTGGGTTTGACGGGGCAAATGCATGGGCTTGTCCTTCTTGATAAAGCTGGGAATGTCCTTCGTCCAGCCATCCTGTGGAATGACCAGCGCACGCAGAGTCAATGCGATGAAATTCATCGACGAATTGGAAAAGAAAAATTTATTCAGATCACAGGCAACGTTGCGCTGACGGGTTTTACCGCACCGAAGATTTTATGGGTGCAGGAAAACGAACCCGAGGTGTATGCCAAAGCAAAGCATGTTTTGCTGCCGAAGGATTACATCCGCTTGAAGTTGACGGGTGAGTACGCGATGGATAAGGCCGATGGTGCGGGCACGGTTTTGTTTGATTTGAAATTGCGCAATTGGTCTGCGGAAGTTTTGAGTGCGTTGGGTATCGATGCCGCGTGGATGCCGCGCACGTTTGAAGGAACGGAATTCACAGGGCATATCACAGAAGAAGCCGCAGCACTCACTGGACTGAAAGTTGGTACGCCCATCGCGGCAGGCGGCGGCGACCAGGCCGCGCAAGCCGTGGGCGTGGGCGCAGTGGAAGCGGGCATTGTCGGGCTGACGGTGGGAACGAGTGGCGTGATCTTTGCGACGACTCCATCGGCGTTGATCGAGCCCGAAGGCAGGCTTCATGCATTTTGTCATGCGGTGCCGGGCATGTGGCACTTCATGGGTGTGATGCTTTCGGCGGCAGGGAGTTTGCAATGGTATCGCGACACGCTTGCGCCCGATGTGAGTTTTGATGATCTCGCGAAGGAAGCTGAATCTGCTCCTGCAGGATGCGAAGGGCTGTTGTTCCTTCCGTATCTGAGCGGCGAACGCACGCCGTATCCTGACCCATTGGCTCGCGGTTCGTTCATTGGATTAACTCTTCGCCACACGCGCGCACACATGACTCGCGCCGTGCTGGATGGCGTTGCCTTTGGTTTGAAGGATAGCTTTACGTTAATTCAAAACGCCGGGCTTGGAGAGATAACACAAGTCCGCGCTTCTGGCGGCGGCACGAAGGGCGCGTTGTGGCGTCAAATTCTCGCTTCTGTTTTGGAAGCGGAGTTGGTCACGGTGAATACGTCTGAAGGCGCAGCGTTTGGCGCGGCTCTTCTTGCAGGTGTTGGTGCGGGTGCTTGGGCCGATGTTCCAACGGCGTGCAAGGAAACTGTTCGCATTACTGGGCAAACATTGCCCGATGATGAGCAGATGAAGGTTTATCGAAAGATGTATCCGATCTATCAGGATTTATATCCGACGTTGAAATCAAGTTTTGCGAAGTTGAGTTCTACATAATCTCGTCATTGCGAGGAGGGCTTTAGCCCGACGAAGCAATCTCGGTCACTGTCTTGGAGATTGCTTCGGGCGGACGAACACCGCCCTCGCAATGACGTAACTAATGAGGCATTATGCGTTACGGTCATTTTGATGATTCAAATCGTGAATATGTAATCGAAACTCCTGAAACCCCTTTGCCGTGGATCAATTATCTCGGCAGTGAATCTTATTTTGGATTGATCTCCAACACCGCAGGCGGATATTCTTTTTACAAGGATGCACGCCTGCGACGTTTGACTCGCTATCGTTATAACAATGCTCCATTGGATTCTGGCGGACGATACATTTATCTGCGCGATAACAAGGGCGAGGGAACCTCGCCCCTACAGTGGTCGCCAACCTGGATGCCGACTCGGACGCTGTTGGATTTTTACGAATGCCGTCACGGCATGGGGTACACCAGTATTCTCTCAAAATTAAATGGAATCGAATCGCTGACTCGCTACTTTGTGCCGTTGGGCGAGAACCTCGAAATCTGGGAATTGACTCTCACCAATCAACGTGGCGAAGCTGCGGATTTATCAGTTTTCTCTGCGATTGAGTTCAATCTGTGGGATGCGATGGATGACGCGACAAACTTCCAACGCAATTATTCCATCGGACAGGTCGAAGTCGTTGACGATGTGATCTATCACAAGACCGAATACCGTGAACGCCGCGATCATTTCGCTTATTTTGCCTGTTCTGAAAAACTGGCTGGCTTTGATACCCAACGGGATGATTTCCTTGGTACTTATCGTGGATGGGATTCTCCCAAGGTGGTGGAGACAGGTCAATCGGCAGATTCGATCACACATGGCTGGCAGCCGATCGGCTCGCACCATGTCAAAGTTCAGTTGAAAGCGGGGGAACAGAAGAAAATAATTTTCATTCTCGGATATCACGAAAATCCAAAGGATGCGAAGTTTGACCCTCCCGAATCACAGACCATTAACAAGCGTACCGTGCTTCCCATCATTTCCAAATACTTGAAAGCCGATGAAGTTGAAAAGGCGTTTCAGGCGTTGCGGGTTCATTGGAATACGCTGCTGGAGAAATTCCAAGTCAATACACCTGATGTGCATACGAATCGCATGGTCAATATCTGGAATGCGTATCAGACCATGATCACCTTCAACATGAGTCGCTCAGCTTCATATTTTGAAAGCGGCATTGGGCGTGGCATGGGATTCCGTGACTCGGCACAGGATCTGCTTGGTTTCGTTCATCTCATCCCTGAGCGCGCGCGCGAACGGATTTTAGATTTGGCGGCCACGCAGCTTGAAACGGGCGGCGCGTATCATCAATACCAACCGCTGACCAAACGCGGTAATAATGATGTCGGTTCTGGCTTCAATGACGATCCGCTCTGGCTGGTGTTGGCGGTGACGGCGTATGTCAAAGAGACGGGCGACTTCAGTATTCTCAATGAACAAGTCCCTTACGACAACAAGCCCGGAAGCGAAGAAGCGCTTTATGGACATTTGCAGCGTTCCCTGCAATACACGCTGGATCGTCTTGGCCCGCATGAACTTCCTCTCATTGGCCGCGCGGATTGGAATGACTGCCTGAATCTGAATTGTTTCTCCGATACGCCGGGGCAATCCTTCCAGACGACCACGAATAAAGACGGCAAGGTGGCGGAAAGTGTTTTCATTGCCGGGTTGTTTGTGCTGGCGGCGAAGGAAATGATGGAATTAACAAGAAAGATGAAAGAAGAAAGAGTGGATTCTTTCGTCTTTCATCTTTCATCTGAAGACTACGAACGCCATGCCAACAAAATGGAAATCACTATTTGGCAACACGGCTGGGATGGGGAATGGTTCTGCCGTGCGTATGATGATTTCAGTCACGTGCTGGGTTCGAAAGAAAACGATGAAGGCAAGATATTCATCGAGCCGCAGGGGATTTGCGTGATGGCAGATTTAGGCATTGAAAATGGCCGCGCCGAAAAAGCCATGAATTCGGTGGATGAGCATCTTGCCACTCCGCATGGAATTGTTTTGCAGCAGCCTGCCTTCAGTAAATATTATTTGCATCTAGGCGAGATCTCATCCTACCCGCCGGGGTACAAGGAGAACGCGGGAATCTTTTGTCACACCAATCCGTGGGTGATGATCTCGGAAGCGAAGATCGGGCGAGGGGATAAGGCGCATGATTATTATTCGCGCATCAATCCATCAGCGCGTGAAGAGATTAGCGAGTTACATCGCTGTGAGCCGTATGTCTATGCCCAGATGATTGCGGGCAAAGATGCGGCGACACATGGCGAAGCAAAGAACTCATGGCTCACGGGTACAGCCGCGTGGAATTATGTCGCCATCACACAATGGATACTTGGGATTCGCCCGACGTATGACGGCTTGCAGGTTGCGCCGGTCATTCCGTCAGCGTGGGGAATGTTTGAGGTGGCTCGCAGCTATCGGGGAGTCCGATACGTTGTTCGGGTGGAGAGAAAAGGCGCGGGGAACAGAGTCCAGCTTGAGGTGGATGGAAAATCCATTAGCGGAAATATCATCCCGCTGCCCGATGAGAATACAAAAGAAGTTCGGGCGCAAGTTACATTGACATAATAATGACCTTGCGCGGTGTCGTGTTGAGCCGCTTTGCGGCGAAACACCACTACGATTATCTCAGAGATGCTTCGCTTCGCTCCGCTCAGCATGACACATGCATAAGGTGATTTAACAATTTTTTTGGAGAACATAAATGGATAAAAAAGTATTTCAATTCCCGAAGGATTTTATCTGGGGTGCGGCAACCGCATCCTATCAGATCGAAGGCGCGTGGAATGAGGATGAAAAAGGTGAAAGCATTTGGGATCGGTTCAGTCATACACCGGGAATGGTTCAGGATGGAGACACAGGCGATATGGCCTGCGATCATTATCATCGCTGGGAAGATGACCTTGAAATGATAAAGAAGCTGGGGTTGAAAGCCTATCGTTTTTCAACGGCCTGGCCGCGTGTATTGCCCAGTGGAAGCGGTTCTGTGAGCGAGGCCGGGTTGGAATTTTATAGCAGGCTGGTGGATGGCTTGTTGAAGTTGGATATCGAACCGTATGTCACTTTGTATCATTGGGACCTGCCGCAAAAATTGCAGGATAAAGGCGGCTGGCCTGCGCGCGAGACCGCGGATGCCTTTGTTGAATATGTGGATATGATCACCCGCGTATTGGGTGACCGGGTTAAAAATTGGATCACGCTCAATGAGCCGTGGGTCAGCGCATTTGTCGGTTATCGTGACGGACGCCATGCGCCCGGTCACATCGACTTGCATGAGGCGTTGGCGGCCTCGCATCATTTGCTGCTTGCGCATGGAATGGCTGTTCCCGTTATTCGCAGTAACAGCCGTGATGCAAATGTTGGCATCACGTTGAATATGTCTCCGCAATATCCCGCATCTTCCAGCGTTGCGGATCGCGCTGCGGCGACCTGGGGGGATGGATACATCAATCGCTGGTTTCTTGACCCTTTGACCGGGCGCGGGTATCCACAGGATATGGTTGATTCGTTTGGCGACGAGATGACCTTCGTTCAGCCAGGTGATTTGGAATCTGCTGCTGTTCCGCTGGATTTTATCGGCGTCAATTATTACACGCGCAATATCGCCCGCTCTGAAAAAGTCAGCGAAGCGGAAAATGCCCCGCAGACGGTGTTCCGCAGCGATGAAATTACCGAGATGGATTGGGAAGTTTTCCCCGAGGGGCTTTATAAGACGCTGGGGCGCTTATATTTTGATTACGACTTCCCGGTCATTCACATCACGGAAAATGGCGCGGCTTTCAATGATCAAGTCGGCGCTGACGGTGAAGTGGATGACCCGGCGCGCCTTTCTTATATCAAACGTCATTTGGAGCAAGTCCACCGGGCGATTGAGGCCGGTATCCCGGTCAAGGGCTACTTCGCCTGGTCGCTGATGGATAACTTTGAATGGGGATACGGATATTCCAAACGCTTCGGCCTGGTGTATGTGGATTATCAGACTCAGCAGCGCATTATCAAATCCAGCGCAAAGTGGTATCAACGGGTGATCGAAACTAACGCAGTTGAATAACCTGTTAACTCACCATACGCAGTCCAGCCTGTAGCGCGACATTTATGTCGCCCATTTTGCGAGACTGCGAAGCGTCTCGCGTTACCGCGTAAGGTGAGCCGTTAACCACGCTTTTGAAATTCAGAAATGAAACCTCCAAACCCCATTACAAAAACTGGATGAGCAACCCGCCCATCCAGTTTTTGTAATTCAGTTCGGATTGACGTTTTGCAACCGAATATGCTAAACTGAAAGTGCTTTCAAAAACGAACCATGCCATCCAGAAAAAAATCCCCCACCATCTATGACGTAGCCAAATTATCAGGCGTGAGTATTTCGACCATTTCACGCGTGTTGAACGCTCCCGACATGGTCAATTCGGAAACACACAAGCATGTGATGAATGCCATCGACCAGCTTGGATTCGTTCCCCGGGCAGAGGCGCGCGCGCGCGCGTTGCAAAGCACAGCCCGCATCGGTGTACTGACTCCGTTTTTCACAGCCCCCTCTTTTGTACAAAGACTGCGAGGGGTGGCTTCCACCCTGTCCAAGGCAAACTATGAGCTGCTCATTTACCCGGTTGATTCAATGGATCACTTGCAGGGGTATATTTCCTCCATTCCGCTCATGAGAAATGTTGACGGGCTGATCATCATGTCGCTCTCGCTTGAGAGTCAGGATGCGGAACGCTTATCCAATAATGGGATGGAAACGGTTTTGATCGAGTATTCACATCCGCAATTGAACAGCATCCTGATCGATGACGAGCACGGAGGCCGTTTGGTCGCAGAGCATCTGCTCGGCAAAGGGCATAAGACTTTTGCATTCCTGGGTGATATTGAACCACCTGAAAGATTTTCGATCCATCCGGTCAAATCACGCCTGACGGGATTTAAACAAGTATTACACGATGCGGGGTATTCATTGCCCAAGGCGTATATCCGCTCGTGCCCGTATATGCAGGAAGAATCCAGACAAGCCGCGCTTGAATTACTCAGTTTACCCAAGCCACCAACAGCCATATTTGCCGCATCCGATATGCAGGCGTTGAGCGTGATGAAAGTAGCCCGCCAATTGAATGTCAGAATCCCGCAAGACCTTGCGGTCGTAGGCTTTGACGATATCGATGTGGCCGACCACGTAGACCTCACCACCATTCGTCAGCACCTGGATGAATCGGGCAGGCTGGCGGCAGAGATATTGCTCAATCGTGTTGCAGATCCGTCACGTCCGCCGCAGCAGATCAACCTTCCCCTCACTCTCATCGAACGTCAAACCACATAAAAGGAAAATCCCCCATGCCTATTCATTCATCCTCCACTGGCTGGGTTCTGGAAACACGCAACACCGCTTACGCCATCGGCATCAACGAAATCGGTCTGCTCACTCATCGTTACTGGGGAGCGCGTCTTCCTTTTGTTGAGGATTACCCCCCGCCTTTCAAATCCGCATACTTCGCATCCACCGACGGGCTTCATCATTTTGTCCCCGAAGAATACCCCGGCTATGCGGGCACCAAATATATCGACCCATGCCTCAAAGTCACATTTGCGGATGAAGTTCGGGATGTGGTATTAGTTTATGAGGATTTTAAAGTCACCGCCTCATCCCCACCGACGCTTGATCTGCGGTTAAAGGACAGTTTCTACCCGTTACATGTCACACTCCACTACCGCCTCCACGAAGAATATGATCTCATCGAACGCTGGGTCACGCTCGAAAACCGCGGCGATGAACCGATCCTCGTGGAACGAGTCTTCTCTGCAAAACTAACACTACCCCCCGGCGCAGACTATTCCCTGACTCACATGTACGGCCGTCATAATGACGAATTCCACATGCAGCGTGAATCACTCACGCCCGGTTTGAAGGTTATCGAAAGCAGGCGCATTATCCCCAGCCATCGCGCCAGCCCGTGGTTTGCCATTGACCGGAACGCCAGCGAAGAAAACGGCGAAGTCTGGTTCGGCACCCTGGCATGGAGCGGTAACTTCAAGATCACAGCCGAAGTGACCGAGTTCGCCTCCACCCGTATCAGCATCGGACTCAACGATTGGGACTTCGCATGGAAGTTGATGCCGAAGCAGCCCTTTACCACACCCGCGTCCATTTCTGGATACACCCAGAATGGATTCGGCGCAGCCAGCCAAATCTTCCACGATTATGTCCGCGACGAGATCATCCCGCACGGAAAAATTCCGCACAAGATTCTGTATAACTCATGGGAAGCGACTCTCTTCGATGTGGATGAAAAATCTCAATCGAGCCTTGCAAAGATCGCCGCACAAATTGGCGTGGAATTATTCGTCATGGACGACGGCTGGTTCCACAACCGCAACCTCGATAACGCCGGCCTTGGCGATTGGTTTCCCGATAAAGTCAAATTCCCGAACGGGATTGGCGGCTTGATAAAAAACGTTAATGACCTTGGCATGGACTTTGGGTTGTGGGTCGAACCCGAAATGGTCAACCCCAATAGCGACCTGTATCGCGCACACCCTGATTGGGTGATTCGCTTCCCGACCCGCACCCTTACCGAGAGCCGCAACCAGCTCATCCTCAACATGGCGCGGGCAGATGTGCAGGAATATCTGATCGAAGCGCTCGATAAACTTCTCTGCGAAAACAATATTGCCTTTATCAAATGGGATATGAATCGCAGCGTCAGCGAACCGGGCTGGGCGGATGCCCCCGGTGATCAGCGTGAAATTTGGGTGCGCTATGTGCAGGGTTTGTATAAAGTATGGGGCACGCTCCGTCAACGTCATCCAAACGTCATCTGGCAGAGTTGCGCCAGCGGCGGCGGACGGGCCGATTTTGGCATCCTCCAATTTGCAGATCAAATCTGGACGAGTGACAACACTGAACCTACAGCGCGATTGAATATTCAGGAAGGCTACTTACAATTTTTACCAGCCAATACCATGGAAGCCTGGGTGACGGACTGGGGTAAAGAGCTTGTGCCGTTGGAGTTTCGCTTTCACGTCAGCATGTGCGGGTCGCTTGGGGTGGGGGGGAATCTCCTGGAGTGGGATCAGGCCGATCATGAGTCTGCAGCGAGTTGCATCCGCTTGTATAAAGATATTCGTCACATCATCCAGTTTGGTGACCAGTTCCGTTTGATCTCATCCCAAAAGAATAATTTTTCAGCGGTGCAATATCTGAGCAAGGATCAGGCTGAAGGTGTGTTGTTCGTTTTCCGCACGTACATCCCCGAACGCTTTAATTTCCCAATGATCCATTTGCGCGGAATGGAATCCGATGCGCTTTACACCGTGGAAGGATTCGGTCAGCCACGCTCCGGCAGGGCATGGATGGAAGCCGGGTTGACTGTGGAGTTGAAGAACCTGCAAAGCAAGGTGTTGAGAATTTCCCGTAAATAGCCCAAGTGAAGAAATTGCTCTAATGAAAATATTGACTCTTGAAAAGTGCTGTGCTAAACTCTTTACTGAAAGTGCTTTCAAGGTAACACTTTCAACCGCCTTCTCAATTCTGTTTTCAGGAGGTGTACCTTCCAAAGTATGAAACCATCAAAAAACGTCCGGTGCAACAATTGATTTCATAAGCAAAAAAATTATGAGGAGAAAAATGAACAAGAAATCCCTGTTATGGTCTGTGATGAGCCTGCTCGTTCTGGCTTCCCTGTTGCTGTCTGCCTGCGGCACACCCGCAACTACCGAAGCTCCGGCAGCGGCGACCGACGCCCCCGCTGCTCTCCCTGCTGGTGACGGCAAGGTCACCATCTTTGGTGGTTACGGTGAAGCTCAAGCCACTGCTTTCCAGAAGGCACTTACCGAATTCGGCCAGGCGAACGGCATTGAAATCACTTTCACCTCCCTTGCCAGCTTCGATACAGATATCAAAGTGAAGATCGAAGCCGGTCAGGAACCCGATATCGCCATGTGGCCCCAGCCCGGTGGCTTGAAGAACCTCGCTGACTTGCTTGTCCCCCTCGATGAAGTTATCGACATCAGCATTCCGCAGTCTACTCTGGTCCCCGGTTGGGATACGCTTGCGGTTGTTGACGGCAAGATCTACGGCCTGCCCGTTTCTGCTAACATGAAGACTCTGGTCTTCTACAACCCCTCGGCCTTCGAAGCTAACGGCTACACCGTACCAGCCAACGATGCTGAATTAGTTGCCCTTGAAGAAAAGATCAAGGCTGACGGCACTGGTTATCCTTGGTGCGCAGGCATTGAGTCCGGCGGCGCTACTGGCTGGCCCTTCACCGACTGGGTCGAGCAGTACGTCTTGGATTACAATGGCTCCGAAGTTTATACCAAGTGGGTTTCCGGTGAAGTTGATTTTGCTTCCCCTGAAGTCACCAAGGCTGCTGAAGAAGTTTCCAAGCGCTTGCTTGCTGAAGGTCAGGTCAATGGCGGCGGCATCTCCATGGCGACCGACTCCTTCCAGGATACCGCTCCTCTGTTCGCTGAAGGCAAGGACAATGGTCAGTGTTTCATGCTGCGCCAGGGTTCCTTCATCACCGCCTTCATGCCGGAAGACATTCAAGCCGAAGTCCAGGCTGGCGACTACACTCACCTCGACGTGTTCCCGCTCCCCGCTCCTGAAGGCGCGCAGGCTGGCGTGATCGGTGGCGGCGACATCGCCGCTGTCTTCGAAGGTCATGTTGATCAGGATGTTGCCAAGGTTGTTGCCTACATCTTCAGCCCTGATGTTTTGAAGTACCAGGTTGCCACCGGTGATATCTCACCGCACAAGACCTTTGACCTTTCCCTTTACCCGAACGAAATGCAGAGGAAGATCGGTGAAGCCATGGCCAACGCTGCAGTTTTCGGCTTCGATGGTTCCGATCAGATGCTCGCTGAAGTCAACGCCGAATTCTGGGCCGCCGGCACCGACTTCGTTGCAGGTCGCGCTACCTGGGCTGAGGCTGCCGAACGAATCGACAGCAAATACCCCTAGTCTCTTCTTAACGATATAAAATAGTGGCACTGGCTTTTACGGGTCAGTGCCACATCTCTTTTAGCGGTGATGTTCGGCTGGTCGGTAGCTCGCGAGAGCAAAATAACGGAGATTGAGACATGAGCGACATAATTTTCGGACTTGTTTCCATCGTGATTGGCATTGCTGCCAGTTATGGGTTGTATTGGCTGCTTAATTTCTTGCTATCCATGCTGCCAGAACGCATTTCCCGCAAGGCCAGCTGGCTGGCTTTTTTGACTCCAGCCGCAGTATTGGTGCTTCTGGTGCTAATCGTTCCACTACTTCAGACCGTGGTTTGGTCTTTTATGGATGATCGAGTAAAAGCATGGGTGGGATTCAAAAACTATGTTGATCTCTTTACTGACAAGCGCTTCCTTGGCATTCTGCTGAATAACTTCTTGTGGGTGCTGGTTGTGCCGGCGATTACCGTGGCGATTGGAACGGCCGTAGCCACCCTGACCAATCAGGTAGGGCCGACTCGCGAGAGAGTCTTTAAGTCTTTGATTTTCATGCCCATGGCGATCAGCTTTGTGGCAGCAGCGACCATCTGGTCTTATTTTTACTCCTATGTTCCGCCGGGTCGTCCAGAAGTCGGTTTGCTTAATTCGCTGGTGAGGTGGATTGGCTTTGATGCGCAACCCTGGCTCACCATGGATCAAGGACGCCTGAATTCCTTTTTGCTTATGGCGGTTGTCGTCTGGCTGCAGGTTGGGTATTCCATGGTCGTCATTTCTGCTGCGATCAAGAATGTGCCCGAGGAAACGATCGAGGCGGCTCAATTAGACGGAGCCTCTGCCTGGCAGGTCTTTGCCGGCGTGGTACTGCCCCAGGTTTGGGGAACGGTAATGTCGGTATTTGTCACTGTCCTGATCCTTGTCATGAAGGTCTTCGATATCGTGCTTTCCATGACCCGCGGGAACTTTACCACCAGTGTTCTGGCCTTTGAGTGGTACAAGCAGTTCTTCGAGAACTCCAACATTGGACCCGCCTCTGCGGTGGTGACGGTGTTGGTATTGTTGATCGGCCCGTTGATGTATCTGCAAATTAAAACAGTACAACAGCAGGAGGCGCTGCGATGATTAAAGTGATGCACCTACTTAGAAGGATGAATCTGGGCAGTACCATCATGTTGATCATTCTGGTTATGCTTTGGTCAACTCCCACCGTCGGTCTGCTGATTACATCCCTGCGGCCGCGTTCGGTCGCAGAGATATCGCCCTGGTGGGAAGCTTTGCTAAATCCGATCGGCACAGTTTGGACATTGGATGCCTATCGGAACTCGCTTGAGGGTGGAATGCTTTCTTCTCTGATCAACACCATCGCAGTTACCGTGCCTGCGACCATCCTTCCGCTCATGATCGCGGCCAATGCTGCGTACGCGTTTACCTTCTTGAAATTCAAGGGCAAGGAGCTTTTCTTTTCAACCCTGGTGGCATTGATGGTTATCCCGGTGCAGTCTTCGCTGATTCCGGTGCTTAGAGGAATGGTCTGGGCTCAGCGCACATTTGACATTCAACTTACCGGAACCTATGTGAGCGCCTGGTTGGTACACAGCGCTTTTGCGATGCCCCTGGCGATCTACACCCTGCGCAATTTCATGATGACTTTGCCAAATTCCCTGATCGAAGCCGCCAAGGTGGATGGCGCCAGCTACTACCAAATCTTCTGGCGGCTGGTGTTGCCGATGTCTGCCCCTGCGATTGCTTCCTTTGCGATCTTCCAGTTCCTGTGGGTCTGGAATGACTACCTGATCGCCTTCATCTTCGTTGGCGAACAGAAGTCGGTAATGACTTATCAACTGCTGAGGTTGCTGGGTCAGTACGGAGAAGGCTGGCAGGATGTAGCCGCCGGCTCCTTTATATCCCTGATCGTTCCGCTCATTGTATTCTTCAGTTTGCAGCGCTTTATCGTTCGCGGGTTGCTTGCAGGCTCGGTCAAAGGTTAACTTCCCGAAGGGATAAGTGGACTGGGCAACCAGTCCACTTTATATATGACTAACAACCTCTGGTACAAAAATGCGGTCTTCTATGAGATTTCCGTCCGCGCCTTCAAAGATAGCAACGGCGACGGGCGCGGTGATCTGCGTGGTCTGACCGAAAAGCTGGATTACCTGCAAACCCTCGGCGTGGATTGCATCTGGATTATGCCCATCTATCCTTCGCCCTTGCGAGACGATGGCTATGACATTGCAGACTATTGCAGCGTGGATTCTGCTTACGGATCTCTGGACCAACTCAAAGTCCTGATCGAGGCGGCGCATCAGCGCAATATCCGCATCATCATGGACCTGGTGCTGAATCATACATCTGACGAACATCCTTGGTTCCAGGCATCGCGCTCAGACCGTAATTCGCCCTATCGCGATTATTATGTCTGGAGCGACACAGACCAAAAATATAAAGACACGCGCATCATCTTTGTGGACACCGAACCGTCGAACTGGACTTGGGATGATACGACAGGTCAATACTATTGGCATCGTTTCTATGCCAGCCAGCCTGACTTGAATTTTGACAATCCTAAAGTGCAGGAGGAAATGTTCAATGTAGCCCGCTTCTGGCTGGACCTGGGAATTGATGGCTTTCGAGCGGACGCAGTTCCCTACCTGATAGAGCGCGAAGGCACCACCTGCGAGAACCTGCCAGAGACGCATGCCTATCTGAAAAAATTACGCTCCTTCATGGATGAGCATTACCCCGGCCGTATTCTGCTTTGTGAAGCCAATCAATATCCCGAAGATGTGCGCCCGTATTTTGGCGATGGCGATGAATTCCACATGGGCTTTCACTTCCCCATCATGCCGCGCATTTATATGGCGCTCAAAAAGGGACGCTACGAAGACATGGCCGAAATCATGCGACGCACGCCGTCCATTCCTGAGAACAGCCAATGGTGTACATTCCTTCGCAATCACGACGAACTCACGCTGGAGATGGTCACCGAAGAAGAACGCCAGTGGATGTGGAAGGAGTACGCGCCCGAACCGCGCATGAAACTCAACCTCGGCATTCGCCGCCGTCTCGCGCCCCTGCTGGATAATGATCGCCGCAAGATCGAGCTTGCGAATTCTCTTTTATTTACTCTGCCTGGTTCGCCGATCATTTACTATGGCGACGAGATTGGCATGGGTGATAACATTGACCTGCCCGACCGCAACGGCGTCCGCACTCCCATGCAGTGGGATGACTCGCCGAACGCTGGTTTCTCAAGCGGCAAACCTTTTTCAGAATTCGCGCGCGAGCGGGGAGAATTGGGATATCAATTTATAAATGTTGCCAATCAGGTCAACGATCCCGATTCGCTTTTCCGTTCCATCAAGAGGATGATCGCCATTCGCAAAAAACATGCCGCCTTCGGAGGCAGCAGTATGGAATGGATCGATGCAGGCAACCCTGCGGTTGCAGTGTACATCCGCCAATATCATAACGACACCATGCTGATTCTCAATAACTTGAGTTCTTCGGCTGAAACCGTAAAACTTCCCGCGGAATATCAAAAAGCGTATCTGGATCTGTTTGCAGATCGTACTCAGTCTCTCGCTGAAACACTCACTCTTTCACCTTATTCCTATCTATGGTTGCAAATGCTGAAATGAAAAACAACAACAATCTTCTTTACGGCGGCATCGAAGGCGGCGGCACAAAATTTGTTTGTGCTGTTGGTACTGGCCCCAATAACGTCCTTGCGGAAGCGCGTTTCCCCACCACCACACCCGAAGAGACAATGACCCAGGCAGTGGACTTCTTCAAGCAGCAGGAAGCCAGCCTCGGCAGGATCGCATCCATCGGATTTGCCTGCTTCGGTCCCCTCGACCCGAATCCTGATTCGAAAACCTATGGGCATATCCTCCCGACCCCCAAACCGCATTGGACGGGCGCAAACGTCGTTGGTATGTTGCGCTCTGCATTTGACATCCCGGTCAATTTTGATACCGATGTCAATGGCGCGGCATTAGGGGAATGGCGCTGGGGCAAGGCACAGGGATTGCAGACTTTTATTTATCTCACGGTTGGCACGGGCATCGGCGGCGGCGGGTTTGTGGAAGGAAAACTCCTGCATGGTTTGATCCATCCCGAAATGGGTCACATCGGAGTACGTCACGATCGCAGTGCAGATCCATTCGATGGGGTCTGTCCATTTCATGGCAATTGCTTCGAAGGTCTCGCCTCCGGTGTTGCCATGGAAAAACGCTGGGGAATGCATGGCGACCAGCTTGGGAAAGATCACGCCGCCTGGAACCTCGAAGCGGATTACATTGCACAGGCGCTGGCAAGCTACTCATTCACACTCTCTCCGCAGCGGATCATTGTCGGCGGCGGCGTAGGCTCATTGCCGCATCTCCTGCCAAAGGTCCAGCAGCGAACGAAAGAAATTATTAATAGCTACATTCAGTCGCCAGTCATCCTCGAACAGATCGAAACCTATATCGTCTCGCCGGGGCTTGGGAATCGCTCGGGCATGTTGGGGGCCATCGCGCTGGCGGAGCAGGCTTTGTTGCGATCATGATTCTGGATCACCCCCTCGAACGCGAAGCGCGCAAGTCATTGCAACGCATTCTGCCGCGTGTGGAAAAAACGCTCAAAAAAAATATTTCCAAAGACCCGCAGGGCTGGAGTCAATTCAGCGCGCGCCTGCAAAAAAACTTTCCCGCACTCTTTAATTTATATTTTGAAGTTTACAACGACCGCTACGATTTCTTCTTTCATCTTGAAGATTTGCTCACCAGTATCGCGCGTTCGTGGTTCAACCGTCCGATTGACCTGCGTGAGCTGGATGATGTTCGAGAAAAGAATCCACTCTGGTTTCAATCGAATCAAATGCTTGGCGGTGTTTGCTACGTCGACCTTTTTGCGAACGACCTCGAAGGCGTGAAATCGAAAATTCCGTATTTCAAGGAACTCGGTCTCACCTATCTTCATCTCATGCCGCTCTTCAAAATGCCAGAGGCTGAAAATGACGGCGGCTATGCCGTCAGCAGTTATCGCGAAGTGCATCCGCCGCTTGGCACGATGAAACAGCTTGCATCGCTCGCGCGCGAATTACGAAACGCAAACATCAGCCTCGTGGTGGATTTGGTTTTCAATCACACTGCGTATGAACACACCTGGGCCGAACATGCCAAAGCTGGCGATGAAGATTTCATAAATTACTACCGCATCTTTCCCAGCCGTGAAATGCCCGACCGCTACGAGCAGAATCTCAGGGAGATATTTCCCGAAGAACATGCAGGCGCGTTTACATTTTTTCATGACCTGTTCAAGGCTGGCGGCTGGGTATGGACCACCTTCCACAGCTACCAATGGGACTTGAATTACGCCAACCCCGCCGTCTTCAACCGCATGGCGGAGGAAATGCTCTTCCTCGCCAACCAAGGCGTGGAAGTCTTGCGCCTCGACGCGGTGGCATTTATATGGAAGCAGCTTGGCACAGGCTGTGAGAATCTTCCGCAGGCGCATACATTGATAAAAGCATTCAATGCCGTTGCCCGAATTGCATCGCCTTCGTTGCTGTTTAAATCAGAAGCCATCGTACATCCCGATGATGTGGTGAAATATATTTCACCGAACGAGTGCCAGATTTCATACAATCCCCTGCTCATGGCATTGTTGTGGAACTCGCTCGCCACCCGCAAAACACGTTTACTTTCCCACTCGCTTGCCACCCGCTTCAAAATTCACCCTGAAACGGCCTGGGTTAATTATGTCCGCGTGCATGATGATATTGGCTGGACGTTTTCAGACGAAGACGCCGCGCTGCTTGGCGTGAACGGTAACGACCATCGCCGCTTCCTCAACGAGTTCTATCGCGGACAGTTCAACGGCAGTTTTGCGCGCGGACTCCCCTTTCAAGAGAATCCGCTCACAGGCGATTGCCGCATCAACGGCACATGTGCCTCGCTCGCAGGTTTGGAAAAAGCCTTGCATGAGGAAGGCGCAAACGAAGTGGAATTGGCCATCCGCCGTATTCTGTTGATTCATGGGGTGATCTTAACTGTTGGCGGCATTCCCCTCATTTACCTTGGCGATGAAATCGGCACCCTCAACGATTACACCTACCGTGACGATCCCGCTCACGAGAGAGACAGCCGCTGGGTACATCGTCCGCAGGCGGATTGGGAGAAGTACGCAAAACGAAACGATGTGAACACCGTTGAGGGGCGAGTCTTTCAAGGGTTGAAAATGTTGATCGACTTGCGCAAACAGCACGAGACGTTTGCAGGAGGTGAGTTGGAAATCATCCCGACCGAGAATGAACACATCCTCGGCTTCATACGCGCCCGCGCGGGAAAAAGCACTGTCATCTTCGCGAATTTTTCCGAGACGCCGCAAGCCATCCCGGCGCGGATCGTGGAGCAGTATTCCATTCACCGTAAAAAACAATTACATGGGCGGAGCAAGGTTCTGCATCAGGGCAGTGTGACTCTCGAAGCGTTGGATTTCCTGGTGCTTGGATGGGAACTTAGAAGTTAAATGCTTGTTTTGTACAAGAATATTTGCTAACCACGGAGACACAGAGTCACGGAGACTTTTCAAGTTTTTCCTCTGTGTCTTCGTGGTTCAACTTTTTTGGTTTCGGCTTGTCCGAGTTAGCGGATTCGGCGGGATACTTTGAATGGGGCCATGAGCCGGGAGGGAAACAAACATTCCATTCACACATCTGGAAGTGGCAGTACAATATCGTCAAAATCCGATTCGCAGCATCAAGCGATGGTATGGGTTATTTTTTATCACAAGGAAACCAGCCATGATCCCATCTGATTTGTTCAGCGCGTCAAAAAAATATTCCACTCTTGAGGATGTCCTCAATGCAATCAAGGGGATGAAGGATGATCCGCTTGCAAATGCGGGGACGAATATTGTCATCAGCCGCGGCAACCCAAGCGCAAAATTATTGCTCATCGGTGAAGCGCCGGGACCGCAGGAAAATATCCAGGGGAAACCGTTTGTTGGCCCCGCCGGTCAACTACTCGATAAAATTTTGCGGGCGGGGAATTTCGACCCCGACCAGGATGTGTATATCACCAACTCCGTCTTCCGTATGCCGCCGGGGGATGATGGGAAATCGTTTCGAAAGCCCAACGATCAGGAGATCGAATATTACCGTCCATTTGTATTTGAGATCATCCGCCTGATCGCCCCGTATGTGATTTTGTTGACGGGAAATGTGGCCTGTCAATCCGTTCTGAAAAGGACGGGCATCACCACCCTGCGCGGACAATGGATTCGGGTCGAAGGACATTGGTTGATGCCGATCTTTCATCCCTCCTACCTGCTGCGGAATCAATCACGCGAGCCGGGTTCCCCCAAGGCCATGATGTGGGATGATATTCGCGAAGTCCGCAGGAAGTATGATGAGATGCTGACGGGAAGCTCACCCGCTTAATTTCTTTACCAACCAACGGAAACGTCCCGAAGGTTGTTGCAGGTGTTTAGTCGACTGAAACAAACCTTCGGGACGCTGCTTGTATGGTGTTCCCGATAACGCTATTATTTTTTTCTCTATCGTCAAAACCTTTTTTGGACGCTGAAAAACGCCGATTTTCGCTGATAAAAAAAAAAGAAAATCTGCGTTTTCTGCGCGCGCAGCGATCAGCGTCCCGATTTTGAAATGTACGATAGAAAGTTATTTTTATAAACGCCTGATAAGAGTGCAATGCGCCCTATCCAGGGATCAAGATGGAACAGGTTTACTTAGAAGCTTTGCGAGCTGCTCACGAGCAAGATCATCCACAAGGGCAAGGATTTCATCCCCTTCTTCGAGGGTGGTTGTCCCTCTTGGCAAAACCATCTCCCCATGGCGGATGATGCCGGAGATGACGCAATTATTCGGGAGGGATAAATCCTTTAACGCCGTACCAATTGCCGGCGCGCCCGAAGCGATCTTTTCCTCCACAATGGAATATTTACCGCGTCGAATTTTCAACATGGTCATCATATCGCCAATGGACATTTCCTCGGCGGTCAGGCGCGCAAGGATCTCCGCCTGGTTGAGCGAAACATCCACACCCATTTCAGGCGTGAAGAGCCAGGCGTTTTTCGAATTATTGATGCGGGCAATAACTCGCTTCACGTTGAATTCAAAGCGCGCCAAAGATGTGATGACCAGGTTGGTTTCATCGGAACCTGTGACAGCTGCAAGCACCTGCGCCTTTTGAATTCCCGCTTTTTCAAGAATCATTGGAGAACTTCCATCTCCATTAATAATAAAATCCGCTGGAATTTCTTTTGCCAGCTTCTCAAGCACATTCGGGCGTTCATCGATCACGCGGATCGTGTGCCCCGCATCGAGCAAAAATTTCGCCAACTGCGAACCTGTGTTCCCGCCGCCAACAACAATTACAAACATGGTCACATCCTTTCAATGCCGAGCAATTCTTCGAGCCTGCGCATGGCCGAAGGAATTACCGCAAGATAAATTACATCCCCCTCCTGAAACTCGGTGCCAGAGACCGGGATGAAGGTATGGTCGTTGCGAGTCATGGCCGTGACCATGACCTCGCCGGGGATATTCATCTGCGCGATGCGGTGACCGTTCAACCGCGCAGGAGCTTCGACGCGAATCATGGTCGTTCCACCATCGCTGAAAACGTTGAGTACATCCAGATCGGCGTGAGTGACGACTTCGACGATTCTTTCCGCGCCCCAGGCTGTGCTGGATATCGTTGTCAATCCCAGCCGCTGATAGACTTCCGCGCGCACGGGGTCATACAATCGCGCCACCACTCTCGGCACGTGGAAGATGTTGCGGGCGATCCGCGCTGCGACGATATTGGCATTGTCCGATGAACTGGCCGCGACGAATCCTTCGGCGGTCTCAACACCTGCTTCCAGTAAAACATTCCTATCGAAGCCAATTCCGCGCACGACCTTCCCTTTGAACTCTGTACCCAACCGCGCAAGCGCATTATCGTCATGGTCAATGACGGTAACTTCATGTCCGTGACGGACCAATAGGTGACTTACCTGTGAACCGACCCGTCCACAACCCATGATGATGATTTTCATCGACCAACCTCCTGAAGCGAAAGAACGGAAGTCTTTCCATTGCGAACATTTTTGTAACCGCGCACAACGGCCTTACGAATCCACTCAATCGAATATAACACAAGCGCATTCAATCCCAGCCCGATCCACATCCAGGCAGAGAGCGGGGAATGGTTGAAAATATCCGCAAGGTAGGGAACGTGAACAATGCTGATAATGCCTATTAGTTCGATCACGATACCGATCCACAAATATTTGTTGCTTAGCCATCCAAGCAATGTACTGCGCGTGCGGTCTGAGCGGCACGCAAGGGCATTCCCAACCTGCGACGTCACCACACCTGCATGGTAGACCGTTGCGGCCAAAATCATTGCCTGTTCAAAGGACAGGTTCAATTTGAAATCTATCAAGTCTGCGAGCGGGGCAAGAAATGACAGTCCGATTCTGTTAGTGTGACCGGAAAGAATAAAGATGGATAGGAAACCTGCGAAGCATAAAGTCGCTTCGATCATGCCGAGCCAGAACGCGCGGGTCAACAGGCTCTGGTTGAGCAGCGGCTGGTTGCGCGGACGCGGCGGACGTTTCATCACATCGGGTTCGGGTTTTTCCATGCCCAAAGCCAGGGCGGGGAACATGTCTGTGCCAAGATCAATCGCAAGGATCTGACGCACGCTCAACGCCAGCGGTATCAAGGGGAAATTCGCCTTGATGATGAACGGCATTAATTCAGGGATGTTGCTGGAGAAAATATACGTGATGAATTTGCGGATATTGTCATACACGCCGCGTCCTTCTTCGATGGCGGCGGTAATCGCTCCGAAATCATCCTGTGTCAAAATAATATCGGCGGCTTCCTTGGCAACATCCGTGCCGACAATTCCCATCGAAATGCCAACGTCCGCTTTGCGAAGAGCGGGCGCATCGTTCACACCATCGCCCGTGACGGCCACAACTTCACCGCGCTGTTGAAAGGCGGAAACGAGTCGCATTTTATGCTCGGGAGCCATGCGGGCGAAAAGCACTTCCTTATCGAGCAATTCCTGCAAGGCAACATCTGAAAGTTCATCCAACTCCGCGCCTGTCAAAATGACGGAGTTCGGTGTGGTCAACATTCCAACGCGCCGCGCCAGCGACTCGGCCGTAAGACCATAATCGCCGGTGATCATCACAATGCGGATGTTCGCTTCACGGCAGGTCTGAACCGCCTTTTCCACTTGCGGCCTGGGCGGGTCCATCATGGCCATCAAGCCGAGGAAAGTCAAATCCTGCTCGATGCTTTCGGCGGTATAAGCGCCCGCGCGCGGGGGCAGGTCACGGCGCGCCAGAGCCAGCACGCGCAATGCGCCGCGCGCGTAATCGTCATTGACGCCCATGATTTCGGAGCGTAATTGATTCGTCAGAGTCACAACTTCGTTATTGATCAAAATTTTTGTGCAAAGCTGCAACACTTCACGCGGCGCTCCTTTTACAAAAGCAATCTCACGGTTCACTTCGCGATGAATGGTCGTCATGCGTTTGCGGCGCGCATCGAACGGAATTTCATGGATGCGTGGAAGGATGCGATTCACAGCCTCTTCCAAAATCCCATCCTTCATCGCCGCCACTTTCAACGCGGCTTCGGTTTGGTCGCCCAGACTTGTCCAGCCCGGGTGTTCCATCGAAGGTGAATTGATGCGTGCATTGTTACAGCACGATGCAACCTCAAGCAAACTCAATAAATCTTTTTCCCAAACCTGCCCATTTGGGTCTGGAGAAAAATATCCCTGCGGCTCATACCCAACGCCGGTGACCTTGATTCTTTTTTGCGCCACCCAAATATCGCGCACTGTCATTTGATTCTGGGTCAGCGTGCCGCTTTTGTCGGTGCAGATGACGGACACTTGACCGAGCTTCTCCACCGTGGACAGTTTCTTCGCCAGCACGCCTCTTTTTGCGAGACGTTGGACTGCCGCCGCCAAAGAGAGAGTGAGTGTGGCTGTGAGTCCTTCCGGGATCACCGCGACCACAATGCCGAGCGCAAGCAGAGTCACTTCCTTGACGGGAAACTGGAGGGAGAAATAACCGACTGCAACAACAATTGCGCCGACGCCCAAGGCGATCCATGCGGTAACTTTACTGAGGCGGTTGAGTTCCTTTTGAAACGGAGTCGGTTCTTCGGCAATGGATTGGGTCAGGTGGGCGATCCGTCCGAACTGAGTCATCATCCCTGTGGAAAAAACAACCGCCCGCCCGGTCCCCGAAGCGATGGATGTCCCCGCGAAAATCAAATTAGGTTGATCCAGTTCGCTGATCCCGCTTTGATGCGAAGGGTCAGCCGTTTTGCGCGCGGGAATCGCTTCGCCTGTTAAGGTGGCGTTATTCGTCCGCAGCCCATATTCCTCGATGACTCGCGCATCGGCGGGGATGTTGTCCCCTTCCGCAAGGATCAGCATATCACCGGGGACAACCGCGCTGGAAGGAAGATAGCTTTCGACGCCTTCACGGACTACGTGCGCAAAGGATGGCAAAATCTCGCGCAGTTTTTCAATGGCTTCCTCGGCGCGATGTTCACGCCAAAAAGAGAAACCTGTATTTACAACGATGATGCTCCAGATGATCAGCGCAAGCACGACATCCCGTTGCAGCAAGGCAGCCAGCCCAACGATGAGCAACACCAGCGCGGGCGGATGCACAAACTCCTGAAGCAGTTTTTCCCAAACAGGTTCCTTCCTTTGCTTCGAGAGGATGTTATGTCCATAGAGCAGGAGGCGCGCATCAGCCTCTGCGTTCGAGAGTCCGGTTGGGGACGTCTCAAGCGCCTCGATAACTTCTGGTACGCGCAGACTGTAAATGGGTGTGGACATGGGAATTTATGTCATTGCGAGGAGGGTGCTCTTCCCTCCGAAGCAATCTTCAAATTAATTGGGAGATTGCTTCGGGCTATCGCCCTCGCAACGACATGGTTAGAATTACAAATCCTTTTCACCGGGAGCGGTCTCTCTCGGAGCGCCACCAACTGTCGGCGCGGGATGATCGAGATATTGTTCGAGCAAAGATGGCGCTTCGGGATGGTCCACGTGCAAGGCATGGTCATAGTCGCCCGCAACGGCAGGCTGTTCAAAGCGAACGGGACGGCGCACACCGAATAACTCAAAGAAGCGGGTGATGCCAATCAATAAATCGTAGCGATATTCCTGCATCCTGAGAGATTGCCATTCAACAATGGATGCCATTGCGCCTTGAACACGCGCCTTATCACGCACAATGCGATGGATTTGTTTAGGCTCACGGAACCCAAGCGGAGAAAGCAGCATCAGATGTGCGGCAAGCGCCAAAAGTGTGAAAGAGACCAATACCGCCCAGCCGCCTTCGCTCCATTTTCCAACAAGCTGGCCGACAAATATCACAAACGCAAGCGCGGCGGCAAATGATGCGCCCAATGCGCCCCACTTGCGCGTTCGGCCCGTAAAGGTCTCAAGGATATTCTTGCGAACAGCAAGCCCCATGATCATGATCGGCATGAACACGCCGACGCCATAGAATGGAACAGCGACAGAGGTCTTTCCGCGCACGAAGAACATGATCAATACTGAAAGCGCAAAGGTGATAGTGACAGAGCGCGTAAACGTCCCGCGCGGATCGCGATACACAATGGCTTCGGGAATTTCACCAATCGCAACATCGCGCCATTCGGTGGCTTGAGCATCCTGAAACGCAGTCATGGATGCGGCGGCCAGCATCAGCACGGCCAATATTTGATATGCCCAGAACAAAATGACGCCGCCGGGTATTTGGGAAAAACCGATAAAGGCCAGATTACCAATTAGTGTTCGTCCAAGCGTTCCGTCGAAAACGTTGAAACGCAATGAAAAGTAAGTTAAGAAAAGAGTAGTCAAACCGCCGTAAAACAAAAAGGAAGTTTGAACAAATCGGCCAATGCCAGATTTGCCACTATAGAAGCTCCATAGTTTTTTCCAACGCGGCATGTGTTTCTTGCCCCACTTTACAAGCGCCACATCTTCATTGATAAAGAATTGAACGCCATTGGAGACCGCTTCCAACCCTGTGAGCGCGACCATGCCTTTCATGGAAGCAGTTAACATGTGCAGGAATGCCTGGGCAAGCGAAGCAGAAGCAGTCGTCTCCGCCGGTTGAGGCGCGATACCCTTGAAGTGCGCGATCACCAAACCAATCGCCATTGTGAGGGTCAAAAACAGGAAGACACCCAACATGGTGAACACCACACGCGAAGATTCCCCACGCCCGCGGATGGTCAGAAACCACGTCACTGCCGCAAGCACGGCCCCCAAAGCGAAGTGCCAGACCCAACTGGCATCATAGGCATTGATAATGGACAGGAGCTGGTCGCCGCCTGAAAGCGCGGATACCACAATTGTCAGCACATAATCCTGAATCAACGTGACAGCCACGATCAGGCTTAACGTTGGTTTGAGATAACGCATCGAGGCAGTGTACGAGCCGCCCCCTTCGTTGAACGGCCCGAGTGAATACATATAAAGTATGCCAAAGACAAAGTTGGCAAAGGCAATGACCGTGACCGCTATGTAACCGTACTTTTGCAAACCATACGGATGCAGCGCGCTCATCATTTCGCCAGTGGCGTAGTAGTATGATGTGAAGTAGTCCACACCAAACAGGGCAATCGCCGCCAGCACACCGATCTGTCCAGCGCCATGAATGTGAGCGTCTTCCTGACTCTCCTTCGGCGCGGCCCGCAGAGATATAACTACAACGATAATTAATAGAGCGATAGAGAAAAACATTGTGGCAGCCTTGTGTTATAAAGTTCCAAATGCCTGTTCGAGCAGTTCAAGCAAATGGAGCAGATGTTTGCGGGTGGACGGGTTGAGGCGCGTATCCTGGCTGACTTTCATTTCCTCCTGACGCACAGCGCGCACAACAAACGCAGGGACAAACATGATTCGTCCCGCGGGAATAACTTCGAACTTCGTAATATCAACGCGCAATTCCTGATCGTCGAAATACGGCAGGCTCAGGCTGAGTCCACGGTTCAAGTTGCCTGACTCGGCGCGTTCCTTGATGCGGGCAATGATCTCCTTTGTTTGATAGACCGCCAGCGCGCGTCCCTGATTGACCAGTTGCCCGAGCATCCCATAACGCTTCTTGGCGTATTCCTCGTCGGCTGAAATGTAAGGCGCGAGAGCCACCGCAAGGAACAGCACTTCCATGAATCTCTGCATCGATTTGACATGAGCGTTCGCCTCGTCCACCGACTTGGCGAGCAAATCCCCATTCTCGTTAAACGCCACCCATTGAGGCAGGAAGAATTTTCTGGCGAATGGGACAAACGGCACCAATAGATCGCCGCGCCCTTCTTCATTTTTCCCCTCTTCGGCAATCGCATCAGTCGACGCGGTGATGGCTGATTCCGGTTCGAGGGCATCAGTCTCAGGGACGGAGGGAATCGTCTCCTCCTCATCTTCGAGTTTGTATGCAACGCTCCGCCCTGCGGGGAGCATGTTGTAAACCATGTGAGTCACAGCGGCGTGACGCAGCAAGCCTGTTGCCACCGAGACTGCGCGGTCCGGTGATTGCTCCAATTCGATCAACGTGTGACGAAGCTCCTTGTGAAGTTCCACCTTGCGCAGGCGATTCAAAAAGCTGCCTGCCGAATACGCGCGCTGATTCTGCGGGATGGTCACCAGCGCGGGCTGATCCACATTTTCGAGCGTACACACGATTCGGTCCGGCAGCGAGAAGCGCACCTGCGACCCGCCGTCAACGATGGCTTCCGCGATCTGCTTTCCCTGCACTTCCAGAAAACGCTGGATGATGGCAGGCTGCGCAGAGAACAAAGCCTGCTGGCGTTTGTATTCCTCTGTCAGATGGTCTGACAATGATGTTTGTTTTGATTTTGTTTCCGACATGATTTACCTTTTTGAAAATAACGATTTTGATCTTTTGTTTGTGGAGTGCAGGTTTCGTTCCACAATCTGCATTGAAAAGCAGGCTGAAGTCCGCATTCCTTAAATCGTGCTCATGTGAACAGCAAATTCCACGCCCAGACGAGGATGACTTCCACGACAATACAGGCGTAGATCAACGCATTGTGGGCCCAGTCCTGCGGCAGTTGAACGATCTTCACCTCGGCCCAAAAAAAACCACCGATAATCGCCAATGAACCCAGCCAGGGTGATGCCTTGGATAGAAATGTCGAAGTTGAGGTCTCCCTGCGCTGATATTCCGAGAGGATATAGATCGTCGCACCGAGGCTGGTTGTCAAAATCTGATCGAGCGGCTTGCGTGTGAGTCCCACCTTGTGGCCTGCATAACACGCCACAACATCGCCCGCCTGCCAGATATTCTTCACCTGCTTCACCCAATCATTTCCATGTCCGATCATGATCTCAGTGGAGACATGCGGGTCTTTGATAACGGCAGCCATGGTGACCAACTTACGCCGAAGCTGGGTCTCATCGCCATAATCACTGGAAAGACCAAGCAGCAGCACGTTCAGTTTCGAAAAACGGGCAATCTCCCAAATCCGATGGACAAGATCGGGAGTATCCATCTCAGATGAAGGAAAGAGAACGATCAAACGGCTGGCAGGCCCGGAGCGCTGACTCGACTCGGAATGTGTCAAAGGCTCCGATTGAGAAACGGTGGATACTGTAAAAGTTGGGGGGCTTACATCAAGTTTGTTCATGTCACCTCACAGGTAAATTCATCTTATCCATCCGCCATAAAACGGTGACAAAAATTTCAGGCAACCGTATAAAGAACAAATAAAAACGCCCTTTTGCAAGGGCGTTGTAAGGTGATGTGTTTTATGTCATTGCGAGGAGTGCTCGTTGCGATGAAGCAATCTCCTCATTGAGGTGGGGATTACTCACCGCACTTGCACTGCCTGCGGCATGAATGTCGCGCTACAGTTTATTCATCCGCAATAAAACGATAACCAATCCCGGCTTCTGTAAGGATATACTGCGGGCGTTCAGGGTCAACTTCAAGTTTCTTGCGGAGCTGGCGCATGTAGACGCGCAAATATTCCGTATGGTTGGCATCGGCTGGCCCCCAAACCTGGGTGAGAATGCTTTGATGCGTAAGCACCCGTCCGTGATTGGATGCAAGATACGAAAGCAATTTATATTCCGTGCCGGTCAATTTGATCTCCTCATCGCCGCGTTTGACAATATGCCACGCCAGGTCAATCGTCAGCGTCCCTGCCTTGACGATCTTGCTTTGCGTTCCCTGCCTGCTCGTGGAGTGCCGCAGCGCCACGCGCACGCGCGCCAGCAATTCTTCAATACCAAACGGCTTTGTCAGATAATCATCCGCGCCTTTATCGAGCGCGGCAACTTTGTCGCGTTCGCTGTCACGTACAGACAAAATAATGATGGGGCATTGCGTCCATTCACGCAGGCGCTCGCAGACTTGAACTCCATCCATGTCAGGCAGGCCCAGGTCGAGAATCACGATATCCGGTTGATTCGTTGCCGCAAGCGTCAGACCTTCTTCGCCGCGACTCGCAGTTGTGACTCTGAATCCTTTTTCAGTGAGAATGGTGCGGATCGCGCGTTGGATCTGCGGCTCATCGTCTATGACGAGAATATGCGGCGCGTTGCTCATTCGGTCTCCATATCCACTGGAAGTTGCGGAGGCGGCGCGCCGTCCCATGTGAGTGGAAGCGTGAAATTAAACCCCAGGCCATCCGATAAATTTTCAGCCCAAATGCGCCCGCCATGCGCTTCGATGATTCCCTTGCAAATCGAAAGCCCCAGTCCGGTACCAGTCACACGGTCCGCGGCGGTGATGCGATAGAACTTGTCGAAGATGCGCTCCAAATGTTCGGAAGGCACCTGCGGCCCCTGGTTGCGGACCTGTACGCGGATCGCATCGCCTTCAAGATTTGCGCGAATATGGATCACTGTCTTGGCAGGCGCATACTTCAAACTGTTGCTGACCAGATTCGTAAAGACCTGTTCCATCTGAACATAATCCACCGGCACAAAGGGCAGGCTCTCAGGCACATCCACTTCAAGTTTGTGTTCATCGGTTGAATGCCTCATGCGCGCCAGCACACTCCCCACGATCTCGGACAAAATATTCCATTCGCGTTTTGGTTTGAGCGCCCCCGACTCAATGCGAGACATATCCAGCAGATTTCCAACCAGCATATTCAAATGGTCCGCTTCATCGTCGATGGCCGCAATCAACTCCGGGCGCGCGGGAGAGTCCCAGCTTACTTCGTTGCTCCTCAAACTCGACGATGCGGCTTTGATGGTGGAAAGCGGCGTTCTTAATTCGTGTGAAACAGAAGACAGCAATATGGATTTCAGATGATCGCTCTCTTCGAGGACTCGCGCCCGCGACTCTGCCTGGGCCAGCCGCGCCCGCTCAAGAGCCAGCGCCCCCTGACTGGCAAACGTCTGTAACAATCGCCTCTCTCCCGACGTGACGGCCGGTTCGGACTTCCAGAGCAGAATCTCCCCGAGAATTCCCCTCGCCGCCTGAATGGGGACGGTCAATTCAGGCGTGCGGGTCGGGCGCAATACATCTGGAGAACGAAAAATAAAAGGCTGCGTCCCCAGGATATTGAGTTCAACCGCCTCACCCTGCGAGACTTCCTGCACCTGTTTTGCGAGGATCTCCGCAATGGCATCTTCGTTGTGCAAGCCTGCCAGTGCCGTGCTGAGTTCATAAAGCTGCGTGGCTTCACGTTCGCGCGCATTCGCCGCAACAAGCCCGAACTGCATCCGCCCTACAAGCTGGCTGATCACCACCGCAACAACCAGAAAGACCACCAGAATGACAACATCCGTGGGACGGTGAACTGCCAATGTGTAATAAGGTGGAATAAAAAAATAATTGAACGCCAGAAACGTAAGCAGCGCGCTGAGAATTCCGGGCGCAAGCCCCCAAAACGCAGTGATCAATCCAAGAGGGATTAAATACAACAACGCGATCAGGGTGGTATCAAGCCCGTCTCGCAATGTAAAAAATATCACGGTGATGGAAGCAACCATCCCAATGGAAAGGAAGTATTGACCGAAGCGTGATAACAGGGATGAAATTCGCATGTTGGGTGATTCATTATACTATTTTGGATGGATGCCATGCTTTGATATATACTGAGCACGGGAACAAATTGCGCTTTCGCCGAATGGAATTCTTAACGCAAAGTCACAAAGGCGCGAAGGAAAAGCCCTTGAATCTTTGCGGCTTTGCGTTAAAAAGGATAACTGCATTTAATACGCAAAAAAGTTGGACTGCGGACTTTAGTCCGCGTTTTCGGCAAGAAGCGGACTAAAGTCCGCAGTCCGAACAAAAAAACAGGCCTCTCGAAGAAAACTGCGTAAGGTGGGTTAATAACCGCGCCCAGTATGGTTTATTCCAAGCAGCCCATTCACGGCCTCCACGAAGGCGCATACCAGTCATAATCGGTGGATAGGCCCGGGGCCTCCAAAATCTTCTGCTGCATTGTGGCAAGGTTGATCAAAAACAAATGACCGCCAGTTGGAGAGGTAGTCTCCTCCACCAGCAAATACTTGCCATTGGGCGAGAAGATCAAACGCCCCACCGTTACGCCTTTATAGACGAGTGAAAGATTTTCACCATTGCGGCTCACAACATACACTTCCGCGCCCGGTTCGCTGTTGGCAAAACTGCGGTAATAATTGAAGGCTATTAAATTGCCATCCGGCGACCAAACAAGCGGATACAAATTTCCGCCTGTAAAGTCTGCCAATGTCACAGCGTTCGCACCGTCAGGGTTCATTACCTTCAACGAATGGCTTTGACTGTTGTAATCGAAATCATCATACGCAAGCAGCCCCGCATCAGGTGACGCAACGAATGATGCTTTCTTCAACATCGTATCGAACATCGGGCGCACCTCCCCATTGGCGGCACTGACTAAATAGATGGAGCCGCCCTCGCCAGGCAAAGCCGATCTCATGATCACACGCCCATCCATGTACCAGCCATCCATAATATAAGGCCGCCCTTCAACAGGCAAACTCGCGGAAATATTTTTCAACTCCCTCCCATCGGGATGCACAATATACACTTCCTCCCCGCCCTTTCCATCCTGAATGCGGAACGCGATCCACTGACCATCACGTGACCAAAACGGCGGATCAATGTAAGGGAACTGCGCGAGCGAAGTCCATGTTTTTGCCGAGGCATCGAACAGCCATACTCTTGTCGGCGTGCCGTTTGCGGCGTCTGAATAAGAGAACGCGGCGTACCTTCCATCAGGCGACCAGCTCAACGCGTTGATCGTAAAATTAAATGCAAACGGGACCTGGATCGTTTCAACAGGCGGACATTTTATAACATCAGATACACACATGCCTGACACACGCACCAATTGAATGGATTGTCCCGCCTGCCGCGGCTGTAAAAAGAAATACAACTCCCCCGCTTCTTCTTCAGACATTGGGCCTGATTCTGTTACAACAGGCACAGCCGCAACTGAATCATTCCCCGTTCCGTTGGACGAATCACCGGGCAAGGCAAACAAAGATGCGGCAAAAGTTTGATCGTAGATGACCTGAGTTACTGTGCGCTCCCCTTGCAGCGAGCCGTTCCCATCTTTTCCAAACTCCTGCAATTTCAAGATGACCGCTGTTTGCGTATCGAGCCACATGCGCCACGAAATAAAGGAATTTTCACTGAACATCCACTCTACAACGAGAGTCTCGCGCCCCGCCGCTGATGATATTTCAACGGGCTTGAATATTCCCCTGTTCTGAGCATAGTCGGATGAAAAAGCAAGCTGGGATAGCGGCGTGCCGATCTGCGCCCAAATGGGGTTGGGGTGAGCTTCACCCTCAACAAGCGGTGGAATGTATTGTCCCACGCGCGCGAAAGCGGGATATAAAAAAACTTCCGACTGCCCTGAATTAACGTTCAAGTTGTAAACACTCGTGCCGTTGCTGGTTTTCGTCTGCTTTTCGGCACCGTTCAATTCAACTTTAAATTTGCCATTAAGCGGATCGATCCATGCCTGTTCTTGATAGGTCTGCACTGTGCCGTCGGAGGCATACCATGTAACATCGCCGCTCATTTGAATGGTGCGCCACCTTGCCGCGCTTGATAGCATGGCCTGCTGAATCTGCCCGGAGGCGGAGTCAACTGTCAGGTTTAATGGAGCAGGCTCGGGCGCCGGGTTGATCGGTGTCGTCGATGAGCAGGAAGTCAAAAGTATCAAAGTCAGGATCAAGAACTTTTTCATGGTATCTCCTGGCACAATAAAAAAAGTTCCCGTCACCTTTCGGCAACGGGAACTTTTTTCAACTTATCATTACGGTGTAGCAGTGGCTGTGGGTGTCGATGTAGCAGTTGCCGTGGAAGTGGGTGTTGCCGAGGGCGGCAAAGGCGTGTTCGTGGGTGTGTTCGTAACCGGTGACGAAGGGCTCCCCGCATTATAGATGATGGGCGCAACCCAGAGCGCGCGGTCACCCGTCGCTGTGCCGGTTGAAAGGATGGTGAGAATGAATTTTATATCCTTGCCAACCAGCGGGGTGAGGTCAATGTCGGCGGAATAGTAATTACCTTCATACTTTTCAACGAACGCCCAAAAGGTCGAGATGGATGAACTGCCAACGATCGAATAATCGAGGCGGAAGACCACATAACAGGATGTTGCGCCGTTCTCGCAATTAACGATGGAGCGGAACCTGTCACCGCTTTTTACTTTATAGGCCGGGTAGATGCCTTGAATGTAACCATTGTTAATATTCTGCGGGAAGGTGATCAAGCCGGTGCGGCTGTCGTTCGTGCCGTTCTCCAGCCTGGATGGGTTGGTTATCAAGACAAAGCCTTTTGCGTCGCCATCGGTGCCGGGACATGGCAATGCGCCTGCTCCGCTGTACCAATTGGCCGCGCATACATTCGCAGCAAAGTCATAGCTTGTACCAACAACGGGGGTAGCCGATGGTCCGGGCGTGTTTGTTGGCCCGGGGGTGGCTGTGGCGCCGGCAACTTTGATCTCAACCCAGAACGATTTTGTTCCAGCAGAGCCAATGCCGAATGGGATACCAGTGTTGTTCTTCAGCTTCCAGTATCCGCGATATGTGGCGGCGGAGGCGGGCGCTGTCAGGTTGACGGTAATGTCAACGGTTTGACCGGGCAGCACTGTGGCCGGAATGACCGCTGAATCGGGTCCGCCCATCTTTTCGCCGGAGTCAAACATCAGGCTGTAATTGCTCCATGTACAAGTGCCGACATTCTTAAGACGCCAGGTCTTGATGAACGGAGCGTTCGGCTGGAAGGTGGTTCCATCCGGTACGGTCACATCTGAAATGAACTGAGCGCGATCACAACTGGAAGGAATGGGTGTTACTGATTTGGTGGCCGTGGGAGTCGGCGGTGTGCCGGTGACAGTTGGCGCAGGCGTGTTCGTCGGGACAGTACCGCCCGAACGGGCAATGATCGGGTTGACCCATAAAGAACGGTCGCCCGTGGGTGAACCATACGCGTTGGTCACGAGGATGAACTTCACATCCTGGCCGGCCAGGGAACTGAGATTAAGATTTACATTGTAGGTCAGCCCCTCATATTTTTCACGGAAGGTCCAGAAGGTTTTCACCGCGCCGGTCCCGATCTGATAATCGAGACGATATGCGACGTAACAATTGGTTGCGCCATATTCACAACCAATGGTGGCCTGGAAGCGGTCGCCGCTTTGAACTTTGAAGGCGGGGTAAATCCCCTGAACATAACCGTTGGTGACATTGTTGGGGGCAAGCAGCAATCCCGCCAAAGCGGAAGAGACACCGCTCTCGAATTTGGGATTGGTTAATTTAAGTGCAAAGCCGTTTGCGCTGCCGTCTGTGCCGGGGAATGTAAACGCGCCCGCGCCCGTGGACCATGCGACACCGGCATCTGCGGCATGAGCAGTAAAGTCATAACCTGTACCGGAAGATGAATTGACATTGATCTCGACCCAAAACGTACTATTGGCATTCGAGCCAATGCCAAACTCACCGCCTGCCGTGCTCTTGAGTTTATAGTAACCAAAGTAATGACCTGCCGCACTGGGCGCTGTCATATCCACAGAGATATCCACTGTTTGTCCGGGAGTGACTGTGGCTGACAAGGCAGCCGAAGTGGGCGCACCCATCTTCTCACCACTGACAAAGATCAAAGAGACATCGCTCCATGTACAAGTACCGATGTTCTTGAGTCGCCATGTTTTCTTGAAGGCCGTGCCTGCCGTATAATTCGTGCCATCGGGCACGGTTACATCAGCCACGAATTGCGCCCAATAGCAGGTCGCAGCCTGGGCAGGCTGCGCAGCCGCAGCAGGCAGAATGGAAAACATCAAGGCAAGTAGAAGCAGGGTTGTTGCGAATTTCGACGTAAGTTTCATTTCTTCCTCCATACATTGCAAATACTAAACAAAGACGTGAAATAAGATTAAAAGTTCCTTGACTATACGACGTCTCTAGTATAACTTTTCTTAAGCGAATGTTCAATATATTAACAAGGCAATTTCATGGTCATTTTGTACCAGTTCTGCCGATAAACTATAATTACGAACATGCCGCGCACCATTCTTCATTTAGACCTCGATGCTTTCTATTGCTCCGTCGAAGAGATTCAAAATCCCAATCTGCGCGGCAAGCCATTTGCAGTGGGCGGCAAACCGAATGAACGCGGCGTGGTCGCATCATGTTCCTATGCAGCGCGTGCGGTTGGAGTACGCAGCGCCATGCCCATGTCGCGCGCGCTTCAACAGTGCAGGAATCTGATCATCGTCCCCGGGCGGCATAAACTATACGAGGAATATTCCGAAAAGGTAATGACCAAACTGCGGAATTTGACAGGTCTGGTCGAACAGATTTCCATCGACGAAGCTTTTCTCGACATCTCAGACATGCGCGAAGCCCCGGCCCGCATCGCGCTTGACCTGCAAGCTGGTATCAAAAACGAACTGCATTTACCCAGCTCGATCGGAATCGCATCCAATAAACTCGTGGCAAAAATTGCAACCGAGGTTGGCAAGAAATCAAAAAAGAAAAGCAACGAACCGCCGTTTGGATTAACAATTGTTCCAGCCGGTGATGAAGCCAAATTCCTCGCCCCACTGCCCGCAGACATGCTCTGGGGTGTCGGCCCAAAAACTTCCGCAAGATTAACTGAGCTTGGAATCCACACCATCGGTGACATTGCAAAGTGGCCTGAAAAAGAACTTGTCAATCTCTTCGGCGAAAACGGACGCGACTTATGGCGTCATGCACAGGGAATTGATAACCGTCCCATCGTCACCGAATATGAAACCAAATCAGTCAGTCAGGAAACCACATTCAATGTGGATGTGCGCGATGACAAGACTCTCGAAAAAACAATCCGCGAACAATCGAAAGAAGTGGCGCGTCAACTGCGTAAAAATGATCTCGCTGGAAAAACCGTCAAGCTAAAGATCCGCTGGCCTGATTTCACAACTCTTTCCCGGCAAATCACATTACCCACATCCACAGACAACGATGATGAGATTTATCGCACAGCCCTCAAGCTGATGAAAACTGTCCGCAAGCCGAATCAAGCCGTTCGCCTGATCGGAGTCGGCGTCAGCGGAATCGGATCTCCGGTACGGCAGCTCAGCTTGTGGGACACAGGAAGCGAAAAGTCCCGCAAGTTGCAGGAAGTCGTGGATCAACTTCAGGAAAAATATGGAAGGGATGTGATTCACAAGGGGGAGTGAAGTGGAAAGGTAAACATGGAAACAAGGAAACAGGTAGACACGTTTTACACACGACTACCTGTTTCCTTGTTTACTCACTTTCACAAATATGCCATAATTTGACATATACCTGATTTATATTTATCAAGGATATGACACAATGAACAACACCGCCACCCGCCTGATTACGCTCATATTTCTGTTGCAAAACCAGCCCAACCAGAAAGCATCTGAACTCGCTGGGAAGCTCGGCGTTTCGTTACGCACCATTCATCGCTACTTTGACATGCTTGGTGAAATGGGAATCCCTGTTTATACAGAGCGCGGACCGTACGGAGGGTTTTCGCTCGTGCGAGGCTATAAGATGCCGCCGCTGGTTTTGTCGCCTGAAGAGTCGGTTGCCGTGGTTTTGGGAACTGGCCTGGTGGAGGAATTGTGGGGAGAGTTGTATCGCGAGTCTGCGCGCGGCGCGCTGGCAAAACTGGAAAACCTGCTCCCCGATGAACAAGTCCGTGAGGTGGTGTGGGCGCGGAGTTCGCTGGTGGCGACTGGAATGCACCGTGCAAGTTTGGAGGCACAAACGCCAGCGCTGGAAAAGTTGCGCCGCGCCATTCGCGAACATCGCAGCGTGAATATGAATTATCAAAGCAATATGGTTCCGCATCCATCGCAGCGCGGACTGGACCCGTACGCGCTCGTGCATCGCTGGGGTTGGTGGTATGCGGTCGGATTCTGTCATGTGCATCAGGAAATCCGCATTTTCCGCGTGGATCGGATTTCTGAAATCACACTTTCAGATACGACCTTCACCCAATTGCCAGATTTCGATCTGCAAACCTACTTGAAGGATCAGTCACAGATTCAACCGCAGGTCAAAGCCCGCTTGCATTTTGAACCAACATCTGCAAATCTCGTGGCGGGAAATCAATCGTATTGGGAATCTGTGGAACCAAAACAGGATGGCAGTGTGGATGTCACATTTTCCGCGCCAACCCTTGAATGGGCGGCAAGTACCACACTGGCTTACGGCCCGGCAGTTGAGGTGATAGACCCTCCTGAGCTGCGCGTGATGGTCAAGGAATGGATAGTGATAACTGCGAGGAAATATAGATCATGAACGACAAAATCACCGAATGGCTTTTACAAGGCGAACCCTGGGTTGAATATCGGACGCGCGTTGACCTGCTTAATCAAACGGAAAAAGACCCGCAAGTGGTCACGGCGCGCAAAGCCATGCTGGCTGATGTGAAAATCCAATCTCTGCTGACCGAGTTAACAGATTGGCCCGGTATCGTATTGAATAGTCATAAATCCGCCAGCCAGCCTTTCCACAAACTGGAATTCATCGCAGATTTGGGATTGAATGTCAGCGACGCACCAGTGAAAAAAATCGTGGATAAAGTGATGAAGCATCAATCCAAACAAGGTCCCTTCCAATTGCCCATGAATATTCCACAACATTTCGGCGGGAGTGGACAGGATGAATGGGCGTGGGCATTGTGCGATGCGCCTGTGGTGCTCGCATCCCTGATCCAGATGGGAATGCGCGATGACCCGCGCGTGCAAACCGCCATTGATTATTTGGAGGGCCTCGTCCGCGATAATGGCTGGCCTTGCGCAGTCTCGCCGGAGTTGGGAAAGTTTCGCGGGCCGGGGCGCAAAGATGACCCATGTCCATACGCAACTTTGGTGATGTTGAAAGTGCTGGCGCAAGTACCTGAACTGCGGGAAGGCAAGTCCGCAAAGATTGGAGTGGAGACCCTGCTTTCGCTTTGGGATGAAAGCGAGGAGCGCCATCCGTACATGTTCTTCATGGGCACAGACTTCCGCAAACTCAAAGCGCCGCTATTCTGGTACGACGTTCTGCATGTGCTGGATGTGCTGAGTCATTTCAAATGGGCGCGAAAAGATAAACGCTTCAAGGAAATGTTGAAAGTTGTGGAATCAAAAGCGGATGGCGATGGGCGCTTTGTTCCTGAATCCGTCTGGACGGTCTGGAAAGATTGGGATTTCAGTCAAAAGAAAATTTCATCACGAGGGCTGACATTTTTCATCCAGCGCATTTTGGAACGATCCGGAAAATAAAGGAAACTCATATGCCAAAACCAACAACAAAGACTCAAATCGTTGAAACTGCTCAAAAAGAACGCGCCGCACTGGAAGAACTGTTGTCCACCCTGACACCCGAACAAATGATGAAGCCAGACGTCATCGGCGAATGGGCGGTCAAGGATGTGCTGGCACATCTCTTTGAATGGGAAGGGATGGTCATGAAATGGTATGAAGCAGGCGTGAAGGGAAAGGTTCCAGCCGTACCATCCGAGGATTACAACTGGGGACAATTGCCGCAACTAAATCACGCCATCTTTCTAAGGCATCGTGACAAACCTCTTGCGAAAATTATGAAGACTTTCAAGGCTTCGCACAAAAAGATCATGAAAACTATTGATAACATTCCCGAAAAGGAATTGTTCACCCGTAAAATATACAAATGGGCAAATAACAATCCACTGGCGGCGTATTTTGTTTCCGCTACGAGCAGTCACTACCGCTGGGCGCGGACGGAGATTCGGAAGAAGGTAAAGAAGTAATTGGTAATTTGGCTAACAAGGAGATTTACATGAAAACGCTTGACCTCAAAAAACAATTCAAACACCTGTATCAACCTTCCGCAAGAAAGATCGAGGCGGTGCAAGTGCCAAATCTACAGTTTGCCATGGTCGACGGTGCGATTGAAAAAGGCTCCAAGCCGGGCAAATCACCGGCATTTGCAGAAGCCACTCAGGCTTTATACGGACTTTCCTACACGCTCAAATTCATGCTCAAGAAGCGTAAGACGAACGCCATTGATTATCCCGTCATGGCGCTGGAGGGATTGTGGTGGGTGGAGGATGGTTTCTTCGACATCACCGTAAAAGATAATTGGTTTTACACGCTGATGATCATGCAGCCTGATGTCATCACGAAAGAAATCTTTGAGGAAGCGCGCGAACAAGTCCGCAAGAAGAAGGGTGACAGTGAAATGCTCTCAAAGGCAAAGCTCGCCTACTTTGAAGAAGGCATGTGCGTGCAAACCATGCACATCGGACCGTACGCCACCGAGCCAGTCACCATTGTCCGCATGAAGGAATTCATGACAGAGAATGGATTGAAAGATAACGTCGGTCCCAATGGCAAGCACCATGAAATCTATCTCAGCGACCCACGCAAAACCGCGCCTGATAAAATGAAGACGGTGTTGAGGCATCCAGTTGTAAAAATATAAGTCATCGTCATTGCGAGGGCGGCGCTTGCCTGCCCGAAGCAATCTCAAGCACATGAGGGGATTGCTTCGCCGCAAAAGCGCGGCTCGCAATGACGATTAATTTTGAGAAAAAATCATGAACTGCTACTATCACCCCGAAAAATCTGCTGTTGGATTATGCAAATACTGCCAGCGCGGACTTTGCTCCGAATGCACCGCCATCGTTGAGGATGTGCTCGCCTGCAAAGGCCGCCACGAAGATGAAGTCCGCGCGCTGGAGCAGCTTACGGCTCGCAACTTATTTCAATCCAGGCGCGTTGCCTCGGCATACAATCGCAACGCAATCTTCTATGGACTGGTCGGTGCGGTGTTCACAGGCTTCGGAGCCATGCAATACCGCTTTCTTGGATGGCAGGCCGTGTTCTTCATCATGATCGGCTTATTCCTGCTTTATGCGGCGGGCGCAAATTATTTCGAAGGCAGGAAGCATAAGTAACTGCAACTCCTTTCGTTTCTCTGCGTAAAGCTAGTAGACAAAACGAAAGGAGCAAAAATGAACGAAGTCAAAACCCTTCACCGAAGCAAATCCAACCGCATGATCGCGGGCGTATGCGCAGGTCTCGCAGATTATCTCAACATGGACCCCACCGTTGTGCGCCTGTTATTCGTACTTGGTTTCTTTGCCTTGAATGGCGGCCTACTGATTGCCTACATCATCATGGCCATCGTCACCCCCGAGGAATAAACTGCCATGTCATTGCGAGGGCGTTAGCCCGAAGCAATCTCCTATAAGTTGGAGGTTGCTTCGGCGGGAAAACACCCGCCTCGCAACGACATATTTTTAACGAGCCAAAGCGAGGAAGACATCTTCCAGAGTTGGTTCGCCTCTTTCGATTTTTTCCACGCTCAAGCCTTCCCTACTTAATAAGCCTTTCATCGCTGTCTTTCCGACCTTTGAACTGATCACACGTAAATGGTCACCCGCCAACCCGACGCGCTCCACACCCGGCATGGCGGAGAGAATCTCCAATCCCTGTTCAAGCGGATGCGCGTACACTTCCCAGACATCGCCTGTAATAATGGACTTCTTCAAATTTGTCGGCGTATCCATCGCCAGCAATTTGCCGTCGCGCATTACACCGACTCGTTCGCAGTATTCGGCCTCATCCATGTAATGTGTCGTGACCAGAATCGTCACGCCGCCTTCCGCCAGTTCATAGATCAAATCCCAAAATGCGCGGCGGGCGGTTGGGTCAACACCTGAGGTGGGTTCATCGAGAAATAATAATTTCGGTTCATGCACCAACGCAATCCCAAGTGACAGTCTCTGCCGCCAGCCGGTGGACATATCCCTCGTCAGCGTATTCTCATGCCCTTTAAGGCCGACCAGCTCAAGGGTATGTTGGATGCGGGCTTTGTCATTTACTCCATAGACACCGCCGTAGAATGTCAAATTTTCGAGAGTCGTCAAGTCATCATAGATGGCGAACTTTTGCGACATATATCCAACACGTTTGCGTACTTCTTCGCTTTGTCTGAAAGCGTCGAAGCCCAATACGGTTGCTTCTCCCTCACTTGGTTCGAGCAGCCCCAGCAACATGCGGATGGTGGTCGTTTTGCCGGAACCGTTCGGGCCGAGATAGCCAACCACCTCGCCTGCGTTCACTTCAAAGTTGATGTGATCAACAGCGACAAAATCGCCAAAGCGGCGCGTGAGATTTTCTACATAGATCACAGGCAATGACATGGTTGATTACGCTCCGCTTTCCAGCACAGATTTCAATCTGGCGAAATTTCCTTCCATCAATTTCTTGACCTGCCCTGTCATAACACCTTCGGCCAATTTGAAAACACCGGCGGGATTGCCCTGCACATTGAGACTGATCTTTGTGCCAGTGCCAACGGATTTGAGCGACAGGGTTAGATTCATTTGCATCGGCCCGGCGTTCAATTGAAAACCGCATTTGGTTTCAGGCTCGTAAGTTTGTACCTGTAATTCGCCTTCGAGGCGGCGCCCCATTGCTTCGCCGACTGTTTTGAATTTTGTGCCGATGCCAACAGCGCCCGGTGTGATCTGTTGAATGCTGACAACAGCAGAATTCCACTTGGACATGTTATTCGGATCGGAGACAAACATAAAAACATCCTTCACGGGGCGGTCAATCAATGTGCTGAAATCGAGATTAATCATGAGGAGACTCCTTTCAAGTTATAAAGTCGGGTTGGGCAAAATTACTGGTCTTCAGATAAAGCGATAAAGACATCTTCCAGCGTGGTCGGAATGGCGCGCAGTTCCGTCAACTCGCCACCAGCAGACTCGATCTCCTTGGGCAAACGTTTCATGATAAGAGATGACTTGCCCGCGCGCACGCGAACATGCAACTTATCGCCAAACGCGGCGACATCTTCCACATCTTCATCCTGATGCGCGACATGACGAAGTATATTGATGGGATTTCCACGCAACTCTAAGACGCGCCCATTAAGATGCGCGCGCAGGTTGGATGGAGTATCTTCGGCAATAATTTTGCCTTTCTTCATAAACCCCACGCGGTGACAGCGTGAAGCTTCATCCATGTAGGGAGTGGAGATAATCACGCTGACACCATTGGATTCATGATTTTGGATTTGCGATTTTGGATTTGCGATTGCGGGTTGCGAAACGAGTTTAATCACCAACTGCCAAAAATCCTGACGGGTCACAGGGTCTACACCTGTAGTCGGTTCATCCAACAATAATAAACGCGGACGTGTGACCAACGCGGAAGCCAGGCCAAGTTTCTGTTTCATACCACCTGAGAGTTGTCCCGCGCGGCGATCCTTGAACTTATCGAGGCCGACGAATTCGAGAATCTCCATCGAACGCGGCAGCCATTCAGTGGAGGAGAGTCCGCGGATCTCTGCGAAGAAACGGATGTTTTCCAAAACGGTCAAGTCTTCGTACATGGAAAATCTTTGCGAGAGATAGCCTATTGTTGAGCGCGCCAGCTCTGTCTGCTTTCGCAGGTCGTACCCGCAGATGGTGACATCACCTTTATCCGGCAATAAAGCGCCAACCAGCAGCCTTATCGTTGTGGTTTTACCAGCGCCATCAGAGCCGACGAGGCCGTATATCTCGCCAGAGCCAATGTTTAAGTCAACACCATTCACGGCATGGGTATCGCCGAAATGTTTCTGTAAATTGGAAGCTTGGACCAGATAATTTGTCACGGTTAATTCTCACTAAATTTTGTCGGGTGAACGATCACGAAAGCCTCGCCTTTTGCCAAATCTTCCAACTGCTCACGGCTGGGGCGTCTGGGCAATCCGTGCGCTTTCTGCATAATGAAACCGATCATGCGTGGATGCCTTTCAAGGCGCACTTCCATAAAATCCGCGAACTTTGAAGGGTCGCAGATAACTTCGGCTGTGCCATGAAAATTTTTCGCGCCGACTCTTACTTCCACTTGCGGATTGGTTTGGATGTTCCGCACCCAATCTGCTTTGACTCCGCGCGCTGAACCCAGATAATAATCAGTACCGATCATTTCATATTGAAGAGGAGTAACCCGCTTCATTCCTGACCTTCGGCCTGTTGTGGTCAAAAGGAGAATGATCCTGCCGATGAGTGGGCCAAGCCCCATCGCGTATAGTACACGATGGATCTTCTGAATATTTTTCATCTTTTTCCAATCGAATGCAGCAGGATTCATAACGTTATCCCTTCTCTGACCTTCGACTTTTGACATTACTTAAACACCACATCCGCCGGCATTCCGATCTTCAACTTGCCTTCGGGGTCTGCCACCTTTAATTTGATGGCATAGAAAGTGGAACTGCGGCCTTCAACGGTTTGGACATTACGCGGGGTGAATTCAGCTTGATCTGCAATGTGAACAACTGTGGCGGTAAAGACCAGATCGGGGAAGGAATCCACACGGACTTCCGCCGTTTGGCCGAGGGCAATTTGTCCGTAAAGATTTTCTGGAACATAAACGGTGATGGTTAAGTTGGTGAGGTCGGCCATTGTTAGCGCAACAGCGCCAGGTTGGACAAATTCACCGGGTTCCACATTGCGTGTGAGAATAACGCCGTCCATCGGCGCGACAATAGTCAGTTTGGCAACCTGTGTATCGAGCAGAGCAAGATTTGCATCCGCCTGCGTCACTGCGGATTTGGCCTGTTCCAAAGATTTGAGAGCAGCAACCACAGCCGGAGATTCTTCGCCAGTCTGGAAGGAAAGCCAGCGCGCATACGCGGCGTAATATCTTTGCTGCGCGGCGATGACTTTTCCGCGGGCGTATTCGACATCATCCGCTTCGTCAGTTGTAAGTTCATCGTTATATTCGGTTTGAGCGTCATCGAGTTCGGTCTGGGCGATTTCGAGATAATCGTTTGCGGCATCCAGCAGTCCCCCGCTGTTTGAGGCACTTGATGCTTCATCCTTCACTACATCGGCAATCACAAACGCGGCGCGGGCATCTGCAAGACGTTTTTCAGCTTTGAGATATTTGGAGTTCTGCAAGTCACTGATGACGGTTTGCAGATTTGCATTTGCATCATCAAGTTCGGTCTGTGCGTTATCCAATTCAACTTTTGCGGATTCGGCTTGTTCGGCCTGGTCAAAATACCAGCCGGGTTGATCGAAGTCGCTTGGGGCGCTGGTCTTCAGGTCTTTCGCGCGCTGGGCGTCCTGTGCGGCAATGGCGGCTTGCAAGGTTTGATCATATTTGACCTGAGCGGATGCGAGGGCGGCGTTGGCAGAATCCACTGAAGCGGCGGCAACTGCCCATTGGGCAGTCAGCAGGTTCGGGTCCAGATGAAGAAGCGGGTCATTCATCCTAACTGGCTGGGATTCATCGGCGAGGACACCCGTCACTTTACCGGCGATCTCAGGCGCAACGTTCACGATGGTGGCTTCGATGGTGCCCGAGGCGGTTAACTCACTTGCGTTCGCAGTGTTGAGGGAACGAAATCCATAATAAGCGAGCGTGCTGATGACGATAACGGCCACTGCGATCCGTACAGGA